>JBNKDD010000001.1:0-110125 GCA_050288085.1 Anaerolineae bacterium
CAACCGTCGGCTGTGGAAAAACCTGGCTGATCGGACAGCACGGCGAACTTGCCCCTGAAAAAGGATCGTTCGAACTGCTCAAGGATAAGGGTGAGGATATTGGCGTGGTGCTGCGTACCCGGACCAATGTCAAACCGATTTATGTATCGGTGGGACATAAGGCCACCCTTGACACGACGCGGGAGCTGGTCTTGCGCTGTGCGCCTCGCTACCGGCTGCCGGAACCAATCCGGGCGGCGGATCATGCGGCTGGCAACTTCAACTCATAAACAAGACAAGGAATCATCGTGGAAATCGATACCGAACAAGCTGTTCCGCTTTCTGAACCAAGCAACGAATCTACAACACCGGGCCTGTACTTCAAGGTTGTTGGCTTCTCAATCGTCCGGCTGGTGATGTTCATCGCTAACCGGATGGTTTTCCCTTTTGGCCCGGCGATTGCACGTGGACTGGGTGTCAGTCTCCGAGAAGTCTCGACGGCGATATCGGCCCGTTCATCACTGGGGGCAGTTGGTCCGCTGCTGGGATCGGTCGCCGATTCGCGTGGGCGCAAATTTGCCATGCTGTTGGGTGTGGGCGGATTTATCGCCGGGATGGTGCTGGTCGCATTATGGCCGACTTACCTTACGCTGATGATCGGCCTGATCATCTCCGGGGCGGGCAATATCATCTATGATTCGGCGCTGCAAGCTTACATCGGCGATAGAGTTCCATACGAACGGCGCGGCTTCGCGGTCGCCATCACCGAGTTGAGTTTTTCCGGGGCCTTGATCGTGGGTGGCCCGTTCGCCGGGTGGTTGATAGCACGTAATGGCTGGAGTTCTCCATTTGGCTGGTTGGGGGTATTGGGGGTATGCGGATTTTTATTAGTGATGCGTATCCTGCCTCTTGATCGCCCAGGCTCCGAATCACGACCTTCTCTCGGTGAAGGGCTGCGGGATATCATCACCAGCGCCCCGGCATTGGCCGGATTAGCTACCGGCTTCCTGATGACGGTTGGTTATCAGTCCATCAATATGATTCATGGGGCATGGCTGGAAACCAATTTTGGCTTTTCGCTTGAACAGCTTGGCTGGGTATCAATCGCCTTCGGGGCTGCCGGGATTGGTGGAGTCGTCCTGGCCGGAATCCTCCCGGATCGGATCGGCAAGCGGCGGTCGGTTGGCATCGCGCTTGCTATTTTGGCTGCCGTCTATTTGTTGTTTTTGCTGGCGAACCGGAGCTTCTATGTTGCCATTGGAGCCTTGTTTCTGTTTTACCTGGCATTTGAGTTTGGCCTGGTCAGCCTGATCTCTCTGATGACTGAATTGGCTCCTAGCGCACGAGCCACGTTGATGGCCGCCAATTTCTCGGCGATTGCGTTGGGCGATGCGTTGGGAGTGAAGCTAGCCCCTATCATCTACCAGGCAGAACAGATCGGATTCAGTACGCTGGTGGCGGTTGCCTGCACCATAACCGGGCTAATCCTGATAATCCTTTTTTCTAACGAAATTCGATCCAATTAGGGATGGCGTGGACTCGCGGACAACTGTAACATAGAGAAGAAGTTGGAGGGATTACCACCGCATGATGCGCCGTGTGTGGCTTGCTGCCATTCTTCTAATGATCTTCATAGGGCCAGCCAACCGGGTCGATGCCCAGGATTTTACGTTGGTGCATGTCGTCCAACCGGGCGAATCACTGCTTGACCTGGCCTTGTTTTACAATGTTCCGCTTTATGACCTGGCCCGGCTCAATCAACTGAATTCTTCCCGGCAGGTACAGGCCGGGCAGGAGATTCGAATCCCGGTATCCCTTGATATCCAGTTGGCTTCAATTGAGGCGACCGCTACCCCCACCGATCCCCGCCCGCCTGCTACTTACACCGTGCAGCGCGGTGATACCCTGTTCCTGATCGCAACAGCTTATGGTATCCCCATGAATGATCTGGCCGCTGCCAATCAGATCGCCAGCTTTGACACGATCTACGTCGGGCAGCAGCTTATCATCCCGGCGGAGGGTGTAGTTATCACTCCACAGCCGGAACCGGAGCCGGAACCAGCTCCGACCCCGGATGCAGATGGTAAACAAATTCTGGTTGACCTGTCTGAGCAGAAAGCCTATGCCTATGAGAATGGGGAATTGCTGCGCGAGTTTGTGGTGTCAACCGGGCTTCCAGGTACGCCTACTGTGCGGGGCGATTTCCATATCTATATCAAGTATGAGGCGCAGCGCATGACCGGGCCGGGCTATGATCTGCCCAACGTGCCCTGGGTAATGTATTTTTACCGGGGATATGGCCTGCACGGGACTTACTGGCATGAGAACTTCGGCAACCCGATGAGTCATGGCTGCGTCAATATGCGGACACCGGAGGCCGAATGGCTCTATAACTGGGCACCGGTCGGAACGCCGGTCAAGGTCGTTGATTGAGATAATGGTGGCTACTCTTGCATCTGAAGCTGGGGGCTTCTAAGTTCATCTACCTCCATCTGCGATCTGAATGTTAAGCTGCATCAAGCTAGGGTTGAGTCTTCTCAACTCTTGTTATCCTAGGGGCCTTACTGCGCACTGAAAGGGAGCGATACTATGGCGGGCAGAATAGTTGGCAAACCAGGGGCAATTAAGTATGAGAAAGATTATTTTGAGCGTCTACAGAGCCCGGATACAGATATTCCGATTGTCAAAGGCAAGAGAGAATCTGAAAACCCACTGGGCGAAGAAATACTAGGGCGTTTCTGTGATCCTGCTGCCCGAATGGTGATGACTGCCAATCTTGCTCAGCTTAAAGCTTTCGAAGAAAAGGAAGGTGCGATTCCGTCATTCCTTGAGGCCGGGCCAAGAAAAACCTTACGCCATTGTCCAGATCAGACTTGCGTTGCAATTGTCACTACGGGTGGATTGTGTCCAGGCCTACATCGAGTAATTCACAGTATTGTTACTCGTCACCATCTTTATGGAACAGATATTATATATGGTGTTTACGATAGCTTTAAAGGTTTGGTGAATCTGGAGAATAACCGCATTGAACTATCTCCCACTATTACCGAGGAGTGGTCGGATACGGGAGGTTCAAGGCTTGGCAATGTTCGATACTATCCTAATAACAAACGCGACGACAATGAGATCGATGATATGGTTGCGGTAATTTCTAAGGAACTGAAGTATTTTGATATCGACATCTTATATGTAATTGGTGGGGACGGGTCTCTAAAAGTTGCACACAAGATTGCTGTAGCTAATCCCGATCGAAGCATTGTTGGCATACCAAAGACAATGGATAATGACATCCTCTGGGTTTGGCAGTCGTTTGGCTTTCGGACAGCGGTAGAGGAAGCTACAAGGGTCATCAATACATTGCATGTTGAGGCAGCATCTACTAGAAGGATCTGTTTAATAGAATTGTTTGGCGCAGAATCAGGTTTTGTCGCAGCGAATGCCACGCTGGCAAGTGGACATGTTGATCTTGTGCTTATCCCGGAAGTATTCAGCCGTATGGAACTGCCCGAAATTCAGGAATATTTAGATAACTGCATAGAACACATTAACAAGAGTAGGAAAGGGATTGTAAAAGGGAACGAGCGTGCGCTAGAAGCCAGCCACAATCTCCATGCACTTGTTGTTGTAGCAGAGGGCGTCGGAACTGTTTTGGAAGAGAAGGGGTATCAGGTCGATGGAAAACCCATTAAAAGGGATGAATTTATTGACCACTTAAAAAACCTTATTGAATTAAAAGCAAGGGATGTGGATGAGACCCCAGTTCAGGTATTCATCAATCAACCAAGGCATAACATCCGGGCTGTCCCGGCCAATCCTCACGACCAGATATATTGTGAACGACTGGGTGTATTAGCTGTTGACAATGCCCTGGCTGGCTATACTGATTTCATGATTTCACAGTGGTTGACGGAGTATGTTCTTGTACCGTTGGAACTGGTGGAGAAAGGACAAAGGGGTATTAGTCTGCAAGGGATGTTCTGGAGGCAGGTTATATACAGTACCCGGCAGCCCCTGTCAGCCGCTGAGCAGGGCTAACTAGCATGGGATAAGTCGGAAGCACGCACATTTTATGCACAAGTTTAGCCTCACCAGCTAGGCACCTGGAGATCTCTATACGTATTCCGACTTATACGCCCTTGCAATGTTTTTTTCCAACTCTACCTAGCCTACCCGTTGATTTTCCAGTTGGAGTGCTTCAACCGCTGAAGGTAATTTCAATCCTAAAGATTGGTGAAACCCCAATGCCGTTAGCCTGACAAGCTGTGTAGCCAGGTCATCTATTGAAAGCGGCATATCCTCATTCAACCACCATGCAATTACCCCCAGGTAGGCTGAACCCAGATAGTTAATCGCAATCTCTGGAGAGACCAGGAGATGCTCATCACTATTGGTACGTCCAAATTTCAACCACTTAAGCACAATATCTTCGATGTAACTCCGAACTCGGAACATAAATAACGGGACACCTTCCTCTCCCAATATAGCCCGATAGAAGTCGGCGTGTTCGGCGACATGGGTCAACACAGACACAATGGGCCTTGACATGGGAATGCCTTGAGCACCCTCTGCGGGAGGGTCGGGAACGGCGCTAATTATCATGTTGTTAAAAACGTCCATGAGTAGGTCGTTTTTATCTTGATAATGCAAATAAAAGGTGGCCCGGTTCAGCGTAGCCCGATCGGTGATGTCCTGTACCGTAATAGCGCTAAACCCCTTTTCCGGAACCAGATCAACCACTGCCTGGCGTAACAATTTACGAGTTCGCACAACGCGTGGATCGAGCTTTTCCTCCTTATTAGACATTTCTTTGCCCCCTGTCGAATAAGCGACACTCCGCCGTAATTGGATATTGACGTGTGCCGGTTTCATGTTATGATCATTTTATCAACGCTGTGTTGATAAGTCAACGTTATGTACGTTAAGCACAACAATGTCGATAAGTCAACGCTTTGTGTATAAAACACCGCTGTATTGATAAAGTTGCGATTTGCGGTTAATCAACATATTGATCATAAATGTTGTTTATACAACACAGTTATGATTTTGAAATGTGAAATATCTCCTATTTGTATTGAATTACAATTTTGAGATGCTATGATTAAATTGGTTTGTCAACACAACGTTGATAAATCAACGAATTGATGAATTACATACTGGGATGGAATTCTAATGCTAAACACTGCTGTGGCACTACCCGAATACAAACAGACACTTGAGACTAAACTTTCCCAACCAATTATTCAGATCAACAATCTCACCAAAGTCTATCGAAATGGCTCTAGTGAAAACCCCGCGCTGAAAGGTGTCAGCTTAGAAGTTCGCGATGGTGAGTTTGTAGCCGTCGTTGGCAAGTCAGGGGCCGGAAAATCGACCCTGATCAACATGATTACCGGTATTGACCGGCCTGATACCGGGGAAATCGTCATTGATGGAGCACAAATCCATGCTCTGAATGAGGACCAGGTTGCCCGGTGGCGGGGCCTGAATATGGGAATTGTGTTCCAGTTTTTCCAACTACTACCCTCCCTGACATTAGTTGAAAACATCACCATTGCGATGGACTTTCGCAACACCTATCCTCTAAAAGAACGTAAAGAACGGGCTCTTCATCTCCTGGATCAGGTTGGCATTGCCGATCATGCCTACAAAACGCCCTCCAAAATATCGGGCGGGCAGCAGCAGCGTGTTGCTATTGCGCGTGCTTTAGCCAATGATCCTCCGCTGCTTGTCGCCGACGAGCCGACCGGCAACCTGGACTCCAAGACGGCGAATTCGATCTTCAACATTTTCTCCGATCTGGTGGCACGGGGTAAAACCCTGCTGATCGTCAGCCATGATAAAGAAATCGGAGAACGCGCCTCCCGCGTGCTCGAAATGGCCGACGGGGAAATCGTAGACTAATCAGGAAACACAATAACCTCATGGAATTACATGCACGCTGGGTTAAGATTCTCAAAGACATTTGGGGCAACAAGGCCCGCTCACTCCTGGTGATTCTTTCAATAGCCGTGGGTGTTGCGGCTGTTGGCATGATCAATAACGGTGGGCGGATAGTCAAACGAGATCTGTACGGGCCCTATCGAGAGGGAAACCCCGCCCATTTGTACGTTTATGCCTCACCATTTCAAGATGACTTAGCCAGTGCCGTCGAAGCCATGCGCGAAGTTGAGGCCGCACAATCCCGCCGCATGGTCGGGGCCTCGGTCTACAGTAATTATGGTGATTGGGAAGACATTACCCTGAATGTCCTGCCGGACTATGAGGATGTGGAAGTTAACCAGTATACGCTTGAGCAGGGATCTTCCGTCCCCAGAGTGAGGGAGATCATACTTGAGCGCCGGTCAGCTAAGGGATTGGGCGTTGAGCTGGGAGATACCATCACGGTTGAGATGGAAAACGAGCGGCGCTATGCTCTGACCGTCACGGGCATTGTCCATGACAGGTATGTTATGCCTTTCAATATCACAGACCAGGCAACCGGTTATGTCACGATGGAGACATTGGAGTGGATGGGCGAAGCGCCATACTTCAACCGGTTGGATGTTATTGTTTCGGAGAAAGATGATAGCAGCCATACGCTGGCAGTTGGTGAACTGATCCGGGATCGTACGGTTGAACCGGCAGGCTATGTCGTTGGGCGGATGGAAGTTCCAGGTATCGGCTCTGATCCGGGAGAACACTGGGCACAGAATCAGATCAAGGGCTTCCTGCTCATTCTACAGGTCATGGGTGTTATGGCTATCTTCCTGAGCGGGGGGCTGGTTGTTAATACTATCTCGGCCATTCTTGTCCAGCAGATCAAGCAGATCGGAATCATGCGTTCTGTTGGGGCCGTCCGCAAACAGATCATCGAGATGTATGTCACTTATGTGACAGTCTTTAGCTTATTGGGATTGTTGTTTGCTCTCCCCGTTGGCTTGTTGGGAGCCTGGGGATTGGGAGCTATTGCGGGTGATGTTTTAAACTTTGATGTAACCCGCGTTGATCTCTCCTGGCAAATAGTTCTACTCCAGGCTGCAACCGGACTGCTTATGCCCGTTGGGGTAGCCTTGTTCCCAATCGTCGGCGGGACGCGCATTTCCGTCTACGATGCGATTTACCAGTATGGCCTCAGTGGTGAGGGGAAGCGCGGCCCGGTCGAGGAACTGCTGGTCAAAATCCGCAATCTCAGCCCACCGGTGATGCTCTCTCTGCGGAATACCTTTCGCAATAAAGCCCGGTTGGCTTTCACCCTGGTAACGTTGACGCTGGCCGGGGCGATGTTTGTCTCCGTCTTCAGTACGCGGGCTTCGCTGACTCGCCATATCAACGAGATGGAATACTACGTTAACTACGATGCTTCACTACGTATTCCCAGTGGGGCTAACATCCGAACCGTTGAACGTGAAGCGCTGCGCATCCCCGGCGTAACTATTGCTGAGGGGTGGAGCAGTACCACTGGCGTGCTGGTGCATGATGATGGCAGCGAAAGTGAAGATCTGGAACTGGTCGGACTGCCCTACAATTCAATTACCATTGACCCGAAACTGCTAGGCGGGCGATGGCTGCAATCGGAGGATACAACTCAGGTCGTCATTAATGAAGACTTCCTGGAAGATGAACCCGGTATTGGTGTTGGCAGCGAGATTGTCATTAAGTTTGATGATAAGGAACGCACCTACGAGGTTGTTGGTGTCTTATCCAAGCATCTGACGGGCGCACGTATCTATATGAATTACGATACTTTTGCACGGCTCACCGACCGGCCAAACGAAGCCAATGTGGTACGGGTGCGGGCAAGCGCGGAAGCACTCAGTTCCCCGGCTCAACAGGATAAGATCGGGGAACTGCTCGAAGAACGCTTTGATAATGCCGGATTAAGTACTGAGAAAGCTCAAACCAGTCACGCGATTTTCTCTAATTTCACTTCTGTCTTCAACATCATCCTGATTGTGCTGGTTATTATGGCTGCGCTGCTGGCGATTGTTGGTGGATTGGGCCTGACCGGGACGATGGGGATCAATGTATTAGAACGCACCCGCGAGATCGGCGTGCTGCGGGCGGTTGGTGCTTCGACCGATGCCGTCCGCAAAGTGGTCGTGGTAGAGGGGATCACAGTTGGCCTGATGAGCTGGATATTAGCGGCTCTCCTCTCCGGGCCAGTCGGTCTGGCCCTGGCCGGCGCTGTCGTCCGGGCGGTTCTGGAAACCAAACTGAGCTACCAGTATTCGTATATCGGATTGATCATCTGGCTGCTGATCGTTAGCCTGATCGGGGTTGGTTCCAGTTTGGCCCCGGCACGCAGTGCCGCACAACTCACCGTCCGTGAAGTTTTAGATTACGAATAAAAGAAAAGCAAATTACCCGTAAATACAAACAACTCCTATGGCATTTGGCTATAGGAGTTGCTGCTTTTTAAACTCTGTTTTATTCTACATACCACCCGAACAACGCAAAGAACTTTTCCTGATGATAATCTGGGGGGTTATCCAGCGGGTAAAGGGTTTGACCTGCTCACCGATATCCTTAGCTTCGATTAGTTCGTTCAGCATGTTAACGGTGGTAGACCCCATCTCTGAGAGGCCCTGCTTGATTGTTGTCAGCGGCGGGGAAAAAAATGCCGATTCAGGAATATCGTCCATTCCTATAACACCCAGGTCTTCTGGAACATTCAAACCGGCTTCTCTGGCTGCCTTCAGAACGCCGAGCGCCATCTGGTCATTACTGGCAAAAACGGCATCCAGAGAAGGAGCTTTATCCAGAAGGGTCAGAAGACCGGCCTCTCCACTGGCGGGTGCCCAATCCCCATGAGTGATCAACTTGTCGATATCCTCAGTCATGCCATTCTCACGTAGTACGGACTCCCATCCCTTTAGACGCTGTTGGGCTTCCCACCAGGTTAATGGGCCGGTGATGATCCCGATATGCTGGTAACCTTGCTCAACGAGATGCTTGGTTGCCAGTTTGGCCGCATGGAAGTTATCTACAGCGGACATTGATAAGTTGGGGCGTGGTTCCATATTAAGGAAGACTACAGGGGTGTTAATCTTTGGCACTCGCTCACATAACCATTCACAGTTGTCCCCAATTTCTGGGACAGCCCAAAGGATTCCTTCGGCCTGGTGTGCAAGTAGACTGGTGAGTGCATCCTCTCCGCTGTCTTCTTCGGGGTTTGTGATAAGGTTGAGCAGGAGTGATAATCCTAATTCGTTGGCCCGTCTCTCGATACTGGCTAGAGTCCGTGAAGGGCCATAGTATTCAATACCCGTTGCAACAACACCTAATGTACGGCTTCGCCCCTTTAATCCTCGAGCGGCCATATTAGGCGCATAACCTAATTCCTTTATAATCGCCTGGACACGCTTACGTGTCTCAGCAGAAACATCAGGACGGTTATTTAGCACACGTGACACTGTCATTGTCGAAACGCCTGCCCGCGCAGCGACATGCTTTATAGTAATTCTCGTCACAGAAACCCAACTTTAACTTTTGTAAGATTTAAACCAAATAAGCCAGAATTCTTGACAGATCGCTGGTATTCGCCGTTAACGTTAACGGTTCTGTCCACAGATTAATGCAGTTTTTCAACTTTGTCAACATCTGTAGACATGGGCGCTTTGTCAGCTCAAATCTACAGTTTTTAGCCGCATGGTTATGCCTGATCTAGCTGATTCGAGCGGCTAGAGTTTTGGTGCAATTTTCATCGGAACCGGGCGCGTCCAGTGTTACAGCATTCCAGAATTTCTTGACACTTTTATTTTTTCATCGTAAAATGGTAACGATAACGGTATCGTTAGCGGTGATATTATGATGAATTTTATACATTCATATAAAAGAGGGCAACCGCTATAGAGAGGCAGGGGATTATGAATTCCAGTGATATTACCGATCAGCAATTCCCCATTCCGTTCCTTATAATCAAATGTCAAACTTGGCCGGAATTCAACTCAATAACTGCGCATTTGAATGAGCTGATTTCCTGAACCGGAAACAGCTTTTTAGTAAACAAACATGAGTCAGAAGATAGTTTCAGAACTTCCATTTAATTCGGATTTAAGCTCGAAGTTCTATCTTTTATAAGGTTGTAACCGGTGCAGGATAGGCTGCACTACTGCAATTACATTGTATTAGCAGAAGCTGTATCTGGTGCGACGATCTCCATCGACTATGTCTGCTTTACCGGCGAGCATAACTACTAAGAGCAGGAAGCAAACAAGGGCGATGGCACGTTTGAGTTAGAGCTCGACAATGTTGTTCAGGGCCTGGAATGCCCAGTCACTGCACCTGTCGAGTACCTGATTCAACCCGCAGATGTTTTAAGATCACGATCATCAATGACTGCATTCTTGAGATGGTCGGAGCTAAACGCATTGATACCGGTTTGCTGTTCAACTGGCAAACGACCAACTCTGGCGAATATAACACCTATGTTCACACTGGTCTTCCGCCTGTAATTGGCTTGGATGGCATCATATTCGGACTTTATCAAAGCTGTGTCTGTGCCGATTACCCCACCAGAAAACAGAACGGCGGAATGGCCGACCGAGGTGGTGGTTCCAACTGACGTGACCAACCTGCATGTCCTGTTGAGTGTGGAAACCGATAAGCAGCGGCCTTTTCAATGCTATTAACATCACCGATCTATAAACGAGCAAGCCGAGCCTGACTAGATCGTAATTGGTCCTTCATGCTTTATAGTTTTGGTCAGTTCATAAAACTGGCAGAGACGGCCCGTTTTCTTTTAGTTCAAACTACGCGTCTAAACCGGATTCTGTTCTCTGGCAGATTCCGATGGTGTATAACTTAACCTAGCTGGTGTCTTTTAGGGCGCAAGGAGGCGTATTCATGAAACAAACTACAATTGGACTTATTGTTGGCAACCGGGGGTTCTTCCCCGATCACCTCTGCGAAACGGGTAGACAAACTGTCCTGGATGTTCTCGAAGCAGAAGGACTGAATGTGATCACCCTCACTCCAGAGGATACGCCGTTTGGCAGTGTCGAGTCATTGGAAGATGCGCGTAAGTGCGGGGAATTATTCAGACAAAATAGAGATGATATTGAAGGGGTTATCGTCACACTGCCCAACTTTGGTGATGAGCGCGCTATTGCCAATTCTCTCCGTTTCGCAGACCTGAATGTTCCTGTGTTAATCCAGGCATTCCCTGACAACGTAGAGAAAATGACGATTGCCGACCGGCGCGATGCTTTCTGCGGAAAGATGTCAGCCTGCAACAATCTGCGTCAATATGATATCAAATACTCCCTGACGGACCTGCACACGGTTGACCCGCTCAGTGACGACTTTAAGGTAGATTTGCAGCGCTTCCTCAGTATCTGCCACGTGGTGCGCGGCCTGAAAAATGCCCGTATCGGCGCAATCGGTGCCCGCCCTGAAGCCTTCAAGACGGTGCGTTACAGCGAAAAGTTACTCGAACGGACCGGCATCTCGATTGAGACCCTGGACCTGTATGAACTGTTCGGCTGGATCAATGGCCTGGAAGACGGCGATGCCGGTGTTGCCAACAAACTTGAAGAGATCAAGGCGTATGTGCCCACTCAGGGTATCCCGGATGATGCACTCCTCAAGATCGCCAAGCTGGGGTTCACCGTTGACCGCTGGATGGCTGATATGGAGCTTGACGCCAGCGCGATTCAGTGCTGGACAGCTATGGAAGAATTCTACGGCGTGGTGCCCTGCACCATCATGAGTATGATGAGCAACTCCCTGATGCCCAGCGCTTGCGAGACGGATATCGCAGGGGTGGTCGGTATGTATGCCCTGGTGCTTGCATCAGGCAAACCCAGCGCTATCGTCGATTGGAACAACAACTACGGCAATGATCCGGACAAGGGAGTCATCTTCCACTGCTCCAACCTTCCGAAGGACATGTTCATTGAGGACATCCCGGTGATGGATTACCAGGAGATCATTGCGGGTTCAGTCGGTAAAGAGAATACATTTGGTACGGTCGTTGGCCGTCTTCGGGCAGAGCCGTTTACCTACTGCCGCGTATCCACCGATGATTTGAACGGTCGCGTTGCTGCCTACGTTGGTGAGGGTGAAATGACCGCCGATCCAATCGACACCTTTGGCGGCTATGGCGTCGTCCAGATACCGCGCTATCAGGAACTTCTAAAGTACATCTGCGAGAATGGCTTTGAGCACCATGTGGCCGTTAATCCATCACTGGTCGCTGCTGGCTTAAATGAGGCATTCTCGAAATACCTGGGATGGGGTGTTTACTACCACGACGCATAAATCAATTTCCCTCCCCTTGTATTGGAGCATGAGTTTGCCAGTGTGGCAGAAGGCGATAGACGTGTAGCGGTCGATCCGGCAGTGCCATGTATGTAACTGCTGCTAGCAAAGTCATCCTACCCGTACCATGTTTAGCATGGTACGGGGGGATGATAAGATGCGGCGAGCGCAAAACATCTGGCCTGCCTATTGCTTCCATCCTCTACCTACTATTAACAGCTCTCCGATATTGAGAGAGCTGTGATTAAACCGCCAGATGTTACTATTCGCGTCGTTGACTTAGCTCCCTGAAACAGGGGATAATAGTTGAAGCATTTGGCTGTGGCCCATCGGATTTGCTAATCGTGCAATATACATAGGTTGCAGGTATGACCCAAATCGTTGCTATCGAAAAGCCTCCACCAACTTACGCAACCCAACTGCCCGGTGCAGTGCATATCATCCACGTTGATTACAAAGGACAGAAGCATGGATATACCTGGACAGTGCGGAGCATTGATGGGCTGGAAATTACCAACCTGAAACCTGATGTCACTTTCCATTATTCCTGTCACGGTCTGCAAATCCTGGGATTGAGAGACTGGTAGAGCGAATTCAAATCAGGGAGATGAAAATGGCTCAAAATGATATCCAAAAAGCGATTGAGGACGGGAAGACTGCTCTTGGCATCGAGTTAGGCTCAACTCGTATCAAAGCGGTGTTAGTAGATGAGAATCATGTACCCATCGCATCCGGGAGCTATGAGTGGGAAAACCGTTATGAGAATGGTGTCTGGACATACAGCCTCGAAGATGTCTGGAAAGGCTTGCAGGAGAGTTACCAGGAACTCAGCAGCGAGGTAGCGAAGAATTACAACACACAGCTCAAGGTCATCGGTGCTATTGGCTTCAGCGCCATGATGCATGGCTACCTGGTATTTGATAAAGACGGAAACCTCCTTGTCCCGTTTCGGACCTGGCGAAACACCATTACCGGCCAGGCCTCAGAAGAACTCACAGACCTGTTCCAATTCAATATTCCCCAACGTTGGAGCATTGCCCACCTTCACCAGGCGATATTAAACAAAGAACCGCATGTCAAGGATATCAGTCATCAGACGACACTGGCAGGCTATGTCCATTGGAAGCTGACGGGGCAAAAGGTGCTGGGGGTTGGGGAAGCATCAGGAATGTTCCCCATCGACAGCACGATAAACGACTATGATGAAAGCAAGATCGAACAATATAATGAGCGGGTCAAGGCGGAAAATGTCCCCTGGAAACTCCAGGATATTCTGCCCAAAGTCCTTGTAGCGGGAGAAGAAGCTGGCGTTCTTACCGAAGAGGGCGCAAAGCTGCTTGATCCTACCGGGCAGCTACAAGCCGGTATCCCACTTTGCCCACCGGAGGGCGACGCGGGCACAGGCATGGTCGCAACTAACAGCGTGGCAGAGCGAACGGGTAATGTTTCAGCCGGAACATCTGTCTTTGCCATGATTGTTTTGGAGAAGGCTCTGTCGAAGCTGTATCCCGAAATTGACATGGTGACGACTCCGACCGGTAAACCTGTGGCGATGGTGCATAGCAACAACTGCACATCTGACCTTAATGCATGGGTTGGCCTGTTTGAAGAATTCGCCGATGCCCTTGGAATAGAAATCGATCAATCGAGACTGTTTGAAGTGCTGTACCAACAGGCACTAACAGGTGATCCAGATGGCGGTGGACTGCTGGCCTACAATTATGTTTCGGGCGAGCATATTGTGCATCTGGAGGAAGGACGACCTCTATTTGTCCGCACCCCGGAGAGCCACTTTACCCTTGCGAACTTTATGCGGGTGAACCTGTTCTCATCGCTCGGTGCATTGAGACTTGGCCTGGATATTCTTTTTGAACAGGAGCAGGCGGGAATTGACCAGGTTCTCGGACATGGTGGTTTCTTCAAGACGCCGGAAGTAGGACAGAAAATAATGGCAGCAGCGATGAATGTTCCCATTTCTGTGATGGAGACTGCCGGAGAAGGTGGGGCATGGGGGATTGCGCTGCTTGCTTCTTATATGCTTCTCAAGGCAGGGAATGAACCCCTGGAAGCCTATCTCACCGACAAAGTTTTTGCGGGTGAAAGTGGCATAACGATAGCCCCAGATCAGAAAGATGTCGATGGTTTTACAATGTTCATGGAACGCTACAAGAAAGGCTTTGCCATTGAACAGGCTGCCGTTGACGGACTGAAGTAAAAGCTTTATTCTAAGCATGCGAGGAAGTAATATGCTCGAAACAATTAAAGAACATTTAGTAGACTTACATCAAGAACTCCCCAAGAACGATCTCGTCCGTTGGACGGGGGGAAATGTCAGTATCCGTGATACTGAAAGCGGCTATGTTGTTATCAAACCCTCTGGGGTTCGTTATGAAAACATGAAGCCCGAACACATGATCGTTGTAGACGCAGATGGCAAAATTATTGAAGGTGATCTGAAACCCTCATCTGACACTGCCAGCCATCTCTATATCTACCGCCACCGGCCAGACCTTAATGGCATTGTGCATACACACTCTCCGCATGCTACCGCATTCGCTGCTCTAGGACGTGAGATTCCGGTTTATCTTACCGGACACGCCGACGAATTTGGCGGGCCGATCCCGTGTGGCGGCTTCGCCCTGATCGGCAGTGAGGCTATTGGTAAAGTTGTAATAGAATCAATCGGTGATAGCCCCGCCGTCCTATTAAAGAATCATGGCGTATTTACCGTTGGGCCAACGGGAGAAGCTGCCGTCAAAGCAGCCGTGATGGTGGAAGAAATTGCCCGGACGGTATGGATAGCCCTTCAGATGGGGCAGCCTGACGAAATTTCCGATGAGGACGTTGCCAAACTACATCATCGTTACACCAACGTATATGGTCAGTAAGGCAAATCCAAGGAGGTGCTTAATCGGAATTAGTTCACGTCTCATGTATCCTTTTCAACTTGCTCATACATAAGGAGAAAGAAGATCATGACTAGCAAAAAACTGTTATTGAGCCTCAGTCTGGCACTGGTTTTAGGCTTGATACTTGCAGCCTGTGCACCGGCTGCTCCCGTTGTTGATGAAGGACGGATCGATGACCTGGAAGCCGAATTAGCTGACGCCGAGGCTGCACTGGCGGCAGCAGAGGAAGCCGGTCAATCAGATGTTGCTGAACTCGAAGCGGCCCTGGAATCTGCTCAGGCTGATTTAGCCGCAGCAGAAGCGGCAGCAGCAGAAGCGGAAGCGGCAGCAGTAGAAGAACCTGCCGAAGAGATGGCTGAAGGCGCGAAGTGGTGCTCAAACACTGATATCGTGTTCTTCCCTGGCGGTTCTCCCGGTGGCCCATTCGCCACTGTGGTCTATAACGGTGCTTTACAGGCTGCCGAAGACCTGGGCGCAAATGTCGAATATGTCTGGTCCGACTGGAACCCGGAAAGCATGATCACACAGTTCGCCGAAGCTATGGCTACCAACCCGGACGGGATCGCCATCATGGGCCACCCGGGTGATGAGGCATTCGCACCCCTGGTTGAAGAGGCTGAAGGACAGGGCATCATTGTGACCAGCATGAATACCCAACTGCCCGAACTGCAGGCTCAATACGGCTCTGCTGGCTTTGGCTATGTCGGCGCGATTCTCTATGACGCCGGTTATGCACTTGGTCAGGAAGCCGTTAACCGCTTTGGGTTGGTTGAGGGCGACCGGGCGATGGTTTGGGGTCTGCTGGCTCAGGCCGGACGTGGTGAGCGTACCAAGGGTGTGATTGATGCCCTCGAAGATGCTGGCCTCGTTGTTGACTACCTGGAAATCGATGATGCCACCAACGCTGACGCAGCGGCTGGCGTCCCCACTTTCGTTGGTTATGCTTCATCTAACCCGGACGTTAAACTGGTCGTGACCGATCATGGCGCACTGACAGCTACCCTTGAGACCTACCTGACCGCCGCTGGCTTTGGCCCCGATGATGTTTATGCCGCTGGCTTTGACCTCTCCCCGGCCACCGTGGAAGCGATCAATGGCGGATGGACTGACCTGGTGATCGACCAGCAGCAGTGGCTGCAAGGCTATCTGGCCGTCCTGCAAATCTGCCTGACTGACAACTATGCCTTCACCGGTTTGCACGTCAACACCGGCGCAGGCTTTGCCCATGCAGATAACGTGGATCTGCTTGAAGCTCTCGTCGAAGAACAAATTCGTTAGTAGTGGTCTACCTGTCGCGCCTGCTGGATAACATCCAGCAGGTTGCTGATAGGTGGATATCGCGAGAGCCAATCGATGATAGAAGTTGTTTTCATTGATTGGCCCTCGCTCCTACGGAGCAACTGTGATGACAACATATCGAATAGAACTTAAAAACGTCTCGAAATCCTTTGGCGAAGTACAAGCTTTGCGAGATGTCAATTTCAAGCTGGGGCAAAATGAAGTGGTCGGTCTGTTGGGTGATAATGGGGCAGGCAAATCAACCCTTATCAAGATTCTCACCGGCTATCACCAACCTACCACTGGTGAAATCTATTTCAACGGCAAGAAGGTTGATAACCTGACCGTTCCTAAAGCCAGGAAGCTGGGAGTTGAGACCGTTTACCAGGAACGGGCGCTGGCAGAACTTCAAACGCTGTGGCGCAATATCTTTCTGGGGCGGGAATTGAGTAATGCATTGGGCTTTATGGATATCAAGACCATGAAGGCCGAAACCCATCGCCTGATGATTGAATCGATGGGGTTTACCTCCAGTGCCGTCACCCCTGACTCTCCGATTGAAACCTTTTCGGGCGGGGAGAAACAGGGGGTGGCTATTGTGCGTGCCCTGTATTTCGATGCTGATATTATCATCTTAGATGAGCCCACAATGGGATTATCTTTGAAGGAAACACGAAAATTGATCGATTTCGTGCATGGTATCAAGAACGCGGGTAAATCAGCGGTTTTCATTGACCACAATATTTTCCATGTGTATTCTGTCGCTGACCGCGTCGTCGTAATCGACCGGGGTACGGTAGCCGGGGAGTTCAAGACCTCGGAGATTACATTGGAAGATCTTATGGATAAGATGTACCGCATTGCCGAAACAGGCAGTTTTGAAGGCAAGGTTGAGCAGGAATTCAGCCAGGGGTAATAACAATAATGACCGATACAGAAGTAACACAAACATACCGGGAAACGCCGACTTTGGCTAAGTTTATCCGGGCCAATGGCACCCAACTTGGTATTCTGGCTGTTTTTATCTTGCTATGGATTTTCTTCATTATCTCTGCGCCTGACACCTTCCTTGCCCCGCAAATCTATTACGCGTTTATGTCCACCATCCCCTTCTTTGCTATCATGGCAATGCCGCTCACATTAGCGGTTATTGCGGGGGAAATGGACTTATCCTTCACATCTATTATGGCAATCGGTATGGTGGCCTTTATCATAGCCTATGATGCGACAAGCAGCATTGCGCTGGCCTTTATTGCTGCCTTGCTGATTGGGCTTGCGGCGGGCTTCCTGAATGGCGTAATCGTGGTGAAGTTTGGGATACCTTCCCTGGTGGCAACAATTGGTACCCAATTCTTCTGGAGAGGCGCTGTCCTGGTGCTCTCAGAAGGAAGAAGCGGCTCGCTGGGATATACCAAAGACTCCTTACTGCACCCGGTTCTGGTTGGTAAAGTTGGGGGCGTCTTTCCTATGCAGATGGCCTGGCTGCTTATTGTAGCAGTAGCCATGTGGGTGCTGCTCAACCGGCACCGTTTTGGATCCCATGTATTTTTGATCGGTGACAATGAAAACTCCGCCAGCTTAATGGGGGTCAATGCCGGTCGAGTGCGCATCATCATCTTCTCGTTGATCGGGTTGATCTCAGCTTTTGCCGGGGTAGTCGCCAGTCTGTACGTGACTTATTTCTGGCCGAGCCTGGGCGATGGTTATCTGCTGCGCACCCTGGCCTCAGTCTTTTTGGGGGGGACATCTGTATTTGGTGGCACCGGTACGATCTTCGGAACCTTTATCGGGGCTTTCATCATCGGTGCTATCGAAGCTGCTACTGTCGCCATCGGTTTGACCGGTTTCTGGACACAGTTGATCTACGGCTTGATTATTGTCGCATCAGTAATCATGCACAGCTACCTGCGTCGAGGTCTGAAAAAATAGTTGAATGGGGGACGTTGGTAGAAAAATTTGTATGGATGGCCTGGCTGATCTTTCAAGTCGGTCAGCCGGGCGATGTTCCCGGCGAAGATGTTGTTAAACTGCCCCATCGTTTTATGAACGTTTGTCGGCAGCGCAGCAAACAGGACGATTTATTCGATGTAGAAACCTCCTCATTTACTACAACCTGTTGTGTCGGGGATATACGTAAAACCCCGTTGGGATCCTCTTCTTCTCCTGACGGGGTTCCTTTTATTGCCTGTCCTAATCTTTAATACAATGACCTGCCGCCTGGAGCGCATTAACAGCCTGCTCTAAAGTATTAGCCTTAACTAACAGGTAATCGGTATCAAAGGTGGAAATCGCAAAGATGCTGATCTTTGCTTCTGCTAATGGTGTTGCAAGAGAAGCCAATACACCGGTAAGCGAAAAGTCCAATACTGCATCAACTTTCAATATACGCCAATCGCCTTCAGACTGTACGGTGGTGGGGGTGTCAACCTGCGGGCACACAATGGAGAGTTCATCGGAGGTGCGCGTAACAGCGTGAAAGTCACTCTGTGTGGCCCATGTGGGAATATCTGCTGCCGGGTCAAGGCGGCAGATGCTGTAGACTTCAGGTAGGATTGCTAAATTCATCACTCGTTTCTCCGCGGTATCCTGTATTCAAAATCTACTATAAATCGAGTTTTGTATTCGCGCCCGACCATGCTATCATTGGAGGTGTATTCATGGTTACACTTCGGGCTGGGTTGTGTAACCATAAAGATCGGGAGACATTATGACAGACGAAAAAGCACTTATTCCTGTTGAACCTCACGAAATAATCTTTTCACAAGGTGTTGAGCATGTCCTTGCGATTGTATCAGACTTCGCAGTTCGAGAGGCGGTCGACTCGTGGCTGCGGGCAACGACTGATCACAGCAGTCCACGCTTCGATGATCTGCTCCGGGATAAAGCTCGTCCGGTCTGCGAGTTTTTTGAGTTTGTAGGCAAGACTCCTGACAAGGTCACCCCTCATGATGTAAAAGAGTATTACGAAATTTTGAGTCAGCGCGATCTCACCGAGGGGACGGTCTACGCGATGCTGTCTCGCATCTCATCATTCTATCGTTGGTTGGGCGATCTTCCGACATTTAAGGGCCGGATAGTCAATCCGGTAGCCGCAGCCCGTCCCAAAGCGCCTAAGCCTTATCAATCGGAAAGCACCAAATCGCTAACCGATGACGAGGTGCGCGCCTTGGTAACTGTGATCCGGGAATATGCCGAATCGGGGAGTGTGGTGGGCAAGCGCGATTATGCGATGTTTGTCACCTATCTCCTGACTGGCTTGCGGCGGGCAGAGGTGGCGCGGCTCCGTTGGGACAATGTTCATCTCGATGGCTTTTCTCCGACGATTACCTTCCGGGCAAAAGGTGGGAGTGTCATTACCCGCGAAATAGACGAACGTATCCGTGATGCTATCCTGGATTATCTTCGCGTGTCGGGGCGGCTGGATCGGATGAAGCCCGATTCGCCCCTGTGGACAAGTCATGACCGGGCGAACCTCAAGCCGGGCGTGCAACTGACCAGTCACGCTTTTGCTAAGAATCTGAAAAAGTACGCAGAGCAAGCCGGTTTGAGCCACATCCACTTACACCAGACACGGCACACCTATGCGCGTATTGTCGCCGACCAAACCGGCAGCCTGATCGAAACCCAGGACGCCTTAGGGCACGTCAACGCAGCCACGACGCGGGTCTATGTCCAGCGGGTTGGTATCAAAAAGGATAAGCATGGCGACAAGGTTGCCCGGAGACTTGGTCTATAACAAAAATTTTACACTCTGGCAATATCCTGTAAACATATTTCATTTAAGTTAGGATCGTGCAGGATTAATTTACCATCTGCTGGTCGCTTTGTTGATTCTTGTTTTATATTCAACATACCACAAAGATGGTTTGATGCGGAGTGATGGAGATGGCTGACGAAAAGAAGAGACGAACCCGGTTGATTGGCGGTGTTGTTCTGTTGCAAGTTGTTATGCTGCTGGCCGTTTTCTGGCTGGGCGTATATTCCGAGCGTCATATTATGAGCATGAATGACCAGGGGCCGAACCAACCGGGTGGACAGGTCAACGGTGCGCCTGGTCAGCCGCCAAATCCGCAGCAGGCCCCGGTGGCACAGCAGCTTCCTCCGGGCCTGACGGAACCGCCCCAGGTGATCGGCCATTTGGCCCGAATTGATCCGGGTGGTTTTGATGTTCTCACCGAACGGGGCCCGCGCCCGATTCTAATCGACGAAGAGACTTTATTCCGCGATCACGAAGGGAATGCCATTGCGCTGGGCGATTTGCAGCAGGGATATCTTCTGGCGATCTATGGGAACCCCGCTTCGGGGCAACAGGCCCTGATCTCAACAGAGGTGGTGCTGCTGCCACCACCTCTGCAAGAAGGTCAACTACCTCAACAACCGTGATTGTTAACTGGAAAGTGCCTGGAGCATGGCCCGGAAGGCCGTTTTGTAGTTGGCTGCAAAGTCAAAGCGTGGACTACGGCGGATAACGTCGGGTGGCTCGACCACATCAATTTGTGCACCCACGATTGGCTTACGATTCTGTTTGAAGAACTGTAAACCCTGGATGACGGCGTCTTCGGCAACAGCCGCCTGGGACAGCACCACCACCATATGGCTGCATTCCAATAAGCCGGGGTTGACACCACTGGCCCATGCCTGGTTAAGCGCTTCAGGTGTCTCATCAAACCAGGCCGGAATCCCGGAGCGACTGAGGTCTTCCGCTAATTTCTTGGCGATCTCAAAATCGACCGGCGCATAATTGATGAAGGCCGCAAAGCGAGCCTTTGGCTTCCGTCCGCCTTTTCCCTTGGGTTGTGACTGCGCGCCAAGCATCTGGCCCACATCGGGTTTGCTGAGATTATGGTGCGCCTCGGTGCGCCCCATGCGGAAGACGGTATTTCCGCAGACTTCACACTCGCCGCGTGTGCCGGGAGCGCCCCGCCGCGTCCAGACCGGTTGGGGATTCTGCATGAAGGTCTTCTCTTTGCAATGGACACAATAAGCTTCGATTTCTTCAGGTTCAAGAATGTCGTCTTCTTCAGGATAATCCACGATACTTTCCCTTCTGCCGCGTAGAATTCCCACACAGTATGCCCTAACGGGACCGGATTGCACAAACTCCGTGAGCGGCGATCAGTCTAAGTTCATACTCAATTGACCGCCACCTTTACGCAGCAGGTCGATAATTTGTTGGTCGGTTGAGGGGAAGGCATACCGGCCCAGGTCGTCAAGTGTGGCCCAAATCCAATCGGCGCATTCAATCGCCTGGGGTTCGCCGCTGACATGTTCGCATTCGAAAACAAACAATGTGATCCGAAAATGCGTGTAAGCGTGTTTCACCGTTGCGATTTGTGGCCCAACCCGGATATCAATTCCCAGCTCCTCCTGAATCTCACGGCGTAGACATTCAGGCAGCGATTCGCCCGGCTCGCGCTTTCCGCCGGGAAATTCCCACAGACCACCCAGCATTCCATTAAGCGGGCGCTGTGCGATGATGAACCGGCCATCATCCCGCCGGATCACCCCGGCAGTGACATCATAGTGCGGCGTTTTGGCCTTCGGGCTTTTGACCGGGCGCTGAGTCTGTACGCCTGCCTGATATGCCCGGCAGTGGTCCGCTGCCGGACATGATTCGCACTGAGGTGATCGCGGGGTGCATATCCGGCGGCCAAGCTCCATCAAGCCTTCGTTCCAGGATGCCGCCTGCCCGTTAGGAAGAATTTCTTCCGCGAGTTCCCATAAAGCTCGTTTGGTAGCGGATTGGGCGACATCATCCTCGATATTAAACACCCGCGTCAGGATGCGGATCACGTTACCGTCCAGCACCGGGACATTCTCCCCAAAGGCAAAGCTGGCGACTGCTCCTGCTGTATAACGCCCTACGCCGGGTAATTCCTGGAGTCTCTCCGCATTCTGTGGAAATTCTCCGCCAAGCTCTTCAACCACCATTTGCGCCGCGCGATGCAGGTTGCGGGCACGGCTGTAATACCCCAGCCCTTCCCACAGTTTCAACACCTCATCGAGCGATGCTGCGGCGAGGTCTTGCACGGTCGGGAAGCACTCGACGAAACGCTGGTAATATGGGATCACCGTCGTAACCTGCGTCTGTTGGAGCATGATCTCCGACAGCCAGATCACGTAAGGGTCTTTGGTGCGCCGCCAGGGGAGATCGGCTTTGTTCGCCTCAAACCAATCGATCAGCGCGGTGTGGAGTGCAGAATTGTTATCCATTATGGTGATTGGAAAGGATACGCTCGTAAACCGGGCAGGCATAAGTCAGAGCAGCCTGGCAAGTTGAGGGGACGTTCCGAGACGGCGTGATCCCCCATTGCCCCAGCATCCGGGTGACATGACACAGTGGGAATCCCATCACATTGGCGAAACAATGCTCGAACGCTTCCACCGGATGAAAGCCAGGGTGCTGAATGGCATAAGACCCGGCCTTATCAAATGGGTCGCCGGTCTCGATATAGGCATCCATCTCAGCATTGGTATAGGGACGCATCTTGACCGGGCTGATGGCGCATTCGGACAGCCTCCGCCCTGTCACCGTATCAAGCAGGGTGACGGCGGTGTAAACGTGGTGATGGAGATCTCGCAATCTGAGCAGGACAGACCGTGCATCTGCCACATCGACCGGTTTACCCAGCACTTCATCACCGTTGACGACGATGGTATCGGCAGCGATGATCAGGGCCTCCCCATCGAGCATGTTGGCGGCGGCCTGTGCTTTCTCTCGGCTTAGACGGTTGGCGTAATCTAATGGAGATTCGCCGGGGTGACGCTGTTCATCTGTATGTGTGACGATAATCTCAAATTCGATACCCAGCAGCGACAGAAGTTCGCGCCGCCGGACTGATTGCGAAGCCAGGAATAATTTCATAAAAGTTCTTTATACCGGAAGCAGCTCGTGATGTGATCGTTCACCATACCGGCGGCTTGCATCAGGGCATAGCAGATGGTTGGTCCAACGAAGCTAAAGCCGCGCTGCTTCAGGTCTTTGCTCATGGCTTCAGATTCGGGAGTGATGGCCGGTATATCTTGCAATGTTTCCCATGAATTTTGAATAGTCTGCCCACCGGCAAACTGCCAGATGTACGCATCGAAGCTGCCGAATGATTCCTGCACATTCAGGAACGCCTGTGCATTCTGAACGGCAGCCCGGATTTTGAGCTTGTTGCGGATCAGGCCATGATTTAAGAGAAGCGCCTGTATTTTGTCTTCGCCGTAATTAGCGACGATCTCCGGTTGGAAATTATCAAATGCCACCCGGTAATGATCGCGTTTACGCAAGATGGTGATCCAGCTTAACCCGGCCTGAGTTCCTTCCAACACCAGGAACTCGAACCAAAGCCGGTCATCATGCACCGGCACGCCCCATTCTTTGTCGTGATAGTCGATATAGAGCGGGTCTGATCCGGCCCACTCACAGCGATGTTGGGTGGTCATGGCTTCCCCTATTCAAGCTGATGGATCGCGTTTGCCGCGGTACGGCGCACTTTGCTGTTTGAGTCGCGCAGGGCTGCTTTCAACGCATCAACCGCTAAACGATCTCCTAATTGTCCCAATGTTTTGGCCGCCGCCACTCGCACACGCCAGCTCTCATCCTCACGGAGCAAACCGATCAGGGGCTGGAGTGCATCGTTCTCTCCGATCTTGCCCAGCGCATAGGCGATTGACTGCCGCACATCAACACTGCTGTCCGGTAGTACCCCGATCAGATCGTGCACGGCTGCCCCATCGCCAATGTTCCCCAATGCCCAGACAACATTGCAGCGGACATTATCGTCTGAATCGTAGAGGGCTGTCAGTAAATCCGGTACGGCAGCCGCCAGACCGATCATACCTAATTCCCAGGCGGCATTGCTACGTTGAGCCGGATCATTGCTGTGTAAACTCTCCAGTGGGATCTGAAGCACTTCTTTTCCCATTCGCCTCAAGGTCCGTGCTGCTGCCTCGCGGATATGATCATCGGCATGGCGCAGTGCTTCGAGCAGTTCGGGAATGGGAGATTTTTCATTGCCGTCGTGATTTGACACCTATATACCTTCCTTTCATATGCGGGACTTTATAATACCGTTAAGTCGATTAGTGTTCTAAAATTGTTCTCACTGGGTTACAATTGCAGAGAGTTTTCTTTTATCTGAGTTGATTGAGTTGGGCCAGACGATAGATTTTTATAGCCCAACTGCATAGGAATTAGACAAGGTTTCGAAAACCAAAGGTTTATAACGATTATCTAGTTCCACTTAAAGCGTAACGAGGAAAATCATGGAAAGACATATCCGCACAAAAATCGTGTGTACTGTTGGGCCCGCATCGCGTGAGCCTGAAATGTTGGAAAAACTAATCAAAGCCGGAATGAACGTCGCCCGGCTTAACTTCTCCCATGCCAACCGGGAAGAACACAGCGAAAATATCGACCGGATCCGCGCAGCTTCCGCCGCTGTCGGAAAACCGGTTGCGATCATGACTGACCTGCAAGGCCCCAAAATTCGCGTGGACAAAGTCGTGGAGGAAGGGGTCCCGATTAGATCGGGTGAGCGGATCAAGCTCACCGCTGAGGATGTTATCGGTCACCGGGAAGACTCCGGCGATATCTGCGCCACAATCCCCCTTCAATTTAAATCCCTGCCCAAATATGTAAAGCCCGGAGAACCTATCTTAATCGATGATGGCCTGATTGAACTCTCCGTACTTGAAACGTCTGACTTTGATATCCTATGCGAGGTCGTTACCGGTGGGGTGATCAAGGGCAATAAGGGGATCAACCTGCCTGGAACCAATCTACCTGTCCCGGCAGTTACCGAGAAAGATCGAGAAGACCTGGAATTTGCCCTGTCAAGAGGGGTTGATCTGGTGGCATTATCTTTTGTGCGGCAGCCTGAAGACGTGCACCAGTTAAAGAAGCCGATTGCTGACTGCTGCCCGGAAGGTGAACGCGCACTGGTCATTGCCAAGATCGAGAAGCCGCAAGCGCTCGCCCATATCGAGGAGATTATCTCGGCGGCGGATGGGATCATGGTGGCCCGCGGCGATCTGGGGATCGAGATTCCGGCAGAGCGCGTGCCGGTTGCCCAGAAGCGGCTGATCCGGGAAGCTAACAAAGTCGGCAAGCCGGTTATCACCGCCACCCAGATGCTTGATTCAATGATTCGCAACCCGCGTCCCACCCGTGCCGAAGCCAGCGATGTAGCCAATGCTATCCTGGATGGCACTGATGCCATTATGTTGTCGGGCGAGACGGCGGTTGGCAAATACCCCTTAGAGGCGGTGCGGACGATGGTTCAAATCGCATCGGAGATCGAAGAAGCATTCAAGCCGGATCAATGGAAAGCGCCCCGGCATGTTAACTTTATCCTGGATGATGTGACCGATGCCGTCAGCCATGCGACCTGTGAAATGGCCTACAGCCTGCACGCGGCGGCCATCATTACCGCGACAGCCAGCGGCAAGACGGCTCGTTCAGTGGCTCGTTATCGCCCCTTAACGCCGATTATCGCCGTGACACCCAATCCCAATACCCATCGCCAATTGATGTTAAGCTGGGGGGTGATCGCTTTGCAGGGAGAGCCTGTTCAAAATACCGACCGTTTGCTGCATCACTCGATTGAAAAGGCTTACGAAGCCGGGTTGATCCAGCCCGGAGAGAAGGTGGTTTTGACTGCCGGGGTTGCCAACAATATGCCGGGCACTGCCAACCTGATGACGGTTGAACAGGTCCCTGATCTGAATGGAGAAACGGAATAGCTTATGAAGCTTGTCACTTATTATCAGGCGGGAACCAGCCGGTTAGGTGCTGTTATGGGTGATGTCGTAATCGACCTGGCAGGAGCTCAAGCTGCCCGGCAGGGAGAAGATTTCCCCGCCGACATGCTGACCTTTTTGCAGGCTGGGGATGAAGCCCGGCAAACAGCGGGCGAGATCATCGAATGGGTTGAATCGAACCGCAAAAGCGCTGAAGAACCGTTTGTTCATGCGCTGTCCGATCTGACGCTTGCGCCACCAATTCTGAACCCCAGCAAGATTATCTGCGTGGGACTTAACTATGCCGATCACTGCCGTGAACAAAATATCGATCTGCCGAAAAGCCCGGTGTTATTCGCCAAATTCCCCACTGCGCTGATCGGAATCAATGAGGCGATCACCTGGCCTGCCGAGTCGAGCCAGCAGGTTGATTACGAGGCTGAACTGGCCGTCGTGATCGGGCGCGAAGCGAAGAATGTCTCGGAAGATGAAGCATACCGTTATGTAGCAGGCTGTACCATCGTCAATGATGTGAGTGCCCGTGATGTGCAATTTTCCGACGGTCAGTGGATTCGGGGTAAGTCCTTCGATACCTTTTGCCCAATGGGGCCATACCTGGTCACGATGGATGAAATCGATGATCCGCAAGAACTGGATATCCGCTGCCGGGTTAACGGGGAACTCCGCCAGGATTCCAATACTCGCGAGATGATCTTCCAGATACCCTTCCTGATTTCCTTTATCTCGAAGACCAGCACCTTGCTCCCCGGCGATGTGATCAGCACCGGTACACCGGCAGGCGTTGGGGTTTTCCGCAATCCCAAAGTTTTTCTCAAGCCGGGTGATGTAGTCGAGGTCGAGATCGAGACACTTGGCCTGCTGCGGAATTCTGTCATAGGAGGCTAACGGATGAAAGACGTGCTGGCCAGCCTTGAAAAATGGCGGCAGGGCAATGAACAGATCGCTGTTGCAACCGTGGTAGACACCTGGGGATCGGCTCCCCGACCGGTTGGCTCCAAGCTGGCGACCACGCTTGGCGGGGGTGTAACCGGCTCGGTGAGCGCCGGATGTGTCGAAGGGGCCGTGATCGAAGAGAGCCGGTCCGTGCTTGAGTCGGGTGAATCGCGCCTGCTGACCTATGGTGTAGCAGATGAGGATGCCTGGGAGGTTGGATTAACCTGCGGTGGCACGATCAAGGTATTTGTCGAACCACTGTCGGCCTGGGACTCGGTGTACGATCCGCTCAAGCAGCGGCTCGATAGCCGCGAACCGATGGCGGTGGTTAGCGTATTGGAGGGACCAGCCGACCAGATTCACCACAAGCTGCTGGTGACAAAAGACGGTCTGACCGAGGGTAACCTGGAACTGCCGGGGCAGATGGAAACTATCACCCAGTCAGCCCTGGATTACCTGGCGCGGGGCAAAGGCGGCACGTTCGAATTATCTGAAGACACAATGCTGTTTGTCGAGGTCTATTCCCAGGTCTCCTGCCTGATCATCGTTGGTGCGGTTCATATCGCCGAGCCGCTGGTTGTGCTGGCAAATACCCTGGAGTTTGACACGATTGTTGTCGATCCCCGTGCCGCTTTTACGACCCGCGAACGCTTCCCACATGCGACAGAATTGATCAAACAATACCCGCAGCGCGCCTTACCCGATCTGGAACTGGATCAGGCTTCTTATGTCGTCACGCTGACTCACGATCCGAAGCTTGATGACCCGGCTTTGCAGATTGCTTTGCAATCGAATGCCCGTTACGTTGGTGCGCTTGGCAGCCGCCGCACCAACCAGAAACGGATCGAACGGTTACGCGAAGCCGGGTTAACCGATGACCAACTGGCTCGTCTTCATGCGCCGGTTGGCTTGTCGCTGGGTGGTCGTTCCCCCGCCGAAATTGCCATCAGCATTATGGCTGAGATCGTGCAGGTAAAGAACACTTCATCAATTTGATCACATGTCAAGATGACTTTGCCAGATCAGATGCCGGTTATGCGATGCCTGGAAAATGAGCATCATGCGAGCCGGCTGGTCGGTGGTGTTATGAAAGCAGTGAGGTTGGGTAGCTTCAAATAACAGGCTATCCCCGGACTGCAAGGTGTAAACTTGGTTGCTAATTTGATATGTCACTTCCCCTTCCAGGCAGTGCACAAACTCTTCGCCTGGATGTGTAATAGGAGAAGTGGCGCTTCCTGCCCCTGGTTCAATCGTGACCAGAAAGGGTTCGACCTGCTGGTTAGGTAGGCCGTTACCCAGATTTTCCATGATGATGCCGCTGCTTCTGGAGCGAGGGCGCTGGTTGTGTTTAATAAAGACGATCACCTGGTCAGCTTCGTCTTCGAAGAAATCGGTGATCGGGACTTCCAATGCAAGGGCCAGTTGATGCAGCGAGGTAAGGGTTGGTGAACTCTCTCCTCGCTCTATCCGGCTGATCGCATTGATCGATAAGTTGCATCGCCTGGCGATTGCCCGCAGCGATAATCGCCGCTGCTCTCTGAGCGCCCGGATTCGCGCTCCTACATCAGGCTCAATAGACATTTCCACTTGGAACAACTCCTATCACTAGCGTAGAATATGTATCATTGTATAGGCACAAAGTACATCTATACAAGTTTTGTGTGACAGATGTTCATTTTGCAAATAGACTTAACCCTGTAATATGAAAACGTACCCAGAACTGGTAAGTTGCTGGGCATCTTTGTTCATAGAAAGGGAAATCAGGATGAAAATCGCGGCGATAACCGACGATGGAGAAACCATCAGCATGCATTTTGGACGGGCACGGCATTACCTGGTTTGCACTATTGAGGATGGTCAGATCGCACAACGCGAATTACGCGATAAAATGGGGCATCATGACTTCGCCGGGCATCATGATCATGAGGAAAGCGATCCACGTGGACACGGATTTGGTGCAGGCCCGGCGAAACGCCACGCCAGTATGATCGCTGCCATCACCGATTGTGAAGCCCTGCTGGTGCGCGGAATGGGTCGAGGGGCCTATATTGCGCTGGAAGAGGCTGATATTAAGCCAGTCGTAACCGACATCGAGAATATTGACAAAGCCGTCCAGGCTTATATAGATGGAGAGATTGTTGATCATACGGAGCGTCTGCACTGAAATTAGGAGGAAACGATGATCACAGTGCGCTGTGTGGTAGAAAATTCTGCCACACGGGGTTCGTCTTTCTGGGCGGAACACGGGATTTCATTCCACATCGACACTCCCAACGGGCAGGTTTTATTTGATACCGGGCAGAGCGGCCAGGTTTTTCTTCATAATGCCGAACAGTTTGACCTTGACCTCGGCCAGATCGATGCTTTGGCGATCAGCCATGCTCATTATGATCATACCGGCGGGTTGGAGTTAGTACTTCCACACCTCCGCACTATGATCCCCCTGTATGCACATGCTGACCTGTTTCGTGAGCGGTATACACAACGTGAAGAAAAATACGTCTCGATTGGACTGCCGCTGCCCCGCGAGAAACTGACCCAACAGGTTGAGTTATGCCTGAGCACCGAGCCGGCAGAGATCATACCGGGGGTCTGGACGACCGGCGATATTGTCGAACGCCCGGAATTTGAAGGGCGCAGTTCACAGCACCGGATTCAGATCGATGGGCAGTGGCAGCCTGATCCTTATCGGGATGATCTTTCGCTGGTACTGGAAACCGATTCTGGGTTAGTATTGCTGTGTGGCTGCTGCCATGCTGGTTTGCTGAACACCTTGAAGCATGTCAAGCGGCTTTTCAAGAAGGATATCCATACGGTGATCGGTGGGACGCATCTGGTCAGTGCTACACCGGAGATGCTGCAAAGAGCCGTGGATGTGGTCGCCTCCACTTATGGTGTCAAACGCCTGTATCCCAGTCACTGCTCTGGCGAACGGGCTTACATCACTCTGGCAAACGCCTTTGGGGAAAACGTGCAGCCTTTTCCGGCGGGCAGCATATCAACATTTGAGTAATTGAACATGAAACTAATCGAACAATTGGTGTCGAGCCTTGCTGATGGCAGGGTGATCGAAGTGCGGATTGGCTTGCATTGGACGGCGGTTGTCGCTGAGGTTGATGGCGTCCGGCGCTGCGGCCTGGCTTCAACGGTGGTGGCAAATCATGTACATGGTACACTCGATGTGCCACAGGCCGGGCAGCTTGAGGCGTTCACCGGCCTGGAACTGGCCGCGATGGCAAACAGCGGACAGGCAACTTTAACCAGTGTTGGTATCGCCGCCATCAATGCGCTGTTAGAGCCTCAGCCCGAAACCTGGGTGGACATCAACGCAGAGGATGTGATTATCGCGCATGGGCAGGGTAAAAAAGTCGCGTTGATCGGGCATTTTCCTTTTCCGAATGTGCGATCAAATGTCGGGGAACTGTCTATCATTGAGCAGAATCCACAGCCGGGTGAATATCCGCCAGAAGCAGCCGCGGACATTCTACCCAATGCTGATGTGGTTGCGATCACGGGGATGACGTTGATCAACGGAACCCTGGAGAATTTGCTGAAACAATGCTCCCCTGATGCTACCGTCCTGGTTTTGGGGCCAAGCACACCCTTAACCCCGCTAATGTATGATTGGAACATTGACTTACTCTCTGGTGCGGTGGTTGAGAAGATTGAACCGGTGCTCCACTTTGTCAGCCAGGGGGCCTGCTTCCGGCAGATCAAAAAGGTTGGTGTGCGCCTGGTGAGCGTGGCCCGACCGGGATTGACGGTCAGGTAGAAGATTGTATAAGCACACGACCCGGAAAAAATATCCGGGTCGTGTCTTAGGGTGGTTATGTGAGGAATAATTGCTATTCGTAGTCCAGCACTTCACGCACGCTTAAGCGTGATGCCCGCCGCGCCGGGAGATAGCTGGATATGCTGCCGATCAGGACGGCCAACGCCAGCCATAGAAAAGTCCCCAGTACCGAGAAATTGAACTCCAACGGTTCCCCGCCAAAGGCGATCCCAACACCATTGCTTAATGCAATGCTCAGGGGTAAAGCCAGAATGGTTGCCAGTATCCAGCTCATCAGTCCGATCACGATTCCCTCGGATAGGATGATACGCTGCACGGCCCAGTTGGAAGCGCCGATAGCCCGCATCACCCCGATCTCCCGAACGCGCTCCAGGACGTTCAGGCCCATCGTTCCGGCCAGTCCCATCCCGCCGACAAAGGCCAGTAGGAAAGCCATCGCCAGCAGGAAAACGGTCAGTACATTGAAGCGCCCTTCAAACGTTTCGACAAACTCCGAACGGGTGGTGGTTGAACCGACCAGCAGCCCGGCCTTCTTGAAGCGCTCCTCCAGCCCTTCGGCTACCTGAGTTTGGAATTCGGGATCGCTGCCGGAAAGTTTGAGCACTGCGCGGTCTGCTAACCCGATCTCGTTTACCGTGCGGGCCAGGTCAGTATAGTCGATGTAAATCACCGGCTCGTATTGGGTTGTCACAATCCCAACGATCTGGAATGTATAATCGTCGTCGCCAATGCTGAGTTTAACCGAATCTCCTACTCCGAGGTCGGGTTCCTGGCGGCTGAAGTCGGTATTGACCACTATTTTGTTCTGATCACCGGGCTGTATCCAGCGCCCCTCCCGCACGGTTGGCTCGACAAAGGTTGACTCTGCCGGAACACCGATCATCGAATAGTTTTCGCTTTCGGTTCCATCCGGGCGGATGCGGGCTGTTCCCTTTTGCAGCCAGCCTTCCACATCAACGACTCCTGATATCCGGGAGGCTTCGCGCTCAAGCTGGTTGATCCGGTAGGCATCGCTCAGGTTGATACTCAGATCGTACTGGGTGTAACCCAAAACCTGGTTAAAGGTCGCAAAAAGGGAAATCCGAACACTCAGCACCGCCACGAAGATCGCCCCGGCCAGGGTCAGCGTACCCAGAGTCAGGAACAGGCGGCCTTTCCGGCGGAAGGTATTTCTCAGCGACAGGGCGAAGGTATTGGGCAAACCCCGTATCCTTGAGGTGATCCGGTCGATGAGGTTGCCGCCTGGATTAGCACGAGCGATACCGTAATCACTGATCGCCTCCCGCACGGTGATCCGCGTTCCAAAGGTGATCGGGATCATCGCAGCAACCACCGGGACCATCAGGCCGACAAAGAATTCCAGCCCGATCACTGCCGGGGGTATTCCGGTTGTAACGATGTCAAAGTTGCCTACCCCGGCGAAGTAAGCGGTCAGACCCTTTGTGCCCAATAGCGCCAGCGGTAAGGCCACGCCCAGCGACATCAGCCCGAAGATCGCCACCGAAGAGAGATAGATTTCGGTGATCTGGGCGTTCCGACCGCCGATAGCCTTCATCACACCGATTTGCTTGATCTGGCGAGTGATCACCGCCGACACCGTATTGATCACCAACGCGCCGCTTAACAATAAGGAGAACACACCCAGAAAGGCCAATACCAGTAAAATCGCTTTAAAAATTGGTGCAAGGGGGGATTCGGCAGGGGTGGGAATGAAGGTCGAAAAGACAGTGTAGCCGTTGCGCTCAAGTGTCAGGTCTTTGACAGAGGTTACGACTTCGCTGATGTGTTCCTCGTCAAGTGGGTTGTCGGCGACAATCAGGTATAGTGAGTTGTAGAAACGCTGTTCGCCCAGGTATTCAATGGTGTCCATTGAGACATACCCGTAGGCCAGTTCGCTGTTTCCGGCTGGAGGGACGTGCATATCGTGGGCATAGCCTGCCAGGGTCAATTCATATGTCTGCCCATCCGGCATTTCAACTGTGATGGGGTCGCCGATGGCGTAGCCTGCCGGTTCTGCCCAGGAGCGCTCAAGCAGCAGTTCCCGGTGAGCAGGCGGCCATGCGCCGCTATCCGGGAGCACCTGGCTGATCGTCATATCCCGGTATTCATCAACCGCGGTGAGATTGAGGTTGATCAGTTCACCAGAGGTAGTTTTGCTCTTGACGACAATGGTGCGCCGTCCTTCTGCTGCTGATACCTCGCGCCGCCCCTCGACTGCGCTGACCAGGTCATCGTCAAATGATTCCAGCGAGATCACGGCGCTGGCCGGGTTGGTGGCGTTGTAGGCGTTGTTCAGGTCGTTTAACAGGACAACCCAGGAATTCGCAATCGTGCCGACCGCAAACACGCCCACCGCAATCGACAGCACAACCAGGCTGGTTCGTGCCTTATTGCTCCACAGTTCCCGTAAAACTTTCTTCCATCGAATATTCAACATACCACAAACTCACTTTGTGTTACCGGTTGCCGCTAAAATGATTTTAGCGAGCTGCCATCGGCAGCGCTGTCTCGAATTCGCCCGTGTAGGTTTGAGTATACTCATCGGTTTTTGTGTCTTCGACGATCAACCCATCTGAGACAATCACCGCCCGGCTGACGCGATTTGCCAGATCATCATCGTGCGTGACCATCAGAATGGTTTTGCCTTCTTCGGCAAGCTGTTCAAACAGGTTAAAGATCGAATCAGCTGTTTTCGAGTCGAGGTTGCCGGTCGGTTCGTCGGCCACAATGATCGACGGATCGTTTGCCAGTGATCGGGCAATTGCCACTCGCTGCTGCTGTCCACCGGATAAAGCATTGGGCATCTTATCGGCCTCTGTCCCCACACCTACCATGTCCAGCAGTCGCAGCGCCCGCTCACGGCGTTCCTTGCGTGTGTACAGGTTAGCAAATTCCATTGGCAGCATGACGTTCTCAATTACCGTCAGGGTTGGGAGAAGCTGGAAAAACTGGAAGATGATCCCCAATTCGTGACCCCGCCATTCGGCCATTTCTGACTCGGTCAACTCGTGGACGGGTGTCCCACCGACAAACACCTCGCCCTCAGTTGGACGGTCAATGCCGGTAATCATGTTGAGCAGGGTTGACTTGCCGCTGCCGGACTTACCGATCACCGCGACGAACTCACCCCGCTCTATCAGGAGGTCGATGCCACGCAGCGCGGTAAATGATCCGGCGGCAGTCTCATAGTCCTTGACAACCCCTCGTAAATCAATAGCAGCCTCATGGTCTAAGATACCAATTTCATGCTTGTTTTGTGTTTGCCAGAACATAACCACCTCAATTGTCAATGTTTTGTCAATATTATGTATACATTTTACTATAGGAGGGGGTATTTGTCAAATTGTCATATAGTTTTCTGATAAATTAAATTGGACAAGTCTTGTACGGTTTTTGGGAGATCGCAAAGCTGGGAACTGGGAGAAAGTTTTTCATTTGTGCGGCAATATTGTTAGAAATTTCTTAAAGAATCCTCCGCAGTTGAAAACCGGCACGGCAACTGTATACTCAATCTACGTTCCTGGCATGCAACATTGCATAATCTATTGGTAGAGATGCTGGGAACTGCAACGAAGTACCAGGTTGTTGATGAAGCTATGCAGCAGCAACCAGAAAGTGATGAGATATGAGTATCATGCAGAACACAAATGGCAATCACCGGCATATGTCGGTCCACGAGCGCGATAGCCAGCAATTTCATCCAGAACTGGTGACGGTTGAACGGGAAGAATTGATTGAAGACGCTGTGCGTCAGATCCTGGTCGCCGTTGGGGAAGATCCAGAGCGCGATGGGCTGCTCAAGACCCCAAATCGCGTTGCGCGGATGTATGATGAACTGCTTGAGGGCTATACGCAGGATCTGGAAACGGTCGTCAACGAGGCCATGTTCGAGGTCGAAAATCTCGATGCTGAAATGGTTGTCGTTTCTGATATTGAATACAATTCCCTGTGTGAACATCACATGCTGCCTTTTGTGGGCAAAGCTCACATTGCCTATATTCCTGGTGAGAAGGTGATCGGTTTGAGCAAAATCCCGCGCATTGTCGATATGTTTGCACACCGCTTACAAATCCAGGAACGTATGACTAATGAAATCGCCGACGCGATTGAAGAGGCAATCGATGCTGTGGGTGTGATGGTGCTGATCGAAGGTCAGCATATGTGTGGTTCCCTGCGTGGTGTGAAGAAGCACGGCGTGAATATGGTCACTACTGCAAAGCGCGGCGCTTTTAAATCCGACCGCGATTTACAGAAAGAGTTCTACCAGATGATTGATCGGTCAGGTGGGTAGGCGACCCGTTTATAGATCGGTCCATTACACCTGTGATCGAGGCATCAATGGATAAGATTATCATCAGCGATTTACTGCTGCGTGGGTACATTGGGTTCCAGCCCTGGGAACGTGAAAAAAGGCAGGATATCCTGATCAACCTGATTCTGTTCACAGATATGCGATTAGCGGGAAAAACGGATGATGTCAAAGATGCTCTCGATTACAAGCACATCACAAAAGCGATAATCCGCCATGTCGAGGACGATTCCACACATCACGATCTTATCGAGTCTTTGGCAACAGCCATCGCCAAAATCTGTATAGAAAGTGGTGCGGAACGCTGCATTGTCCGCGTTGAAAAGCCCGGAGCGCTGCGCTTTTCCCGGTCGGTTGGCGTTGAGATCGACCGCAGTCGAGTAGACTTCACTTGAGTCCTATGATACCGGTCTTTATCACGCTCGGCTCGAATCTGAATCCCGCCCAGAACCTCCCCTGGGCGGTGACTTTGCTGCAAGAACAGCTTGACTTAATCAGGGTGTCTCATGTTTATGAAAGTGCAGCACTAGGGCCGGATGGTCAATCCCTCGATCAACCAGGCTATCTCAATGCGGCTGTACTCGTTAATGTCCGAGATGACATCCAGCCAAAGCATTTCAAGCATCAGATGCTCCGCGCCATTGAATCCACCATTGGACGGGTTCGCACGGCTGACAAATATGCGGCTCGCCCTATCGATCTTGATATCGCCTTATATGGCGATCTTATCATCCCATCGCTCAACATCCCTGACCCCGAAATTTTTACCCGCGCCCATGTTGCCCTTCCCCTCGCCGATCTGGCACCTGAGCATCACCATCCTATTTCTGGTCAATCTCTGATCGACATCGCTGCGCGGTTTGAGCACCAACCGGGCATCATAAAAACCGATCTACAGCTGCTGCCGTAAATACCTTCTCATGCATCAGGCCCGATCATAGGATTCGAAAAGTTGTCCGAGGCCATCTAGCCCATGTGGATCGTAGATGAGTGTATGGAGCCTCATACCGACCGGGGTCTCAAATAAGTCACCCTCCACAATACTTGAATAGGGCTGTCCACCCAGGAGACGATTAACGTAGGTCAGGTACAAACGATCCAGTACATCGGCAGCTAGAAGCAGGTGTAGAATTCTGGGACCTGCTGCTGAATAGATAGTCTGGTAACCCAGATTTCTCATGTGCTGCACCATTTGATCGCCTGCCACACTGTCTTTTCCGGCAACAATCACCTGTCCTGCCTTCGCTTCGATCTCTTTGACACGTTGTGGATCGGGATCAGCCGTAGTGAAGACAACCACCTTCCGCCCACCCGCTGTCAACATCTCTGGAATAGGAAAATGTAGACTATGGCTAATAACGGCGATATCCGGTTGAGGTGGCAAATTCTGCGCCAATCGCCATTCTTTCAGATCAGCATAGTCAGGGTCGTCCACCCGAAGAATTTCCTGTGCTCTACCGTCAGCCCAGTCTCGCAAATAACGCCCGCTGCTGATGATTAAATCGGCCTGAGCCGCCAATTCCTGAAAAAGCCGCCAGTCGCGATTGTTGGCGATATTCTTGGGAACCATTAAGCCAGACCGGTTCGGATGGGAGATGGCTATACGGCCATCCAAACTGGTCACAAAGTTGCCATACACATATGCCTTGCCGGAGGCTTGGCTGTATTGTCTAAGTTGATGGGCCAGATATGTGCCCCTGAGCGGCTGTTCTTGAGCAGGCTGCGGGTAGAGTTGCATAATGTTGTTCATCAATTTATCTCCCTATCACATAAAACCTTGATCGCTAGTTGGAACCGTTCATATGGTACTCATCAGAATGGCTGGTATCCAGCCCACCATTTCGCTGACTGACTGCGGCGAGTTGCACGCAGTTTTCGAACATATATACTGAAAGTCTGGATTGGCTTCTTTTTTCTTATCAAACTTTCTCTCACAACGCTGCACTTCATCGTGCTCTCTAGTACAAGGAGCAATAATAATGAAAAGATGTAGCCTTATGTTAACAGCATGCTGTTTGTTGTTGCTTGCGTTGATTGCCTGCGGGGCGAATAGTGATGCTCCCACCGAGGCGGTAGTTGAAACCACCACGGTTGAAGACGCCACTGAAGTTCCTACGCTGGAACCAACACCAATTCCCCCAAAACCTATACCGGAACCAACCCAGGGGCCAGCCTATGAAGGGCCGGTACCTGAAGGTGCACGGGCCCGAATCGGTCGGGGCGTTGCCGCCTCAATGGCACTCTCACCCAATGGTGAGTTCTTAGCCGTTGGATCTTCGATTGGCGTTTATTTATATCGAACTGATTTCATGGTATCCGAATGGTTCACTCCGGTGATCTCACCTGTTGTAGGCACTGTTTTCAGCCCGGACGGTTCGAAGATAGCCGCTCTGACCGGTTCATACATCTACATTCTAGACACGGCAACCGGTGAGTTGGCTGGCGAGCGAATTTCATTTGCCAGTGTGGACGGTGTTGCGGTCTTTAGCCCTGATGGTACGCAATTGGTGACAGCCGTTAATCAAACTATCAGATTGTGGGATCTGGCAACCGGCGAAATAGCCGCCCAGTTGGAAGGACATTCTAAGAGTGTACTATCCCTGGCCTGGACACCCGACGGCAGCCAGCTTGTCAGTGGATCAACGGGAGAAGATGGCGAAACCGGCGAGATTATCGTCTGGGATCCGGTTTCTGGCGAGATTGTGCGCCAGTTTGGCACAGAGCATTCGCGGGCGGTTACGGCGCTTGTTTTTAACTCGGACGGTTCCAGGCTGCTGTCCGATGCCGCAAAAGAGGCAATCATCTGGGATTTTGCCTCCGGTATACCAGAGAACATTATCGAATCGACTCACTTTGCCAGCGCGGCCTGGTCACCGGATGATGCACTGATCGCCTTCGGTCTGAACCAGGGAAGAACGGCAGTATATGACGCCGCCAGCGCCGCTGAAAAGTATCAGGCTGAAGACCAGCGGATAACGATCCTTGATGTTGCCTTCTCGCCGGATAGCAGCCTGCTTTACACACTGGACTCAGACGGCACCATCTACCAACGCGATGCCGCCACCGGTCAGATGCAACGAGCCATCGAAGGTTTTACTGGGAGATTGGGCACAGGTGCCTGGTCGCCTGATGGCGCGACGATCTGGGCCGGGATGAGCGGCGAGCAGATCGTCCAGTGGGATGTGGAGACTTTTGACCTGCTGCATTTATATGGAGATTTTGGTAGCGGCGGTTTGACAGGCTTCACCGTTGGGGCTATTGCCTACAATCCTGATGCCAGCCTGATAGCTGTGGGTTGTCCGGATGGACGTATCCAGCTCTACGACCCGGCAGCAGACGAGGTGATCGCTGCTTTTGGCGACCGGGAAACCGGGCACACCAGCGGCATTATCAGCTTGGACTGGTCACCTGACGGCACTCAGATTGTCACCGGGGCATTTGATAATGCCGTTATCGTCTGGGATGTTGAAGGGCAGATGCCGCTGGGGCGTTTCGATACCTTCTCAGAAAGAGGGTATGGTGATGTCCTGTTTACACCCGATGGAAGCGCCCTCGTGGTGGGTGGTTTTGATGATTTTATCTACATTCTCGATCCGGGCAGCGGGGCAGTTTTAAGTCAGTGGAACCCGGAACTGGGTGATCAGAGTGACCTGGATTGGAACCCGAATGATCCGAACCAGTTCGTGGCAGCCAGTATGGATGTTGTCATCTGGGACTACACCACCGGTGAACCGGTGCTGGTCATGGAAGATGCCGACGGGTTCGACTTCCCTTATTCGGCTGCATTTAGCCCGGATGGCTCGATAATCGTTGGCGGTGGCTCTCAAGGGGACGTGGCAATCTGGGATGCTGCGACAGGGGCTGTGCTCGTAGCTTATGAAATGCCACATACCGACTCCGTCAGCGAGGTAGTTTTCAACCCGGATGGTACTACCTTTGCCACTATTTCTTATGATGGCACCATTGTGATCTGGGATGTTCCATAACTACCCATCCCCTTTTTGAACGGTAAAACAAAACTGCTCGACAATAGCGTCGAGCAGTTTTTTAGGCGGAGAGGGTGGGATTCGAACCCACGGTGACGCAAGCGCCACAACGGTTTTCGAGACCGCCCCAATCGTCCACTCTGGCACCTCTCCGGGTTCGGGGCATATTGTTCAATATGTCTATCTATTACCCCCCAATCCTTGCTTCGCTCGGATTTGCCCCCTTGCAAGGGGGGCGGATGCAGCCTGTTGGCTGCACGAGGGGTGTTCTAAGCCCGCAAATTCTTAAAAAAATCCTGAAGCTGCTGGCGGGCCTCTTCAGCCAGCACACCCCGTGTCACCTGGACACGGTGGTTCAGACGTTCGTGGTTAAGCAAGTCCATCACCGATCCACCAGCTCCTGCCTTTGGATCGTCGGTGGCCCATACCAGATGTGGCAAACGGGCCTGCACCATTGCTCCGGCACACATCGAACACGGTTCGAGCGTACAGTAGAGCGTCACACCGATCAGACGCCATCCGCCAAGCGTTCGGGCTGCTTCACGCAAGGCGAATATTTCGGCGTGGGCGGTTGGATCGTGGTCGTGTTCCTTGCGATTATATCCTCGTCCGACAATCATACCGTCACGGACGGCAACCGCTCCGACCGGAATATCACCTAATGCAGCAGCTTTGGCGGCTTCTGCCAGTGCCTCCTGCATCCAGATAATATGCTCATCCACGCGGCGAATTATAGCAAACCGGCGGTAGGCGGTCAATGTAGGTTTGACCGTTTAGCCTGCCCACTGATCGTACCACATCTCGAAAGTTAGCAGCGTCCACAGGTGCTTTCGTGCATCGTAGCGGTGGGCAAGGTGATCGCTGAGCAATGTCTGCACCGCCTCTGCCTCGAAGAATCCTTCGCGCCGGAGTTTGTCCGGGTGCAGCATGTCCTGGGCCATATCAAGCAGCGGGCCGGTCAGCCACTTGGCAACCGGTATGTTGAAGCCCTTTTTGCCACGTCTCCATATTCTGGAGGGTAAGATGTCCTCGATTGCCCGGCGCAGTAAATGCTTGGTGGTCAGGCCGTGTAGTTTATAGCGATGCGGTAACCTGGCAACAAAGTCGAGCATCACCTGGTTGAGCAGCGGTACTCTGACTTCTAATGAGGTTGACATGCTGGCCCGGTCAACTTTGGGCAAGATGTCGCCCTCCATGTACATCTTCTTATCGAGGTACAAGACGCGGTTTAAGGTATCATCGGCTTGGCAGTTTGCCATTTTATCCGTGACCAGCGCGAAGGTTTCGGCCTCGGTACGGCGCAGGTGAGGTTGTAGAACCCGGTGTTTCTCGGCGGTCGTATAGGCTCCGAGCCACTGCTGGTGACGTACTTCTAAAGGCTTATCTGCGCCGCTAACAAAGCGCTTGACCTTAAAATCGAAGCTGATGTTATTAAACGAGGTTGGCATCGCCCCAGCAATGGCTGGGATGACTTGCTGTCTGAGTGGGCGTGGGACGATCCGCTCGTAGTAACTTTCCATCAGGCGATGGGCCTGCAAGGTGCTGTAGCCTGCAAACATCTCGTCGCCGCCATCACCGCCTAACGCTACCTTGACGTGTTCCTGCACGAATTGCGAGAGCAGCGTTGTTGGGATAATGGAGGAGTCGGCCAGTGGCTCATCCATGAAGCTAGCAATGGTCGGGATCAGGTTGAGTAAATCCTGGGGGGTGATGCGGCGCTCATGATGGTTAGTCCCCAGGTGTTCGGCCACGAGGGTGGCATAGGTGGATTCATCAAATGACGGATCGTCCATCCCAATTGAGAAGCTCTGAACATTGCCTGGTGAAACCTGCGCCATCATTGCTGCGACGGCGCTGGAGTCGATACCACCGCTCAACAGTACACCGATAGGCACATCGGCGATCATCTCCATCTCGACCGCTTCAAGCAGTACCGATTTGAGTTCAGACAGGTAATCGGCCTCAGTGCGGGTAGCACTGCCGTTTGAAGATGATTCGCTCAGAGAGAGGTCAATATCCCAATAGCGCTCGACAGTTAATTGACCATCTTTTAGCAGCAGGAAGTGTCCCGGCTGGAGCTTATAAATCCCCTCGAAGATCGAGAGCGGGGTAGGAACATATTCAAAGGATAGGTAGGCGTCTAATGCCGCCGGATCGATCCGCCTGGAAATACCCGGAAAAGCCAGAATGGCCTTGAGTTCCGAACCAAAAACAAATGCTTCATTTATCTGGGTGTAATACAGGGGTTTGATCCCGGTGCGATCACGGGCAATGAACAGCCGCTTTTCGCGGTCATCCCACAGGGCAAAGGTGAACATCCCATTCAGACGATTGAGTACATCAACACCCCATTGTTCATAGCCATGAACGATTGTTTCAGTATCGCCGTTGGTTTCAAAGTGATGCCCGGCTTTTAACAGCTCGTCGCGTAGGGTGAGATAATTGTAGATCTCACCGTTGAATACAATGCCAATCGTGCGATCTTCATTGTAGATTGGCTGGTCACCTCCCACCAGGTCAATGATGCTCAGACGGCGCGAACCCAGCCCGACCGGGCCATTAAGGTATAGCCCCTCTGCATCCGGTCCCCGGTGGCGAATGGTATCGCACATTGAAGAGAGAAGTTGCCTATCCGCCGGGCGCTGCCGGTCCGTATGAACAAAGCCACAAATACCGCACATAAGACCCCTATCTACTTATCCTCAGATTTGCCGCGTACCACGCGTCGCACCACGTAAATTGTCTTGCCCTGTGATTCGTAGTAGGTTCTTACCAGCAGTTCGGCGACCAATCCCATCAATATGGACTGGATACCCACAACAAAAAACATTGAAGCCATCTGTGGAAGCGGGGTCTGGATCAGGAAAATGCCGCGGATCCATTTGTTGAGGAAGGCGATCAACAGGGTGAGCGCGCTCAATACGATCAGGAAAATACCTACCCCACCGAACAGATACATTGGCTTGGAATGATAACTTAACAAAAAGCGAAGCGTGATCAGGTCCATGATGACCTTGAAGGTCCGCTCCAGGCCATAACTGCTCTGTCCGTGGATGCGTGGACGGTGGTCTACTTTGACTTCGGTGATCCGGGCTCCAGCTGCCTCGGCATAAACTGGGATGAACCGGTGCATCTCACCATACAGTTGAATCTGATCGACGACCTCGCGACGATAAGCTTTCAGCGAGCAACCGTAGTCGTGCAGCCGGACGCCCGTTATCCAGGAGATCAGCCGGTTGGCGATCATCGACGGCACTCGCCGGGTCAAGAACTTATCATGGCGGTCATAACGCCACCCGCTGACCACGTCATAGCCTTCATTTAATTTATCGAGCAGCATCCCGATATCTGCCGGAACGTTCTGGCGGTCGGCGTCCATCAAGACAACAACTAACCCTGTCGAGTGATCGAGGCCAGCCGACATCGCTGCCGTCTGGCCGAAGTTGCGGCGTAGATCGACAAAGGTCACAGTGTCGGGATGTGAGTCGGCTATTTCAAGCAGCTTGCCTACGCTGTTGTCGCGGCTGCCATCGTTGACATAGACGATTTCGTAGCGGATATTGAGGGCATCCAGGGCGGTATCTAACTCTTCCTGGAGCAGCTCAAGATTATCTTCTTCATTGTAAACAGGAATCACAACCGATAAATCAATCGGTTCAGATGATGTTTGTTCGATTTGGGTCTGATGGATTGCCATAGCTTCCCTCAAGGTGGATTAACGAGGGAAAAGATAACATAAAGATCGGCTTCTGGCGAAAGAGTACCAGAAGCCGACCTATACATTAGCGATATTTGGTTTTCAAGCTGCTGGGCGACGTTCGAAATGCCAGCCTGGAGTCCGGGGACCGCCGTATTGCCGCGACACCAATAAATCGATCAGTGCGTCTCGAGCGTAGACTTCGGGCAGCAATTTCAATGCCGTCGCCAGGTGTTTGCACAATGCCTGTTGGCGCGATGCAAACCGGAAAAAATGGCAGTCGCAGGTCATTTGACGCTGCTCAAGGTCGATCACGACATCATGCCCCCGCATGGTGTAAACCCACCGGTAGGGGTCGCCTTCAATCAGGATGGCCTCTGATGGTGTAATCTGGTCCAGCCGGGGTTTTTGTTTGCGGTCAGGGTATTGGATCGCCATGTCTATCAACTGATCGATGGACAGTGATCCGAACCGGGCGGCGATCAGCTTATCCATTAGCAAGGGAAGTTCCTCTTCCCGCAGATGGTGCAAGATGCGCTCGATCAATGCTTCTTTGCTCAATCCCGGTACGCGCCGCAAACCGTACTGCTCCGAGAGAAAAACCAGGATGTGCGGGCTTGAGTCGCTCAATAAATTGTGTAGTATATCCTGTTGATGATTCTGTTTTGTTAACATTGTCACTCTACCAATACAAACTAAACCTTATCTAATTGTATTATATCATGTAGAAGTGACAGCTAACGTCACAAGTGTTTATAAATCTATATGAATCTCAAAATCATAAGCATCTTCAAGTGTCAATACAAGCTGGCCTCGCTCCGCGTCATAGCGCTGATCTTGTATTGTTGTGCCGCTGGCTGTTACCTGTTTGGGCTGGTCAGTTATCCGCATGACATGTAGTTCGATCCGCTCCGCCGGGGTTTCGTACTGGCCGGATACAGTCTGGCGGCTGATGCTGATCGTCTCCTGCCCGGTCATTTTGAGGATTAACCGTGATAGCCGGTGAGCGGATTCGTCTTCATAATGAGGAGTCAGGCCGTCATCCTCGTATAAATCGCTGTGATGTTCACCCGGCGCAGGATAAGCATAAAGTGTTAATGTGTCGATAATTTTCTCGCCAACGTATTGTTGCCTTGGCCAAAGTGGGATGATAGCTCCGCCTTTAACAAAAAGTGGCAGTAGGTTAAGGGGGGCATTGATCGCGCTTCGATGACTACACGAAGAGTTCTGAGTTTCACCTGTCCAGAAATCGTACCATGTCCCGGCAGGCAGATAGACCTCGCGCTGCCGCCCACCTTCTTCCAATACCGGCGCGACCAGGAATGCATCGCCAAACAGGTATTGATCGTCGAGGCTGTAGGTTTCTGGATCGTCCGGGTAGACAAACGACAGCGACCGCATGATCGGCCAGCCATACTGAGCTGCCTGCCATGCGGCTGTATAAAGGTAAGGCAGCAGACGATAGCGCAGTTCCAGGTATTTACGGGAAATAGCCTCAACCTCTTCACCTAAAGCCCAGGGTTCTTGATCGGGTGAACCAGCCATTGAGTGGGCACGGTAGAAAGGCGTAAATGCGCCAACCTGCATCCAACGGGCGAACAGGTCCGGGGATGGTCCACCGGTAAAACCACCCAGGTCCGGCCCGGTGATCGGCACACCGGATAATCCCAGGTTCAGCACCATCTGAATCGAGAGGTGGAGGTGATCCCAGGTGCTTTGGTTATCTCCCGTCCAATGCATGGCATAACGCTGTACTCCGGCCCACCCGGAGCGAGTCAGCAGCAGCGGGCGGCGATCCGGACGGAGGCGCTTCAGACCATCGCGGCTGGCTCGGACCATCTGCATCCCGTAAACATTATGTACGGCGGCATGCTGCCCGCCTTGCCCTTCGAGATCGTGTTCGACTATGTTGGGGACGAAAGTTCCCGTCTTCAGAGTGATCAGGGCGATCTCGTTCATGTCGTTCCAGAAGGCATCCATCCCGGCATCGAGCAAGCCCTGATACTGATCACCCCACCAGTCGCGGGTTGCAGGACGAGTAAAGTCCGGGAAATGGCAATCTCCGGGCCAGACCGGGCCAGCGAACCGTGAGCCGTCCGGGAACTTGATAAAGTGATCGGCCTTCACGCCCTGATCGTAGATATGGTACCCCCTGTCTACCTTGATGCCAGGATCGATCATCGATAGGCCCTTGAAGCCCTGAACATGCAGTTGATCTAACATGCCTTCCAGATCGGGGAAGCGTTCTTTATCCCAGGTGAAACAGCGGTAATCATCCATGTAGTGGATATCGAGGTGGATCACATCACAGGGGAGTTTGCGCTGGCGGAATTCGTTGGCGATCTCCAGCACCCGCGATTGGGGATAATAGCTCCAACGTGATTGGTGGAAGCCAAATGTCCAGAGCGGCGGTAATTTGCTGCGCCCGGTCAGTTCGGTGTATCTCTCAATGATAGATTTCGGCGTTCCCGCCATCAAGTAAAGGCGGAATTCGCCGTCAGCAATCTGATAATCCATCAGGCCGGGTTGAGTGGTTCCCAGGTCAATCCAGGCACGGTGTGGGTTATCGAAGAACAGGCCGATCCCACTTCCATCTGATAGGGCTAGCAGCAGGGGAATGCTCATATAGATCGGGTCTTCGCCTCTGTCATAAGCTGAGGGATCGCGGTTCCATAATTCAAAATGTCCCCCAGCATGATTTAACCGGCTGGCTTTTTCGCCCAGACCATAGAAGGCTGTCCCCTCGTCGAATTGAACTTGCCAGCGCTTCCAATTATCGCCGGGGTGATGGGCAATGCTGTTGGTATCCTGCATCAGAATCCGGCCCTCTTTATCCTTTAGCGTCAGGCTAAAGGGACTTTTGCCGATCACGAGCGTCAGGACTTCGGTCGAGAGTGTCACCGCTTCATCCGACTCTGACACGTTGAAATCCACCGACTGCCAATCGTGCTTTTCCACTCCATATGAAAACGGCTCCGGGAAATCCCCGTCCGGGCGGACACGAATCTGGATCAGGTCAGAGGCTAAAGGGATCAGACGGATCACGCCGTTCTCGGTGATCAGCGTTACGCTTTTCTGATCGGTACTCTGTACCTGGGTCACGTTTCCCGGTAAATTGTAAGCACTGAGCGGAGGGTGCTCCGGTGTGGGGTCTGACCAAAGCTCTTCAAGAAACGCCTGGAGAAAAGCGAACCCCTTTTTCTTTGGCTGAGCGGAGCGTACAACACGGGCCGCCGTCCGGTAGGGATAGATAAATCCGCGGAAGATCATATTGGGGGTCATGATATTGAATATCTGGAAAGGGTTAAAGGCAGTCATGTTTCCTCCAAAGGTTTAAAGTTAAGATAAGCTATTTCTCGAAAAGTGCCCAGGCTGTGCCGCCTTGATGATTAACGTATATCCGGTTATCCGGCCCACGCCAGAAACAGCGTTCTTCCCCCAGGGTGATGGCTGGGCTTTCCTCACATTGATAGGCATAGGTGAACGTGACCGGCGGCTCTACTGCCCAGCCGACTAATCCACGCATGGGTGCCGTCCGGTAGTAGCCCTCATACCAGGCAGTCCAGAAGGCATTATCCGGCAGCTGTATATCGGGCGGTGGTTCAAGGGCTTCGGTAGGTTCTGTCGGCGGGATATTGTAAAAGCTGTAGATTGTTGGTTGACCATCACCAGACGTGGTATAGGCAGTCGTGGTGCTTGGAGAAGGAGAATTCTCATAGGGTAAAAAGATCATCAACCCGTTCTCAAAGAACTGTCCAACTGCCTCCTGTTCCTCAACCGGTTGGATTGGGCAGTAGTCGGTTGGGGGTGTTTCCATGAACCAGTCATATGGACAGGGAAGCGGATAATAGACCGACTCTTCTACCTCTTTTATCGGGTAGCTCAACGAGGTGGCATTATCTGGATCAAGCTGCTGCCCGCTGAGGGCTGTAAGCTGGAAATGGACAAAGAAGGTAGGGTCTTCAGTGTAAGGTTGGAGTGTAATGATTTGCTCACCATCACCGGGCAGGGCAATAAAACACTCGCCGCCTTCAAAGGCCAGCGGATAGGGATCATCGATCCGGTATTTGTAACACAGGTTAATCACCATCCCACCGCTTACCTTCCAGCGAGCGGTGACTGTATCCCCAAACTTCACTCCGCCCGGATCAGCACCCTCTATGGTGAAGAACTCGACGACCGGTTGGGGCACGCCATCAGCGGGAATCAGGGCGTCAGGAATAGGTGTCGGGGTTTCGGTGGGTAATCCCTGGGGCTGGGGTGTTTGGTCAGAGGTGATAACTGGTGGCACGAATCCGGTGGGTGTCCAGGTCGGGCTGGGAAGATGTGTGGGCGAGTCAGGTGACGGCTCGGTTGCCGGAATCTCAGGTGTTGATGCGATGCCACAGGCCAGACTGCTAAGGATGAGAAAGACTATGGCAATATATCTATGCATCATGCTTCCTTGATATAACTCCTTAAGTGATCCCTGACTAAGGATACCAGATACAGCTATAAAGAGTCTGTCCTATGCAACCAGTTGGCGGATCGTTCGTATGATCTATTGTCGGGTATACTAAAGATGATTTAGCCTTCAACTGACGGTGAAATACCGGTGCAAGATAATCAGCAAACTACTACTACAGCCAGATTGACCTGTACGCGCTGCGGTCAGAAGATTTCCGGTGTCCCGCCTATGCCGAGGATGCGCTGCCCGCACTGTGGCGAATTGGGTTCGCCTGACCGGTCAGGGTTAAATCTGCTGACCATCGATTGGGAATGCCCGGTCTGTGGATCGGTAAATGACGGTACTACCAATTTTTGCCTGAATTGCAGTGCAGGGTTAGCCAGCCGGTGTTTGCGATGTGAGGCTCCCGTTTATGGTGCGGTATGCCTGAATTGTGGCACACACCAGGCCCGCCTTCACCGGTTCCAAACATCAGAAGCCGACCGGGAAAGCTGGTCCCCGATTGTGATTGAGCCGGAACCAGAGATGGAAATACCCTCATCTCCGGATTATGCACTCGATCCAGCCGTGCGCAAGACACGCGTCAGGAAACGCCCCCGGCTGCGCCTCCAGGCCCGCCACTTATGGGGAAGTGTTTGGATTATCGCCGGGGTGATTTTCCTGTTCTGGGATAACATTCAGGCTTTCATCAAGCAGCCGTCAGTATCCGCGTTTTTCTCAGAGAATGCCAGTTATCTTGTATTGGCTGCAACGGCGATTTGTGGTGCAGCGACGTTCCCCCTGTTCTTGCGTTTGTTTAACTGGCTGGCCCGGCAGGTGTTCCCGGAAACTTAGGATAGATATCCCTGTGCTTTGAACCACTCCAGCGTGTCAGCTACCGTTTCAGCAAAGGCGCGCGGCGTAAAACCAAAGGTCTCCCTGGCTTTTTCACAATTGAGCGGCTGCCAGTGCCGGATCGCCCGGATGGTTTCCGGGATGGGCAGCCCTAACCGCGCACCGATTTGAAGCAGTGCATCGACTGTCTGCATCTTCAATATGCGTTTTGGCGGTTTCATGCCGACCGATTCGGCAACCTCTCGCAGCGCATCAGCAATGTGTAAATTGTGCCCGCCGATTAGATATCGTTCGCCGGGTGTGCCTGAAGTCGCGGCCCGAACCTGTACCAGGCCCACATCACGAACATCGACCAGATTGTTGGTAGCATCAATCCCAAATGACAGCCTCCCGCGTGCCGCTTCCAATATCAGGCGCGATGGGCTGCTCACTCCTCCACCAGGGCCGATGACCGCTGTCGGGCACATGATCATCACCGGCAGCCCAGATAGGGTAGCTTGCAGCGCTTCATGTTCCATTGCCCATTTGCATTCGTAATATGCATTACGCACCGAGCCAGGCAGGTAAGCATCCCGCTCATCGGCCAGTCGATCCGACCCATCTGGCGGGGGGCCGATAGTGGTTAATGAGCTGGTAAACACGATCCGCTCAACGCCGGAATTTTTAGCTGCCTGGATAACATTTCTCATCTGTGTGACGCCCAGACGGGTAGCCTGAGGTATGTTGCGCTGGGCATGAGGAGCGTAAGCTGCCGCATGGAAGACAACCTGACAGCCCGACATTGCCGCCTCAAGGCTACTTGGATTATCCAGGCTACCATCATGCCAGGTTACCGGCAGATCGCCGGTATTGCCGACTGAGCCTGATCGCCGCCGCAGACCGTGCACCTCCATACCGGCATCACAGGCCGCTCGAACGATTTCCCCACCAATAAAACCGGTCGCGCCCAAAACCAGAACGTGCATCATGTCCCCTTACTTGAATTAGCGTGGATAAAAAAACGCCCCACTTATGTGGGGCGCTGTCAATTGTTTTATTGACTATTCGGCAGACTCGCCTTCGCCTTCCGTCTCTACGCGCTCATAGCGCGGTGCGTAAGAGCCGTTGGGTTTGCGGACGTAGTAGAGCTTCATCACCTGCTTTGGCGCATCGCCCTTGCGTGCCTTACCGACGGTTTTCTTTGCACCTTTTCTACCCATTGAATTACTCCTTAGTAAATTATTGTTCTGCTGAAACTTGCTGCGTTCCGCCCTGTTGTGTTGTCTCCACTGCCGAGGTTCCCAGGTCTGTCCCCAGGACATCGTAAACCAGTGTCGCTGGAACTTGCACGTAGTTCAGTCTTGACGGTACCTGGACGTTATAGAAATCCAGGATGTATTGCAGTGTCACGCTGTCAGTCGTGAACTCGTTGTCATCGTCATCCAACGCGCTGCGGAGTGCCAGGGTGAGATCAGCACCAGTTTCAAGCGAATATTTTAACACCAATGCATCCTGTCGATCCATTGCTAATGTTACAATTTGCGGAATAGGCACAACTGGCAATGGTGTTGGAGTTGCTTCTTCCGGCGGAGGGGCTTCCTCTTCAGTTGCTGCCTCATCCTCTGGGGCCGCTTGTGGCGGTGCAGCAGTTACAACAATCGGCTCTGCCAGATCGGTTAACGGCCACATCCCTATACCAACCACGATGGCATTGTCAATCACCATCTGGGTGGTCTTTCTTGGGACGCCTATTGCCGGGAATTCCTGGTTAGGAATAACCAGGAGCTGCGTGCCAAATGGGCCATTTTCCCGCCGACCGAGCGTGTAAGTGTAATTGCTCAGGCCGGTGGCGGCCAGGTCCGCATTATCGGTAATCAAGATACCGGTGTTTGGCGTAATCGTCTGGAATTCCTGATCGACATCAATGAAATCCATCGATACCATGATGTCAACATGGTCACCTTCTCGCAGTGAATAACCAACCGCTGACAATTCGGTGATCGGTATGGCGACCGCTACTTTACCTGACGGGATCAATAGTGCCGCGTCAGAACCGGTATCTGCCAACCCAAATGGTTCATCACCGGGTGTGATCATAAAGTCGAGGATGGGCTGACCCGTCAGGATATCAACCCGAGCGATACGGCCATCAACCTGTCCCAGACCTGCTCCGCCTTGTTCCTCATCACCGACGAGCAATGCCCCGGTTGGAACAGGAGCTTCTGCCAGTATGGGCCAGGCCATGATATCAACATCATCGATCGTTAATCGTGCGCCGCGTGGCAGATCACGTTTTGCGATAATGATCAACTCTGTCGGTGGAGGTGTTGGCGATGGTATAGCTGTGGGCTGCTCACCACCCCCGATAGGCCCACCGGGCTGACGCAGCAGAAATAGTGCAGCGATACCAATCAAAAGGACGAAAATTATTAAGATGATCAGGATAATCCCAGTTCGGCGGCCTCGGCCTGCGCTCATACCGTTCTCTCCTGGTTAGCAATCGAACTCGATGAAGATGTACTTTAATCAATACTACAGACTTATTATACGATATAACTATCTACTCGCAAATGTCAAACAATAAAAACCGATTGGTAAATTGGTACTGCGAAGTTAAGAGAGAGCTTGTTATACTTCAATTATGCATCAATACACTGGCAAAGAACCCCAACTTGGCGGGAATATCACTCAGCATTTGACCGGGCTAGAACCTCTACTCGGCGGAAAGCGCCGAGCGGCAGCAGATACCAGCCGGATCGATCTATTGCTGAATCTGCCATCATATGAACGCCGTATGGCCGTTCTTGAGTATGTAATCAGTATCGGTCAGCAAGAAACTTATGCGCTGGAACTGGTTCTGACTATCCATCCCCGCGCTCGCCATAAGCATCATAACTGGACCGGGACCTTTACACCGGGGCAGCGAGGCCGGGCCATCGAAGCTCTGGCCGTTATAGGCAGTTACGAGTCGATTGTTCCATTGCTCGACGTGCTGGCAGATGTCAATTATGAAGTGCGGCGATCCGCTGAAAAAGCATTGGTGATGGTTGTCGAAAGACTCTCACCTGAAATCCCCCGCACCCGCGATGCTTATAAGATATTAGCCCGTTCGCTCCGCTTTCTTCCGCTAGCTGCTCGTAAAACTGTGGCGCGTATTCTGGCTGCTGCCCCGCCCGATCTGGTGCTTAGCCCCCTGCTGCGCGACAGCCTGACAGCGGAGGAATGGTGGGCGCGCCGGGAAGCAGCCTGGGTCCTTGGCGAACTGGGTGACCGCCGGGCAACTGTTCGCTTGATCGATGCCCTGGATGATTCATCGTCAGCGGTTCGGCAGTCTGCTGCCTGGGCTTTAGGTCGGCTTGATGCGCCGATTGCGCTTGCCCCATTAAAAGAAAAACTTCAAGATCGAGACGAGGTTGTACGGGCAGCGGCGGCTTCTGCCCTGGGGGCACAGGCTGCCAGGCTTTCTGCTCTTGACGAAGAATTCCAACCCATCATACAATGGCTTGTAGAGGCCCTGAATGATCATGACTCGTCGGTGCAACTTGCAGCGCTGGAGGCGATAGGGGCCATAGATCGCCCAGAGGCACGATTGGCACTGCAAGCTGCCGCGAAGCACCATATAACCTAACCTGAGGAAGATGACCCAACTGCCGCTCCCGAACTTCGATTTACCGGAACCTGGTGGAGTTGACCCACCAGCCGGTGATTCGGGAGCGACCAAACGTACCAAACCTGACGACTCCCTCGAATTTCAAAGCGATCTAGAACTGCTTGATGCCATCTTTGATGCCGATTCCCCAGAGCGTCTGAACAAACTTGCCGCTTACATCCAGGAAAGAAAAAAAGAGAAAGAACTTTCTCAACAACTGACGCAGGCTGTACGCCCTGGCGCATGGCGACACGGGCAAATCTGGCGTGGCCGTTACCAGGCTGAACAGCGTCTTAATTCGATCCGGATGATTCTTCTGCTGCGACAGCCAGTCGAGGTTGAGCCATTTATCGCAGCAATCTGGGATCGTGGCAATCCTGATATCCGGCTGAAAGCAGCTACCGCCCTGGGGGAGATCGGCCTGTGGTATGACTGGGCTTCTCCCCAGATTGTGCATGTCATCCACGCGTTAAAAATCGCGCTGCGCCACCAATTTCCCGATATTCGAAAAGCGGCGGCGGAAGCATTGGGAAAACTCTCTGCGTGGGAGGCTGCCGATACCCTGATGCGCCGGTTGGAGATCGAAAAGGTGGATGAGGTGCGAGAAGCAGTCGCCCTGGCGTTGGGAGCACTGCATAAAGCCGATGCGGTGCTGGCCCTGCTCGACTCCTATGAATCCGGCGAACTTGATTATGATGTGTGCCTGGATGCTTTGCTCAAGATGGGAGACGAGGCCGTCGAAACGCTGATCAGTGTGGTTCGACGATGGAATGTCCGGTTGATCAGCCGACATCTGGCAGCGGATGCATTGGGCCGGATCAAGAATCCGGCGGCGTTGGAACCACTGCAAATCATCTTGACCCGGCCCCACGAGCCGGAAGATATGCGGATTGCGGCGGCTGAAGCCTTAGGGCGGCTCGGTGGTTCGGAGGCCCTGACCACCCTGCGCTGGATTTATCACGAACCCTGGGCAAGCAAGGAACTGCTGGCCGCTGTTGAAAAATCAATGAAGCGGCTGTCAAAATAACGGTCCACGAATCACAGCCTCACTAGAGCCTATCGATCCCACTCACTCACCCCAATTTTAATGTTGCTTTCCCCTGTTGGTTTGCGCATAATCCGGGCATATGAAAATCTACCTTTCCCTCCTACGCAAAAGACGAGAATTTCGCTACTTATGGCTGGCCCAGGTGGTCAGTCTGACGGGTGACTGGTTCAATACCATCGCCTCCGTGATCCTGGTGAATCGTTATACCGAGTCGGGTATGGCAGTTGGGCTGTTTTTCATGGCCCGGTCGCTCCCACCGTTTTTGTTGGGGCCGGTGGTCGGGGTGATCGCTGACCGGTTCAATCGAAAAATGGTGCTAATCGTGAGCGATCTGCTCCGGGCCGGGATTGTGCTGGGCTTTTTGCTGGTGAACAGTGCCGAGCGTATCTGGCTGCTTTATGTATTGACCATCGCTCAGTTTGCCGTATCCGCTTTCTTTGAACCAGCACGGGCTGCGATTCTGCCCAGCCTGATCGATGCTGACGAGATTTTGACGGCCAACACCCTGTCGAGTGCGACCTGGTCAGCGATGCTTGCCATTGGCTCGGCGATTGGTGGGTTCACAGCCAATGCATTTGGCGTTCCGGTAGCGTTGATTGTTGATGCGGCCACCTTCCTTATATCGGCATTGCTGGTCGTTCAAATTGCCGCTCCTCCTCTGGCAGAAGAAGAAGCTGTCCAGGCGAGCGGTTGGCAGGATTTTGTCGATGGGTTGGGATATGTCAGGCAGCAGCCCCGGATTGGCTTGATCACCCTGGTCAAGGGGATGGGACAGATCGGCAGCGTGGATGTCATGATCGCAGTTTTTGCGGAGCGGGTTTTCCCGGTTGGTGAGGATGGGGCCTTGACGCTGGGGCTGATGTTTGCCTTTCACGGCATTGGGGCGGTAACTGGCCCCCTGATTGCCAACCTGCTGACCGATCAGCAAGCGAGGTCGCTCCAGAAAGCGATTACCTGGGGCTACGCGATCATTGCGGTCAGTTGGTTGGGCTGGGGATTGGCTCCCTCACTGGCTCTTGTCCTGATTGCTGCCATGCTGCGCGGGATGGGCGGCTCAATCAACTGGACGTACAGCAGTGTACTGCTGCAAATCGAAGTTCCAGATCGATTGCTGGGGCGGGTGTTTGCGCTGGACTTCGCTTTCTTCACGCTGATGATGTCGTTTGCGGTGCTGGTGAGCGGATTTATCCTTGATGGCCCCATACCAGACCCGAGCCGGTTTGCTATACTCCTGGCTGTTGGAGCACTCCCGCCCCTGTTGATATGGGCTTTGGCGATTCGCAGAAATCAGGCTTCTATACCAGCTTCGTTTGTTTCGCCGGGGGATTAGGCTATCTTGAATACCAGGGGTTCACCAATCATATATTCCTCGGTATGCTCAGCCGCTTCTCTCAGGCAGGCCAGATGAATCCTTTGACCCGGCTGATACTGCTGATCCGCATCCCTTCGGCCAACAACGCCAGCGTTTCCACTATTTGCTTTCCCGCTGTCTGCTTCCGGTAAAACAACGTGCCTTTGATCGCCGTGAAGCTTTTGCTGCACACCCGGCATTGATAGCGTTGGACCCCTGCCGCTGTTTTTCCGTAGCGTACAATTTGACTATCTTTGATCTGTCCATAAACTTCGCAGTCTTCATTCGGGCAAAACTCACCGACTTCTGCCAATTTTTTGTCATCGTCTCCCCATAAGACTGGTTTATTTTCGATGATTTTATCATCAACACTTGTCAGGGAGACTATCCAAAGTTTATTTGTCAATGAACCCCAGACTTACCCAGATTCAAAATTCGTCATGGTGGCAAGTAGATCGTCTACCCCCAAAAAATGGGGGATAATCCAGGGGAGATTACAAATTAGGATAAACTATCCTGCACAACAAGGAACTAACCATGGAACTACAAGAATCTTTTGCTACTACGCACCGAGGTCTCCGGCGCGATTCGCCGCCGATGCGCCTATATGAAAAGGCCAAGCGGTTGGGCCTCTGGAACCCCAGCGATATTGACTTCAGCAAAGATCAAGCGGACTGGGGTAATCTAGCCGACGATGAGCGTGATCTGATCCTGCGCCTGACAGCCATGTTTGTCGCGGGGGAAGAAGCTGTCACGCTTAACCTGTTACCGTTGATTATGGTTATCGCGGAGGAGGGCCGGATCGAGGAGGAGCTTTACCTGACTTCGTTTCTGTTTGAAGAAGGTAAACACACCGATTTCTTTAACCGTTTTTTGACGGAAGTGGCAGGAGTCTCCGGTGATTTGCGACGTTATCATACCCCGAACTACCGCTCGATTATTGCCCGCGCGCTGCCAGATGCTCTCCGAAAGCTGTGTCAGGACTCGTCTCCAGCGGCCCAGGCTCGCGCTGTAGTGACTTATAACATGATTGTCGAGGGGGTATTGGCCGGGACCGGTTATCAGGTCTATTCCAGTATGCTGGAACGCAGCGATCTTTTACCCGGTCAGCGCCAGGGGATTAGCTATGTAAAGAAGGACGAGGCCCGGCATATGGCCTATGGGGTGTTTCTGTTATCGCGCCTGCTGGCCGAGGATGACTCCCTATGGGAGGTGATTGAGAACCGGATGAACGCCTTATTGATGCCAGCAGTCGGCGTGGTTCGTGAATTCTTTTCTCGTTATGCCCCGGTTCCATTTGGGCTGTGTGAAGATGAATTCGCTGACTATGCCATGACACAATTTCAAAAGCGCATGGAACGCATCCAAAAAGCCAGGGGCGCTTCATTAGATGAAATCTACCGGGTGACTCACCAGGCTATCGATCAGGATGATGCATGATCTTGATCGGGGTATCTCGAAGGAACAACGTTTGAAATTTTGCTGGCGTTATAATATAATTTAGGTATAACTAAATAGTACTTAATAAGCTACCTGATCGATGTATTTACCGCCACCATCATCCAGCACTTTTGAGAAGCGTGTGATCCACCACCAGTCAGATAGGGCAACAAAGGCTTCTAGCTCATTGGCTGATCCCAGCGCATGGTAGGCTTTCGACACGTAGCCACGAACGGTATCTTCACCCAGGAGTAACTCGTCCTGGATATCGGGATTGTCCAGTCCGATGAAAATCCGCCACATGACAATTTCGGCAATCCGGTGGGTGAGGTTGGGGTGCTCAATCTCAGGGGCAAGCGTTCTACCCAGCAGCTTTAAACGAGATTGAGGGGTAAGCGCGGCAGCGCTTTTATGGGTGAGGAGAATCACATCGTAGTCAGCTATGGCCCGAATAGCAAGGTGTAAACAATACCCGAGATCACTTTTTGACAGTAAGGCATGAATCGGACTGTTGTCTATGTATGGCAGAATCCGGTTGAGCTTACCTTCAACCAGGCAAATTATTTTTACATCGGGGAGTTTGTCTACAAGCCGGTTAATATCGGCCAGGAATGCGGGTGTATTGCCAATCGAATCGAGATCGCACACGACAACTTGCAGCCTTCCCTCCGATTCGAATAAGGGAGCCAGCAAGGGAGCCAGAGAGGATGACGTGTCAAATATTCTCACTCTGCGATCCCGGCCTAGCAAGCCTCTAGCAGCGAAAAGAAAGAAAGGATCGCAGCTAATCAGCGCAGCCGTAATGTCCCAATATTCACGACTAACCATGCTACTGTTCTCCAAATATGGGCTTTTTGGGGTTTCTGGCTATATATGTTACTCGAAAACAGTATTTCTGAGTAGACGGCAGTGATTTCAATACACACACGGTGTGGGCTGTGGGCAGGTAGTCTGTGTTTACAATATCAAAAAGCTAACCGACTTTAAACTGTAATTGGAATCACTGAAGAAAAGGTTGAAAGAAAAATGTTTACTATTGAAAAACTTCATGATGAGGCCATTACCATCGTTACCGTTAATGGTTCGCTCCTGAATAATATGGCTTCTCAAGAGGGTGAAAAAGCCAGGCAGACGGTTCAATCAATCGTTGAGGAAACCCCTGGCCTTGATTACCTCATCATGGATCTGCGGGATATAGAATTAACTTTTAGTGAGCTTGTGATGGTATTGGCGAAAGCTCGTGACCAGATCGTTGGGATGGGTGGCAAGTCCTACATTGACGCCCAGGTGCGTTACGTGCTGGTCGGCTCAGATGATTTAATCGATCTGGCGGCTGAGGCATTTCACCAGGAGCAATACGGCAATATTGACATTCGGGTGTTTCCGACAGTTGATATGGCTGTTGACTTTGCCCGATGCAAGCTGGCGGTACAAACCAGGTCAACAATAGTAGGTTGATTGGTTAAGGAATACGAATAACTTGTTCGTGTCCCCATTTGGTTAAGGTGTAAACAATATCATGGTCCTCAAGAATCTACTTCGCCGTAAAGGCCGAACAATCCTGACCGTGCTGGGGATCAGCGTTGGTGTCGCTGCGATTATTGCCCTGGGTGCGATGGCAACCGGCATTAAAGCAGGCTACAACTCTGTCCTAACCGGCAGTAAGGCCGATCTGGTTTTGACTCAGCCTGATGCTTACGATGTTAGCTTGAGTTCGGTTGATGAGCCTATCGGCGATCAACTGCTGGCTATGTCGGAGGTCAGCGCCGTAAGCGGTCTGCTGATGGGTAACGTACAGACCGAGGGCTCGCCATACTTCTTTGTCTTCGGCTACCCGGAAGACAGCTTTGTGCTGTCCCGGTTCCAGATCACCGATGGGGTCGGGTTGGGCACTCATGAGGCCCAGACTGCACGCGGTAAGCCTCTCTTGCTAGGATCATCGGCGGCGGATGAATTAAACAAGGAACCGGGAGATACCATCCGGTTAGCGGAGAGCACTTACCGGATCGTGGGGATCTACGAAACCGGCGATGCCTTTGAGGAAAATGGAGCGGTGATGGGCATGAAGGATGCCCAGGATTTATTAGGTCGTCCCCGGCAGGTCAGCCTGTTTTACATCCAGCTTAAAGACCCTAACTTGCGTGATCGGTTAGAAACCCGTGCTGAACGTTTGTGGCCTGACCTTTCGATGAGCAGCACTGACGATTATGCCAACAACCAGATGATGGGAGATATGTTGGGCGGTTTTGTCTCAGCCATTGCCGGTCTGGCGATCCTGATTGGCGGCGTCAGTATGATGAATGCCCAGTTGATGTCCGTCATGGAACGCACCCGTGAAATTGGCGTGTTGAGAGCGATCGGTTGGCGGCGCTGGCGTGTCATGGCAATGATCCTTGGTGAGTCAATCCTGGTAGGGCTGCTCGGTGGTGGAGTTGGGATTGGCTTAGGCTGGTTAGCCCTGTCCAGTTCCGGGTTGGTATTGGCTGCCTGGGGAGCGACTACCTCCAATATCGATAGTGGCTTGTTGATACAGGCGTTTGTCACGGTGGTGATTCTTGGGTTGGTCGGTGGTATGTATCCGGCCTGGCGGGCCTCGCGCCTGGAACCTGTCGAAGCACTGCGTTATGAAGGCGGAGCCGTAGGTAAGTCCCAACGCCTACCGGTTGGCGGAATGGCCGTTCAAGGATTATGGCAGCGAAAAGCCCGTACCTTCCTGACCCTGGGTGTGCTAGGGCTCACAATTGGTGCGATTATGTCACTGGATGCCATGACGCGAGGAATGGTCGGTATGATGGGGAATATGCTCGGCGAAAACTCCGCTGTGATGGTCTGGCAGGCCGGGGCATCGGATACCGGCTACAGCCAGCTTGACGAGCGCATCGGCGACCGGATTGCCGTCATGCCGGAAGTCAAGAGTGTTAGCGGGTTGGCTATCACGGCTACCTTTCTCCCGGATGCTGGCCTGTTTGTCCTTCAGGGTTATGCTCCGAATGAGTATGCTATCCGCCGCTTTCCCATTGTTGAGGGTGAACCCCTGACCGGCAATCACCAGATTTTACTGGGGCGTACGATGGCCGAGGGTATGCATAAAGAGGTTGGCGACTCTATAGATGTGAGTGGGGTGCGTTTCCGCGTCACCGGTATCTATGAGACAGGCGTGGCCTGGGAAGAGAGCGGCGGCGTGATTTCGCTGCGCGATGCCCAGAGTTTTATGGGCCGCCCTCGCAAGGTTACGATGTTCTCCGTTACTGTCGATAATCCTTCTCAGGCGCAGGCGGTGACTGACCGGATCAATGCAGACATCCCTGAAGCAAAGGCCGCGCTGTCCGGTGAATTCGCCGAACAACTGCCCGACATGCAGGCAACAAAAGGGATGGTTGATGGGATTTCGGTTATGGCGATTCTGGTTGGTGGCATCGGTATGATGAATACCATGCTCATGACCGTCTTAGAACGTACCAGGGAGATCGGGGTGCTTCGTGCCTTAGGCTGGCGACGTCGGGCGATCCTTGGCCTTATCTTGAAGGAAGGTGCGCTGCTTGGTAGTTTCGGTGGGTTAACCGGCATTATTCTGGCATTTCTGATTAGCTTCCTGATCGGGATTGAGCCGAGCTTCGGGTCGATATTGGAATTTGTATGGGAATGGGATGTGTTTGCACGAGCCATCGGTCTGGCATTAATTCTAGGTTTATTTGGCGGCCTATACCCGGCATTCCGGGCAACACGTTTGCAGCCGGTTGAGGCACTACGTTACGAGTAGAGGGTAACGACAATGACGACATCTGAATGGTTAATTGAAACACGTAATCTCACCCGTGTTTATGGGAACGGGGTGGAAATCCGGGCGTTGGATGATGTCTCTATCACTATCGCACATGGTGACCTGGTGGCGATTATGGGACCGAGTGGCAGCGGCAAGAGTACCCTGTTAAATATGCTCGGTGCACTGGACAAGCCAACCAGCGGACAGGTCTTAATCGAAGGAAAAGACCTGGCAGATATTAAAGACAAGGATTCCTTCCGGGCCAAGTCGGTTGGTTTTATCTTCCAACTCCATAACCTGATCCCAACGCTGACCGCCCGCGAGAACGTCGAAGTCCCGATGATGGGATATGCTGGTTCCCGTGCCCGGCACAAACGCTCGAAAGAACTGCTTGATCTGGTCGGGTTGGGTGATCGTATGAAACATCTACCAAACCAGCTTTCCGGCGGGCAGCGTCAGCGGGTGGCCGTAGCGCGGGCGCTCGCGAATAATCCGCATCTGGTGCTGGCCGACGAACCAACTGGCAGCCTGGATACCGCCGCCGGGCAGGATTTAATGCGCCTGCTCCGGGAATTGAATCAAAGCCAGGGTACGACCTTTGTGATCGTCACACATGACCCGGCTGTTGCCCGCCTGACCGACCGGGTACTGGTCATGGCCGATGGACGCATCGAGCGTGAGGATATTGTCGGAACGCCTCTCGAAGAAGACTTGAAGGTCTTCCGCCACTCCGATCTGGGGCATGAGCTTTTATCGAGTGAAAAGGTAGAGTTAAATGGCCTCCAGCTCTCCGATCAACAGGTGGGTGTGCTGCGAACCCTGCTCGATACGGTTACACACTAGACGATCCTATTTATAGATAAGCCGATACGCTTAGCCCCGGTGACATATCATCGGGGCTTTTTGATTGACATCTGTATGATATATCATGGCGATTGTGTAGAGGCTGGACTATAATGCTATTATAGTGTAGGTGGCAGATCAATCACCTATAAGAAGGGAGGCTGCGCCAGGTTTCTGCCTGACTCACGACATTTCTCCGGCGCAAGATTTCATGAACCTATGGCATGAATTACCCCCAGGACCCAGATCACCTGATGTGGTCTATACAATTGTTGAAATCCCAAAGGGTAGTCGCAATAAGTACGAGTATCATAAGCAGGCTGGCATTCTCAAACTTGACCGGGTTTTGTACTCTTCGCTTTACTACCCAGGCGACTATGGTCTGATTCCTCGCACTTATTATGATGATGGTGATCCCCTTGATATTCTGGTAATGATCAACGAGCCGACTTTTCCCTTATGTGTGATCGAAGCCCGCCCGATTGGTCTATTCCGTATGATGGACCGAGATCAACCTGACGATAAGGTGCTGGCTGTGCCAGACAAAGACCCGTTGTATCGCGATTATCACGACGTCTCCGATATTCCCCAGCACTTTTTGCAGGAAGTTGCCCATTTCTTCTCGGTGTATAAAGACCTGGAAGGAGCCCGTGTCGAGCCGATTGGGTGGGAAGACGCTAAAGCCGCGAGAGAAAAAATTGAGTACGCGGTTCGTCTTTACCAGTCCACTTTCCAACCGCCGACTCTGTAGCGGGGAGGAGTGTACCAATGTCATCTCAGCAAGCCCTCATTCTGATTATCGAGGATAATGCAGACAACCGTACCCTGATCAGAGACCTGTTGGGGGCGATGGACTATGTTGTCATTGAGGCAACGGATGGGGTAGAAGGTATTGAGAAGGCATTTGAAAAAGCTCCTGACCTGATCTTGATGGACCTTTCTTTGCCACGTAAAGATGGTTGGACTGCAACTCGTGAACTCAAAGCTCACCCGGATGTTTCACATATACCCATCATTGCGTTGACGGCACATGCTATGGTTGGTGATCGGGAGCGTGCACTGGAGGCAGGCTGTGACGATTACGTTTCTAAGCCGATCAATCTAAGCGAACTCCTGGAGAAAATCCAACGGCTCTTGATCAATTTGCCGCCTTCATAAGGATTGGTATCTGTGAAAATCCTGGTTGCCGAAGACAATGAAGACAGCCGCTTATTAGTGCTGGATATCCTGAACATGATGGGACATGAGGCTGCGGGAGCCAAGAATGGTCAGCAGGCATTATCCCTCGCCCAAGAAGAAACTCCCGATTTGATCATTCTTGATGTCAACATGCCCATTATGAGCGGCTTTGAGGCATTGGAACATATCAAAGCCGACGTCAAGCTGGCAGATATCCCGGTCTTGATGCTCACTGCACAGAGCGGAATCGATGATCGGGTGCAGGGGCTGGGGTTAGGAGCCGATGATTACATCACCAAGCCGTTCAGCCCCCGCGAGTTGATGGCGCGTGTGGATGCTCGGCTGAGGGCTAAACAAGCCTCTGATGATCTGCGGGCGGCCAGGGATCACATCCTGAATACCTTTGAGCGCTATGTTGCTCCTTCTGTGGTTGAAAAACTGGTTGCCGATCCTACCAGTGTTCAATTAGGCGGGCAGTTGCAGGAAGTAACGGCCTTTTTTGCCGACCTGGAGGGATTCACAGGGCTGTCCGAAAATACTGAACCGGCTCAACTCCTCGATATCCTTAACGGGTATCTGTCTGTGGTCACAGAGGCGATTATCTCCAATGAGGGAACCCTGGATAAATTCCTGGGTGATGGCGTGATGGCTCTGTTTAATACGCCGCTGCAAATTCCGAATCACGCTTTGGCGGCTGTACAGGCGGCAATGGATGCGCAGATTCGCGTCGAAGCATATCATCAAAGTCTAGATCCAAAGTTTCACCTGAAATTTCGTATTGGTATACACACCGGTCATGCCATTGTCGGCAATGTTGGCGCGGCACAGATTCATGATTACACAGCCATCGGCGATACGATCAACACCGCTGCCCGGATTGAGCAAAGCGGTCAAGGTGGTCAGGTATTGATCAGCGAGACGACTTACGAGCTGGTCAAAGAAGCCGTTATTGCCGAGCAGCTTGGTGCACGTCAGGTCAGAGGGCGCAGTGAACCGGTTGTTGTTTACCAGATCGGAGGCTTGAGGATATGACGAAAGAGACCAGTGTCCTGGTCGTAGCCGACTCGACCGAGATAGCCAATCATCTGGGGAAAAAACTCCTTCCCCAGGCTGGCTATAATGCTGTTATTGGGGATGCTTTTACTGTTCCCCCTCCTTGCGATGCGATCCTGGCTCACATCACCCGGCTTCGGGGGGACCCTTTTGGACCATTAAATACCCAGCGCCGGTTGGGATGTGATGCCCCGGCTATTTTGTACGCCCCCCGGATTACCGGCGAGATGGGAACTCAGCTCTTTACGGTCGGAATTCGCAATTTCGTGAGCACACCGCTTGATGACGCGGGTTTGCTTGAGAGTCTGGGAAAATTTATCACTTCTATCAAAGCGGAAAAAGGGCAGGCTGAGGTCAGTCAGCGCCTTGAACAGGCTCAGGTGCTCCTTGCACGGCGGCTTAACGAAATGAACACCTTATCTCGGATTGGCCGGGTCATCACTAACGTGACCGATATTGATTCCTTGCTGTCACGGATTGTCGAAGCGGCTGTGTTTCTAACACATGCTGAAGAGGGCGCGATCTTCTTACTGGAAAAGGACAGCGACGCTCTGATTTTGAGGGCTGAAAAAGGGTTCGATACCAAAAAGGCGGAAGTTATCCGGCGGCCATCATCGGACTCAGATGCCGTGCAGGTTGCCCGCACCGGCAAGCCGATCATGAAAAGCGGTGATTCTGAGCACAAGCTCAAGACTGGCTACCTGGTACGTGCCCTGATTAATGTACCGATCTTCATTGATAAGAAGGTAGTCGGGGTGCTGGCGGTGTATCATCATGGCATGAAATCCTCGTTCACCGATCCCGATATGGCGGTGCTGTCAAATCTGGCCGACTATGCAGCTATTGCACTTGACAAGGTCAATTTGCTGGACGAACAGAAGGCGCGCTTTGATACCATGCTGGAGTCATCCCGCAAGGTGGCTTTACATGCCAAGACGCTCAATGGGCCGGTTGAGGGTATCGATGGGCAGATAGCCTTGCTGCTTTCCGGTTCAACCGGGGATCTGAATGAAAAACAACGGTCGGCAGTGACACGCATCCGGCAGGCGACCATGCGCTTACAGGAAATTGTCGGATTCATCGAACAAGAGATGAAGTCTGATACTCATGCGGCTAGCTAATCTTCTATTTGGCGCAGCCTGTTTATTGACGCTGGCGGCCTGTTCTACCGGTGTCCCTGCTGTTTCTCCAACTTTAACGGCACAGCCCACGCCAACCCCTCCGGTTGATGAATGGCTGCGCGATGCTTATCAGGTAGCCGATCCTACTACACGAAAGATTGGGGTACTGTCTGCAACTGAAGCCTATCTACAAGACCCGGCGCGCGCTGAATTAAACAATGAACAACTCTCTATAGACTATTCTGAGATTGCTTTTTCTTCCGGTGTCCTGGTATTCCCCAATCCGGCTTTTATACACCGGCATGTTCAGATGGCTGTCGTATCGCTGCCGGATGGCCTGGGCATGGTGCTATTTGATCTACAATCGGGCACGATCCTTGAACTTACCCCCTGGGCGGTGGGGGTCAATGCCTTCCAGACTTATTGGGAGCAGGATGAGGTTGCGGTGCATTACACCACCCTCGGCAGTGATGGGATCGTTCGTGTTCACTACATACTGGCGGGCAAGGTCGAGTCAACGTGGCAGGTGATGTGGAATGGGGATGAGGCCGCTGATTGGTGGTTAAATGCCTGGGGCGGCACATTAAATGTTGAGTCGAACCTGTCGCGGTTGGTATTGGTTGGCGGTGCACGCAATACCAGCCCGGCATTCATTGAAGAGAACGACAATGCTCCCCGCCGGATATTTAAGACAACCTGGGTCCGGGAGGAGAATCAATACGCTCTATCGCCCCCAATTGAGACAGATCGCCAGATCTGGTTATGGCAGGCAGCTGAACCATCCGCCTATGCCACACTGGTCGAGTTTATTGAACGGCTGTGGGATGGTGATGAAACGGGCGCAGCCCAACTGACCGCCGATGGATCGGTGCTGACCGCTGCCACTAACTTTGGATTGGACTTGCCGGGCCGGCAGTTCCGGGTTTCCGCTTATAATGACAGCACTATTGTTTTTTATGATCGCCAGGGTTCGTTTGTCGTAACCTTCAAATCCCCTGAGTCCGAGGGCGCAGACTGGCTAATTAAGAGTTTGAAACCTCTCGGCGCGGAGCCGCTCCCGCCTGATCTGGAACAGCTAGAGTGAGCTGCAATGTTAGCTCTTAGCTGTCCGATCCGGTTTGAGGGGCGGTCCAGGTATATCGAAGATCGACGGCGGGAAGAGACTCGACCGCGGCAGTCAAGTCTTCGAGGGGGACTCCTTCAACCTGCATGGTGAAATTGAGGCGATCGGGGCTCTCTGCCGGATGAGATGCCAGCGACAGGATGTTGCCACCAACTTTTGCTACCTGTGCTGTCAGTGCCGCAATCTGCCCCGGTTTGTTATCCACCTGAACGCTTAACCGGATCGCTTTGCCGCCGCCGCCCAACATCTGGGCAAAAGTCTTGAAGATGTCGGAATCGGTGATGATGCCTACCAGGCGTTCGTCTTCAACCACTGGCAAAGAACCAAACCGGTATTCGAGCATCATCTGTGCAGCCTCTTCGATGGGGTAATCCGGCGGGATGGTGATCACCGCGCGTTTCATAATCTCGCCCACATGGACTAAGACGCCATGCCCCTTCTGAAAAGCATGCTGTTTGGAGCGGGGTGAATCGGCGGCTTCCAACCGGTACAACTCATGGCTTGAAATGAGTCCTACCAGCCTCCCCTCGTCATCGACCACCGGCAGACGGCGGAAATTTCCAGCTCTCATCAGAGCAATGGCTGCCAGATAATCACTGTCGGGCCGAATAGTAATCGGTTGTTTCGTCATCACTTCGCGCACTAGCATGGTTTACCCCCCGATGAACCTGTAGAGCGTCTGATTTTTTTTCTTTTCGTCCTGTCTAGCAATTAAACCATCCTTCCTTCAATCAAATAGTGACGTTGGTCACAATAATATGATGATTTGTAACAATGTTCATCTATTCTCAAAACTGTACACTTTAAGCGGTTGAGAGTCTACCTCGATAACTATATTTTCAGGCAGCATCTCACCAAATGATGGGACCATAACAGTGTGTCCTCCATCACGTTATTACAAGGAACTATCAATCGACAGGGAACTAAGACCATGAGCTTTAAAGTACTGCCAAAGACGGGGTTGGCTCCCTGGGTAGAACAAATGCTCAACGGCCACCGCGTCGTTGGCCCCAAACCTCTTGGGGATCGGTTCATGTTTGGCGAGATCAGCTCCCCAGATGAACTGGATTTGTCTTACCCAACCACCATTCTCCCGCCTAAGAAGTTTTTATTCCCCCAACATGAAGAACTTTTCAAGTTTGACATGGGGGAGGGAAAAGTCGAGGCTGTGATTGAGGCCGAGCCGACTATCCTGTTGGGTGTCCACACCTGCGACCTACACGCACTCAGGCTGTTGGACACAGTATTCCATACCGGTTATGCTGACCAACACTATATAGCCCGGCGCGAACAGACCATCATGATCAGTCTGGAGTGCCTCTCTCCCTGCACCGAGCACTCATTCTGCAAAAGTATGGGAACGCTCAGTGTAACCGAAGGTTATGACCTCCACCTGACCGATATGGGTGACACCTACGCCATCGACATTGGGACCGAAAAAGGTGCCAAGCTGCTCGAAGGGGTTGAGGGCCTGCGGGATGCAACCGACGAGGATTACCAGCATCTCAACCACACCTTGAGTGAAAAGTGGCCGCGCTTCCCCTACAAGCTGGACTTCGATATTTCTGACCTGTCCAGCCTGCTCTCGGTTAGTTATGACAGCGATCTGTGGGAAGAGATTGGTGACAAGTGCATGGCCTGTGGCTCCTGTACTGCTGTCTGCCCCACCTGCTACTGCTTCAATGTTTCGGATGAAGTTGATTTCACCCTCAGCGCAGGCCGCCGCTATCGCGAATGGGATCACTGCACACTGCAAGATTTCGCAGTTGTCGCTGGTGGGCACAATTTCCGCGAGATGAATGGTGCCCGCCAACGCCATCGTTTCTTCCGTAAGGGTAAATACCAGATGGACGGGCGCGGCATGGTTGGCTGCGTGGGCTGTGGGCGCTGTGGTGAAGCCTGCCTGGTAAATATTAACCCGGTGGACACCTATAATGAGCTTGCTCGCCGCCAAATTCCGATGAGCAAACGGCGTTTGGAGACAAAAGCATGAGTACATTATTAAGCGAAGAACTCGAACAAACCTCGATCTATCTCCCGGTTCCGGCAGAGATTGTCGATGTACAGACCATGACTTCTATGGAGAAGCTGTTCAAGGTCAGGCTCCCCGACGGGATGTCGTTAGGACATGAACCGGGACAGTTTGTAGAACTCTCCTTATTTGGTATTGGCGAAGCGCCGATCAGCATTTCTTCATCGCCCAGCCGGAGCAACGGCGAGTTTGAATTGTGCGTACGCCGTGCCGGGGATATGACCAAAGCCTTGCATACATTGGAGGCAGGTACAAAAGTCGGTATCCGTGGCCCCTTTGGTCGCCCATTCCCCCTCAAGTCCTTCCAGGGCAAAGATGTCCTGTTTGCTGTTGGTGGGTTGGGACTGGCCCCCGCTCGTTCGTTGATCAACCAGATGCTCGACGAGCGCGGTAAGTATGGCAGGATCAAAATCTTATACGGTGCCCGTACCCCCAATGACCTGTTATTCACTGATGAACTGAAAACATGGGATAAGCGTTCCGACGTAGACCTGCTGCTCACAGTTGATAATCCGGCAGAAGGTTGGGACGGCAATGTAGGCGTGATCACCACGCTGTTCCCACAGATTCAGGTTTATGCCCGTAACACGGTCGCTATCGTGATCGGCCCACCTGTGATGTACCGCTTTGTCCTGATGGAAGTGCTGGGCAAGGGAATCCCGGAGGGCAACATCTGGTTCAGCTTCGAGCGCCGGATGAAATGCGGGGTTGGTAAGTGTGGTCACTGCCAGATGAACCATGTGTATGTCTGCCAGAGCGGCCCGTCATTCGCGTTCAACGAGATTAAGCATTTAGAGGAGGCGCTCTAATGTCTGACGCAAAACCTAAAGTCGCCTTCTTCGACTTCACCTGCTGCGAAGGCTGCCAGTTGACGGTCGTCGATTCCCTGCAAGACCATGTCGAACTGCTGGATGCTATCGAGATCGTTAACTTCCGTGAGGCCATGAGTGAAAAGGGCGAGGATTACCTGATCGCTTTTGTAGAGGGATCATGCTCACGCCCTGCTGATGAGGAGCGTCTGCGCAAGATCCGGGACCAGGCCGCGATCCTGGTTGCATTAGGAACCTGTGCCCACCTGGGTGGTGTTAACACCGTCCGCAACTGGCAGGACCTCGAAGATGTTCGTAAGTACGTCTATGGTGATAAAGCCAATTGGTACGATACCTACCCGGCCCGCCCGATTGACCAGGTTGTGAAGGTCGATGCGGTTGTGCCCGGCTGCCCGATTGATCCGGAAGAATTCATCAAGATCGTCAAGCAAATGCTGCAAGGCCGTATGCCGGTTATTGCTGATAACCCGATGTGTGTTGAGTGCAAGATGAAAGAAAACGTCTGCCTCTACGAACAGGGTAAGGTTTGCCTGGGCCCGATTACCCAGGCCGGATGCGGCGTCCGCTGCCCAACCTACGGCAATTCCTGCGAAGGCTGCCGGGGCATGATCGCCGAGCCAAATATTGCCTCGATGCGGCAAGTCATGAAAGAACACGGTATCAGCGACGAAGATATTAACGCAAAGTTAAGCCTGTTCCTGAGCTATCAGATGATGGAACTGGAGAAGGCCGGGGAGGAGGCATAACGTTATGGCAAGTGTTCCTGTTGATTTCAAGATCGACGTACATCACATTACCCGTGTTGAGGGGCATGGCAACATTCTGGTTGACGTGAAAAATGGTGAAATGAAGCAATGTGAGTTGCAGGTTGTCGAAGCTCCGCGCTTCTTTGAAGCGATGCTGCGCGGCCAGCCTTATGATCAGTCTTCTCACCTGACCTCGCGTATCTGCGGTATCTGCGCCGTCGGCCATGCGACCGCATCACTCCGTGCAACGGAAAATGCGCTTGGCGTCGAACTCAGTGAACAGACCGTGCTGCTGCGCAAGCTCAATTTCTACGGCGAAATTCTGGACAGCCATATTCTGCATGCCTACATGCTGATTGCCCCAGATTTCCTGGGTGTGGGCAGTGTGATCCCGCTGGCGAAGTCTGCCCCAGACGTGGTGCTGCGGGCCCTGCGCATGAAGAAACTGGCCGGTGACCTCTGCAAGAATCTTTGCGGACGGCACACGCACCCCATCGCGATGGTGGTGGGTGGCTTCACCCATTTCCCCAGCCACGATGTTCTGATCCAGCTCCGGGAACGGTTCGAGGCGATGCGGGCCGATGTTGCAGCGACCGTCGAATTGTTCCAGACGCTAGAAATGCCTGACTTCGAGCGAGAGACTGAATACATCGCGCTGCACAAAGACGATGAATACGCCTGGATCGATGGCGTGATTGCCAGCAGCGACGGCGGCACGACACCGCTTGACAACTACCGGGATGTGACCAACGAATATCTGGTCAAGCATTCGTCAGCCAAGCGCACCAAGCATAAGCGGGATTCTTACCAGGTCGGCGCACTGGCACGGGTCAACGTCAACTATGACCAGCTTCACCCGAAGGCCAAAGAAGCCGCCACTGCGCTTAACCTGAAGACGGTCTGCCACAATCCCTATATGATCACGGTGGCCCAGGTGGTTGAGATCGCTCACGCGGTTGAAGATTCAATTACCCTGATTGACCAACTGCTGGAACGCGGCGTTGAGCCGGAAGAACCGGCCAAGCCCGCCCGCCTATCCGGCGAAGGCGTCGGCTCCTGCGAGGTTCCACGCGGCATCCTGTTCCACAACTACAAGATTGAGGATGGCCGGGTTGTCGGTGCCAACTGCATCATTCCGACCAACCAGAACCTCCAGAATACCGAACTCGACATGAAGGCGTTGGTCCCAACGATCCTGGATCGTTCGCAGGAAGACATCACGCTGGCCCTGGAAATGCTTGTCCGGGCCTACGACCCGTGTATCTCCTGCTCAACCCACCTGCTCGATGTGAAATTCGTTTAAGTATGAGATAATGGATGGTAGGGGTAATTCTTGCCCCTACCATTTAATTTGTTAATGCTGATCTGGGGATAGACAAAAGCAGTGGCCCGAATTGCCGATACGTTGGTTCTCGCGCTGGGAAATCCACTGCGCGGAGATGATGGTGTAGGGGCTGCTACCCTGGAAGTACTATCCCGCCATGATCTGCCGGAAGGGGTTGATCTGGTTGATGGGGGAACTGGGGGCCTTGAAATCGTGTTGATGTTTCAAGACTACCGCCGGGTGATCATCATTGATGCTGCCGAAATGGGCATTGAGCCAGGCAAGTGGCAGCGCTTCACCCCCCACGACGTGATCTTATCCTCTGGTGAGATGCACGGCACTGTCCACGATGCGGGCCTGGCCGAAGCTCTCCAACTGGCAGATGCATTGACAATCACACCAGACGAATTGGTGATCTACGGCGTGCAACCGCTTGAAGTAGGCTGGGTTTCGGGTCTGAGCGAGCCAATCTGGGCGGCTGTTCCCGATATCATTGCAGCCATACTCAGCGAGTTGGACGACAATTAATTACTCAAGCAAACAAAGGATATAAAATCCCATGGCCAAGATTTTGATAATTGATGATGATCCGGACATGGTGTTGGCCGCACGTCTTTGTTTGGAGGGCGCTGGCTATGAGGTCATAGAAGCAGGCAGCGGCCCCGCCGGACTTGACATGATCAAGGCTGAAAAGCCTGATCTGATCATCCTGGACGTGATGATGGATACCACCACCGAGGGCTTTCAACTGGCACTCAAGCTCCGTAACCCCGCTCCAGATTCTGAGTATGCCGATTACAAAGGTATCCCGATCATCATGCTCACCTCCATTCATGCCACCTCACCGGTTGAGTTTGCACCTGATCAGGACTACCTGCCGGTTGATGTCTTCATTGATAAACCCATCGATCCCGACAATCTGGTCGCCAAAGTTAAAGAACAACTGGCCGGATAGCAACTCTTTTTTATACCAACAAACGATAATATTGTAGCTAACATTGGTAATCGCCATCGGCGGTTACCAATGATTTTAGATAAGATAGGCCTCCTATGACAGAACAAGCCTCTGCTCCTTTGACGGCTCAATTCTTTGAACAGAGTCCTTTTGAAACGTTGGGTAGGAGTGATACTGCCAGCAACAATATTCGCCTGATCGGGACACGCTGGTTTGCCGGAGTAGCCGTCCTGCTGGCAACCGCTTTTTGCGTCCACATCCTACACCTACCGCTGCCCGAAATCCCATTATATGGAACCGGTGTGGCTATCCTGTTCTACAATGGCATCCTGACCTGGTTAATACATCGGGCCCAGACCAGCGGCCAAATCTGGCAGCGCAAGGAAATGCGGAATTTTGTGTTGATCCAGGTGGCGCTGGACTGGGTCGCTATGGCGATCTTTCTCCATCTGACCGGGGGGATCAGCAGCCCGGCGACTCCGTTTATGGTCATCCACATGTTGATGATCACCATCTTGCTGCCGGATGAATCACCCTATCCCTATCTGGGGATGGGACTTGGTATCCTGGCAATGATTGCCCTGTTGGAGGGGATCGGCTTACTACCTCATTATACTATTATTCCTAACTTGCCAGTTGATCTGCACAGCAATACCACTTACGTTTTATCACGGGTCATTTTTATCGCAATCACGGCCTTTGCTATTGTCTTCCTGACTTCGTCCATTATGGGGCGGCTGCGCGAACGCGAACGCCAGATAGCCGCCTTACTTCAGTCAACGCAGGCAGTCTCCTCAACTCTCAGCCTGCCGGAGGTCATGGATCGGTTGATAGAAAGTGCGGCACTGGCACTTTCTGTCACGAAAGCCTCTATTCGTTTACTGGATGAGAGCGGTGAGCAATTGACGATGGCTGCGACGCATGGCCTCAGCCAGGAATATGTAGATAAGGGGCCGGTTCTTTTATCTCACAATGCTCTGGTGCGTGATGTACTGCTCGGACGGCCTATTATCCTCCAGGATGTCATGGATGATCCCCGCATTCAGTACCCCCGGCAAGCACGGAAAGAGGGTATTTATAGCAGCTTGGTTGTGCCTATCATTGGATACGGGAAACCATTAGGCGTACTGCGCGTTTATTCAGATGAGCCGCGCCACTTCACAGATGACGATGCGGCTTTCTTAACATCGATTGCCCAACAGGGGTCTACCGCGCTCGAAAATGCGATGGCCCACGATAAGCTGCAAAAATCCGACCAGGAGCGAGCGCAGTTCGTCCGGATCGTCACGCATGAACTTCGCTCTCCGGTCAACGGCGCACAGAGCCTTTTACGGGTAATGATGCAGGGCATGGCGGGCGAACTCAACGACCAACAGTATGACATTCTAAAACGGCTGGGTAAGCGTCTCGACGTGCTGCACGATCTGATCGAAGATTTACTCGCTCTAGCAGCCAGCAAGACTACGTTGTATCAGGAGCCCCTTAAGCCTCTGCCCATCCAGTCGTCGATCCAAAAGGTCATTGATCAGGTATCCAGTGAGGCGGAGGAGAAAAACGTTGAGGTGGAATTTGAGGCTCCTAACAGCTTCATGAAAGTAAATGCCACCCAGGAAGGTTTGGGGCGAATATTGCTGAATCTGATCGGCAATGCTGTCAAATATACACCGGAAAACGGGCATGTTTCTGTTAAGCTGGTTGATCAATCAACCCATGCGGAAATTTCGATTTCAGACACCGGGATTGGAATCCCGGAAAAGGATTTACCCAACCTCTGGAACGAGTTCTTCCGAGCCGGTAATGCCAAGCAGTCGGGGATTCCGGGCACCGGGTTGGGGTTGTCGATCTCCAAGCAGTTAGTCGAGCGGTTCGGCGGGATGGTTAGCGTTCAAAGCGTGGAAGGCGAGGGGACAACCTTCAAGGTTACGCTGCCGTTAGCCGATCTAGAAAAAGAACCGGCCTGACAGATATCATCCATCGGTATCAAAAGAGCCTGTTGACTGTCGCCAGCAGGCTCTTTACTTTCCACCTGGTATGAATTAAACGGCTCCGTTTTCAATGCCCGGTATGGGGAAGTTATGGGTCAGTTCGGTGACCTCTTTGCGCACAGCTATTAACCCGGCTTCATCATCTGGAGCACGCAGCACCTGCCCAATCAACGAGCCAACGACGGCCATCTCGTCTGGACCGAAGCCCCGGCTGGTCAGGGCCGGTGACCCAACACGGATGCCGCTTGTGATCTTGGCCGGTTGAGGGTCATAGGGGATCAGGTTCTTATTGACGGTGATCCCGGCCCTATCCAGGGCAGTTTCGGCAATGTCGCCGGTAACACCCAGTGGGCGCAAGTCAACCAACAACAGGTGATTATCCGTGCCACCGGTAACCAGTCGCAGCCCTTCCTCCTGCAATGTTTCACCCAACACTCTGGCATTCTCGACAACCTGAGCCGCATAAGTCTTAAAATCAGGCTTCAGGGCCTCGGCGAAACAAACCGCCTTACCGGCAATAACGTGCATCAATGGTCCACCCTGGATGCCGGGGAATGCACCCCGGTCAATGGCCCGTGCGTGTTCCTGCTTACACAGGATCAGGCCGCCGCGTGGCCCGCGCAGGGTTTTATGGGTACTGCTGGTCACAACATCGGCGTAAGGAACCGGATTGGGATGCGCACCACCGGCGATCAGCCCGGAGATATGTGCCATATCAACCATGAAAAGCGCCCCAACTTCGTCGGCAATTTCCCGGAATGTGGCAAAATCAATGGTGCGGGGATAAGCCGTGTATCCGGCCAGGATCAGCTTGGGGCGAACGGCGATAGCTAATGATCTGACCTGGTCGAAATCAATCCGTTCGGTTTCCCGGTCCACACCGTAAGAGATGAAATGGTACAGCCGCCCGGAAAAGTTGATCGGGCTGCCGTGAGTCAGGTGTCCACCCTGGGCCAGGTCCAGGGCCAGGATGCTGTCCGTCGCCTGGAGTAGACCGGCATAAGCGGCCATATTAGCCTGGGATCCGGAATGCGGCTGAACGTTAGCGTGTTCCGCCCCAAATAGTTCCTTAGCCCGATTCCGCGCTAAATCCTCAGCAATATCGACAATTTCGCAGCCGCCATAATAACGGCGTCCAGGGTAGCCCTCTGCATATTTATTGGTCAGGATGGAGCCAGTGGTTTCCAGGACGGCGCGGCTGACATAATTTTCGGAGGCAATCAATTCCAGGTTATCGTGCTGCCGCCGAGCTTCACGCTGGATCACATCATAAATTTCGGGATCAGCATCTTGCAGGCTTAACCATGCCTGCTGTGATTTTAGTTCTACATTTTTTGCCATGAGGTACCTCTTCTTGAAGGTTCAGGGGCGAGCGCCCGCTTCGTGAACGTTATATCCGTAGGGGAAATCCCAGCGACGTGGTCACCCAGTAAGTTTGTGTTGGGTGATGCGAATCGGAGGGTTTAAAAAACCTTCCCCCTCAACGTCAGGGTTTTAATTTTCAACCGGGACAGGTTGACACTGAATCTATTTTACCCCAAAAGCAGGGGATCGATTACACTAGGTGGGCTTAAATTTTTATTGAAAGGATTCTGATAGATCATGGATAAAGTAAAGCAGGCGCTGTCTCGCTTTGAAGAAGGTTTTAGCTGTTCTCAGGCTGTATTCACAGCTTACGGAACCGACTATGGTTTGGCGGATGAACAAGCCTTGAAACTGTCCGAATCATTTGGTGGTGGTATGGCTATGGGAGAGACATGTGGGGCCGTCACCGGCGCTTTCATGGTTTTGGGGTTGGAGTATGGAAGAACTGAGGCCGGTGATGATGAGTCTAAACAGAAAACAAAGGAACTTGTCAGAGAGTTTGCTGCACAATTTGAGGAGCAATATGGTTCGCTCACCTGCAAGGGCCTCTTAAAGGTTGATATCAGCACCGCAGAAGGGCATCAGGCCGCAAAAGAACAGGATTTGTTCCATGCCGTTTGTCCCCGGTTTGTACAAAGCGCGGTGGAAATACTCGAACAGACGTTAAACGGAGACTGAGGTATCCGGGTAATTACCTGATCGGGCGATTCGCTGATCGCCCGATCAGCTTACTTACCGGTCGCTGAAAAGGAGTGATCAGCATGACCTCGAATTATCTCAGTGATTTAACCGGTGAGATGAACTTCATTGGGGACATTCCCGAAGAAGAATTAAGAAAAGTATTGGCGCACACCAAAACGATCACGGTCGAAAAGGACGGCTATTTCTTAAGAGCGGGAGAAGTTCCAGGGCGGATCGGTTACCTGAAATCAGGCTTAATGCGGCTCTTTTACATCGATCTGAACGGCCTTGAAGTCAATAAGCATTTTTGCATTGAAAACACACTGGCAATTTCTTACAGCGCTTTTCTTTTGCAGACTGAATCAAGATTTTTCATTCAGGCGTTGGAGGATTCAACACTCGTTACAATCGATTATCAAACCTATCAGGAGTTGCTGGGCGGTCATATTTGCTGGCAGATTGTCGCCAGAAAGCTGGCAGAGATGGTGTTTATATTGAAGGAAAAAAGAGAGGCTGAACTCCTGCTCAACAGCGCCCAGGAAAGATATCAACAGTTCCTCGCAGACTACCCCAACCTCGAAACGCGCATCGCACAGTATCATATCGCATCCTATCTGGGTATTACCCCCGAATCATTAAGCCGGATTCGTTCCAAAAAATTAACATAGATCAATGATGTGACACCCATTCTCCTGTATCTTTTCCATATTGATTGTGATATTGGAAAACTTTTAGTACAGGAGAATAAAAATCGTGAAAGCAAAAATCAGCGCAGCAGCGACAAATGGCCTTATTGGTGGGTTAATCAGTGGGGGCATCTCAGCCTTGTTGAACCACTACCTGCTCCCCTTTCCGGCTACACCGCTGGACAATGTGATCGGACATGGGATCGGTGGCTTTTTCTGTGGGTTCATTAGCTGCGTGATCGGGATCATGATCTATGCCAGCCAGCATGCAGCCGATAAAACCACGATCGAAGCGGCCTGAGGGATACGGACATGGAACTATCTAATAAAGTGATCGTCATTACCGGTGCATCAAAGGGACTTGGGAAATCGACTGCACTTCACCTGAGCCGTATCACTCCTCATCTTGTCCTGGTTGCACGCAGCGAGCGGCTATTGCTCCAGGTTCAAGCGGAAATCGCAAACACGACCGGACATTCACCCTGCGTGATCCAGTGCGATATCGCTTCGGAGGATGGCGTAAAACGTATGGCTGCCCTGGTTGAAGAGAAATATGGACGGGTTGATGTACTGGTGAATAACGCCGGGATGGGGATATACCGGGTATCGGAAGAACTATCAAATCAGGAGATGCGGCGGCACTTCGAGGTGAATTTCTTCGGGGCGTACTATTGCATCAAAGCCCTGCTGCCCTTACTTAAGCAAAGTGAGGCAGGCTATATTCTGAACGTTGGCTCACTGTTCAGCCGTGTATCTCTAAAAGAGAACAGCGTATATGCCGCCACGAAATTTGCCCTGGCCGGTTTTACGGAAGGTCTATCCAGTGAGTTGAAGTCTTCCGGTGTGAAGGTTGGCCTGTTCATGCCAGGGCCGATGGACACCGCATTCCAGGATAATCGGGACCAGGGAGCAGCAAAATCCCCGGTAATGCTGGATACGAAACGAGTCGCGGCGGTTATCCAGGCTATGATCTGTAAACGGAAGAAAAGCGTGGTTTTGCCCATGTGGATGTTGGCTGGTCTCAGGCTTAAACGTGCGTTCGCATAGGCGGTAAACTCGCCCTGATCTTAGTTCCGCAAATCGATATAATAACTGTGCCCACGTCCTTCATGATGTGGGCCTTCCATATAGATAGCACGACAGCCTCTTGAGTTTTACCGGAGCGGATCATGGCAAACCAAGTCTCGCCAGTCTTTTCTTCACCCTCTCCTGAGTCGATTAGTTCCTATTACGCAGGGCTGCGACCCTTCTGGCATCCGGTACTCCGGGTAGACGATTTGCCCGAAGGGCAGCCGGTCGGTGTCGAACTGCTAGAGGAAGCGATTGTGCTGGTTCGTCTCAACGATCAGATTGTCGCCATGCAGGACTTGTGCCGCCATTTCCAGGTGCAGTTGTCGTTGGGTGAAATTGTCGAGCGTGGGGGACAGGAATGCCTGCTGTGTCCTTATCACGGCTGGACCTATGACTCAAGCGGCCAGTGTGTGGATATTCCCCAGCTTGCGCCGGGCCGCGAGATCCCCCGCGAGGCTAAAGTACCGACCTACCACGTCCAGGAGTGCTATGGCCTGATCTGGGTTTGCCTGGCCGATCAGCCCTATTTTGATATTCCTGCTTTCCCCGAAGTCAGCGACCCGGAATTCCACCCAGGGCCGCTCCGGGTATACGATCCCTGGATTGCCAGCGCTCCCCGGATCATCATGGGGGCATTGGATGATACCCATTTCCCCTGGGTGCATGAGGGTTTCCTGGGGGATCGTTCCGACACCGCCCCACCCGATCACAAAGTCTGGCGCGAGGATCGTTACCTGGTTTCACAGTATACCGTTATGCAGCCGCGCAATGTCAGTACCGCCGACGTGAGTGACGATGCTCCAGGGGATTCAGTTGGTGGTATGGAAGAAATTACCTACACGAACTACGTGGGAGTACCAGGCGTGATCAGGCTGGTCAAGGATGGTGGCGCAGGGCGCTACATTATCTGGATGGCGACCCTGCCACATGCCTATAACAAGACCACTACCTTCTGGCGGGTGGCCCGTAATTACGATCGCGATCCGGCTCATGACCAGATTTACGAGGATTTTGAGGATCAGGTGCGGGCACAGGATAAGCCCATTGTGGAGAGCCAACGGCCCTGGCTGCTGCCACCGTTCTGGACGAAGATCGAGCTGCCGCTTCGCCCGGCGGATCAGCCTTTGATTGAGTATCAGAAATGGTTGGAAGAATTAGAAATTGCAGTTGATGTGTAATGATAAGGGGCGGCGAAAACCGCCCCTTGTTCTTAATGATGTCCACCCTGAGCGCGGTAGCGGCAGGTGTTCCGCACGGCGCAATAATCACAGACTATACCCTTCGCATTGACGTTCGGCCCGATGCCTAAGACCAGCGTCAGTGATTTGGCGGGCTGCATCAGGCACCCATCGGTAAGGCTGACACCGATCTCTTGCGCCGGGAGCAGTTCAAAGAGTTGAGGCTGTCCCTCGCCAACCGGCCAATCATCCATACCGGGGCTGAGTGGCACACTGCTTCCGATTCCTTGAGCCTGAGCCTCCAGTTCAAAATGGCGGCAGGCTGCCACACTCAATGCTTCGACGGTAGCCGATCCGACCGCATCCAACGCCAGCCCGTAGATCGGATCGGTGGAAAAGGCATTGTGAGTCATCGATTCGATTCCGCTGCCGACCGTGCACAGGATCGCTATAACCTCGGCTGCCGGGGCCAGGTGCTCGACCACTAACGGCCCTTTTAACTCAACGCCATCCTCAAGTCGCAGCCGGTTGTGGAGAACATCCTTGACGGCGCGCCTTTCATAAATCACGCGAGGCTCTAAGACAGATTGGGCTTCGGATAATGCGTAATCGGCTAACTCAGCGAACTCAGGGCGGCGAGCGCGGATGATCTCCGGATCGCCTCCCTGGGCACGTAAAACAGCGTCAGCGTCAACCGCGATAGATAGATTATTCAATTGGGGCATGGAGCTATTCCGATAAACCTTCCAATACACTTTCGGGCGTTAAGGGCAGGTGTTTAAACCAGACACCAGTCGCATCATGTAATGCATCAAGGATGGCGGGAGCAATTGCCAGGATGGGCATCTCGCCAATACCGGTTGCTCCCCAGGGGCCGATAGGCATTGGATTCTCCAGAATCAGCGATTCAAACTCTTGCGGAATATCCAGGATGGTAGGGATCAGATAGGTGCTTAAATCAGGAGTCAGCACCCGGCCCTGATCCATCACAAAGTTCTCCATTGTTGCCCAGCCCATACCTTGAATCGCACCACCCTCGATCTGTCCTTCAACCACCGCCGGGTTGATAGACTTGCCTACATCATGGGCTGATATGATCCGGGTGATGGCGATCTGGCCGGTCTCGGTATCCACCTCAAGCTCAACTGCTTGAGCCACATAGGCAAATGCGAATGCCCCCTTCCCTTTGCCCGTTTCGGGATCGAAGGGTTCGGTCGGCGGGGGAACATAATTGTAGGTGGCAACAGCCGGTCGTTCTTCATTATTCCATTCGGCATAGGCAGCTTCTGCTGCACCGATCAGGGCATTTCCGGACATCAATGCCATCCGCGAGGCGGAGACGCTGCCAGCCGAAGGTGTTGTCGCCGTATCGATGGCAACGATCTCGACGCTGTCCATCGGCAGATTGAGTGCTTCCGCTGCCATCTGGTGAATGGTAGTCTGGATACCCTGGCCGACCTCGGAAGCAGATAGACGTACAACGGCTCGTTCAACTTCTGCGCCGCCGTGCAGCTCAATGGTGGCTGTAGATTGTTCTGGATAACCCAGCGTGTAAGCCACATTTTTTAACCCGGCGGCAATGCCCAGTCCGCGCAGCACACTGGGCCGGACTTCCTTCTCAACCGGTGGGCGAGACCATCTGCTACCTTTTTCTTTCCAACCGGCAGCTAAAGCCGCTGCTTCAAGGGTTTCTTTGGCGCTCAGGCCGGGTGGCACCTCGACCATGGTCGAGGTTTGTGAATCCTCGCGCAGGACGTTGATCATGCGCAGTTCAACCGGATCGATGTTCAAGGCTTCGGCTAAACGCACCATCTGAGATTCGGCGGTCACAATGGCCTGCGGCACGCCAAATCCCCGGAATGCACCGCCGGTCACGTTGTTCGTAAAGACCGCCATTGCATCTAATTTGACGTGGGGAACTTCATATGAGCCGGTGCTGAATAAGACCGTTGAGGCCAGCACATAGTCAGTGGTCGAAGTGTAAGCGCCTGCATCAGCTATCACTTCGGTTTCCTGCGCCAGTAGTTTACCGTCTTTAGTTGCCCCCCACTTATGCCGGAGGGTCATGGTATGGCGCTTGTGATGGCCGATCATGGTTTCTTCGCGAGTCCACACGACTTTGACCGGCTGACCGGTCTTCATCGCGGCGAGCGCCAGCAGGATTTGAACTGACACATCCTCTCGCCCGCCAAATGCGCCCCCCGTGAACACGTATTGCACCCGTACCTGATCTTCTGGAAGGTTCAGGCAATGAGCTATCTGGCGTTGATCATCGTGGGCCCACTGTCCACCGCACCGGACCACAATGCTCCCGTCATCATCTACCCAGGCTAACCCGGCATCGGGTTGTAAATAGGCATGTTCCTGCCCGCCAATCTTATACGTCTCTTCGATAATGACATCGGCCTGGGCAAAGCCTGCTTCTACATCGCCCTTGCGAATTCTAAAATTAGTCAGGACGTTATCGTCCATGCCAGGATGCAATACCGGGGCATTGGGTGCCAGGGCCGCTTCTGGACTACCCAGAGCGGGAAGGTCTTCATACTCAACCATAACCAGATCGCGGGCATGGGCGGCGGCTTTTTCTGTCTCGGCAATGATTAAGGCTACCCGGTCGCCGACAAATCGCACCACGTCACCGCACAGCACCGGCTGATCGTAAACACCGATTCCGTAGTTGTTGACTGGTACATCCTGGGCTGTCAGGATGGCAATTACACCGGGAGCGGCTTCAGCCTGCGTGGTATCGATATTCAGAATACGGGCATGGGGCCGATTGGCGAACAGCACCTTCATGTGCAGCATTCCCGGCATAGACAGGTCGCCAGGGAAATCGGCTGTACCGGTCACTTTAGCGACCGCATCCACACGAGGAACGGATTGGCCTACATAGTGTGTCATTGACTTTTGCTCCTATCGTCCCTGAATCGTGCGTTCAACCGCCTCTATGATCTTATAGTACCCGGTGCACCGGCACAGGTTGCCGGAGAATGCCTGCGTGATGGCTTCTCGTGAGGGGGTGGGCTGCTCTGCCAAGAGTGATTCGCCAGTCATTACAAAGCCGGGGATACAATACCCGCACTGGATCGCGCCCGCATCGACAAAAGACTGCTGCAAGGGAGTGAGTTGGTCTTTTTGCTTGAGGCCCTCAATCGTGACGATCTCCGCGCCGTGTGCACGGGGGGCAGGTACCAGGCAGCTCAACACTGCCATGCCATCCAGAAAGACCGTGCACGATCCGCATTCACCTTCGGCACAGGCTTCTTTAGTCCCGGTTAAGTTTGCATCCTCGCGCAGCATCCTGAGCAGTGTTTTGTCGTGCGCCCCGTGAATGGTGACCGGCTGCCCGTTGATGGTCGTTTCAATTGGCTGGTCGGCGTGACGGGGAGTCTCACCGCCCAGTGGGGCGAAATGGCCGTCAGTGCTGCCCCATAACATCGGGATCGTATCCGGCCAGGATTCGCGCTCGGAGCCTTCCCTCAGGGTGAGCAGCGCCCGCCGGGTCAGGGTGTAGACCATCTTCTGGCGATAAGCCGCGCTGCCCCGCACATCGCTGATCGGGCTGGCTGCGCCCACAGCTAACTCTGCCGCCTGCTCGATGATTGCATCTTCAAGCGTCTGACCGGCCAGGAAATCCTCTGCTTCTGAGGCACGGACAATCGTCGGGGCGACACTGCCCAAAGCAATCCGCGCCCGCTCGATCTTGTCACCATTGAAGGTCAGCACGACGGCCACGTTAACGACGGCAATCGCCATCGCGCGGCGTAACCCCAGCTTGAGGAAAATCCCCCGCTCGTTTTCAGCCAGAGGCACAAAGACAATGTCCGCCAGCATCTCATCGGGTTCAAGGGCTGTCTGCCGCACGCCGTGGAAGAACCGGTCGAAAGTGAGGAATCGAGCACCATGCTCGGCACTTTCCAGCACAACCTGTGCATCAAGCGCCCACAGCGGGGTGATCGTATCGTTAGCGGGTGAGGCGGTAATCAGGTTGCCTGCTACCGTTGCCCGGTTGCGTAGTTGGGCCGAACCAACACCGAGGCAGGCCAGGGCAAGCGGATAAGCCTGTTCCACGCATAGCGGGGAGGCCAGCACATGGTTGTGGGTGACCAATGGCCCCAGGTGGATCATTCCTTCGGAATCCTGCCAGATCGAGTCCAGATCAGGCAAGCGGGTGATGTCGATCAAAGTAGTGGGACTTCGAAGTCCTCGCTCTATTTCAAGGATCAGGTCAGTGCCGCCCGCAACCAGCCGGGCATTGGTGCCATATCGTGCCAGTAAGTCCAGAACTTCTTGATAGGTGGTTGGTGCAAAGTAGTCCTGCCACATAGTTGGCTTTGGCCTTTCACTCTTTTGTATAAGCTGTACCAAGCGCCGCAGGCGATTCGGATTTACGAATGCGCTGCAAGAGCACCAGAATGGTCAATACGTAAGGGAGCATTAATAAGAATTCATAGGGAAGCGCTTCAATGTTCATAGCCTGGATGCGGAACTGGAGGGCATTAGCGATGCCAAACAATAATGCACCTACCAGGGCTAATACCGGACGCCAGCGAGCAAAGATCACCAGTGCGACGGCGATCCAGCCGCGCCCGGCGGTAATCCCTTCATCGAAGATGTGCAGTTGTGCGACGGTCAATACTGCGCCACCCAGCCCAGTCAGGGCCGATCCGATCAGCACCGCCGAGTACCGCACGCGATTGACATTGACGCCAGACGTATCGGCGGCTGCCGGGTGCTCACCAACCGACCGGATTTTTAATCCCCAGGTAGTATGGAACAAAAAGTACCAGCCCAAGACCATAATCAAAATACTGATGTAGGTCATCACGTCGTGGTTAAATAAAACTGGGCCGAAAAAGGGAATCTTTGATAGCAGCGGAATCGGTACTTCTTCAAAGCCCACGATACGGGCGGTCAATTCTTCAAACTGCTGGCGGAAGATGTAGGTTGTCACGCCCTGTCCCAGGATCACCAGGGTTACGCTGGCGATCACCTGGTCGGTGCGCAGTGTGACGGCCAGCACCGCCATGATCAACCCCATTGCCATCCCGGCCAGAATGCCCATGATGATCCCAAACCAGGGTGCAAACCACATCAGCGCTTCGCCGTTAGGCAGGTTCTCAATATAGAACGCCCCCATAAATCCGGCTAAACCCCCGGCCAGCATCACGCCTTCTAACCCCAGGTTAAGCACGCCGCCGCGCTCGGTGATGATCTCGCCGAGGGCCGCTAAGAACACCGGGATTGCCAGCCGTATTCCAGATGAGAGCAGGGCGATTAAAAAGGCAACGGTAAAAATGCGACTTAAATCCATCACTCACCTCTGAAGCAGGCGGGATAACCCGTCGGTGGCTAATACGAATAACACAACCATGGCTTGAATCACCTGGGCCAGGGCAATCGGCAGGCCGTAGATGCTGTGCATCGATTGTGCCCCAATCGTCAGGGCAGCAAAGAAGAAGGCTGCGATCAACACACCGACAGGATGTAATCGGCCCAGCAGCGCAACCAGGATACCGGTAAAACCATATCCGGCGGAAATCCCTTCCTTGAGACGTGGGCGCAGCGCACTGACTTCGATTACGCCGCTCAACCCGGCTAAAGCTCCACTGAACAACAGAGCCGCTGCCAGCCCCAGGCCGACACTCATTCCGGCATAACGGGCTGCATTCTGATTGGAACCAATCGCCCGCAGCCTGAATCCAAGTGGTGTTTTCCATAGGATGACGTATACGACCGGCAGCAGTATGGCGGCTATGGCAATCCCAAGATGCAGCCGGGTATCACCCAATGTGGGCATCCGGGCGGCTCCGACTAATTGAGAACTCTGGGGAAGATAACTATCAGGGTCTTTGAGCGGAACGCGGGCTAGATAATAGACAAAATATTGGGCGATATAGTTGAGCATCAATGTGGTGATAATTTCATTGATGCCCCGCTTGACCTTTAAGAGCGCCGCAATTCCGGCCCACAATGCCCCGCCGAGCGCTCCAGCGATTAGCATAGCGGGGATCAACAAGGCGGCAGGCCATTTATCCTGGAGGAAAATACCGACCAGGAAACCGGCCAACGCCCCCATGAAATACTGTCCTTCGCCGCCGATGTTCCAGGCTTTACTGCGAAAGGCCACGGTCAAACCCAGCCCCATTAACATCAGTGGGGTGGCTCGTAGTAAGGTCTCGGTGATCTGGCGCTGACCGCCAAACGCCCCGTCGATCAAGACACGATAGGCTTCAATTGGGTCTGCTCCGGCGATGAGAATAAGTACCGCACCGAATAGTAAAGCCGCCAGAACACCAACCACCGGGGCCAGTATTGACCAGATCACAGGTGGTATGCGTTTACGTACTGCCGGGGCTGCTTCTGTGGAAATGGATGTCGTCTCGCTCACGATTGACGCTCCACCTGTGATCCGGCCATCATCAGGCCAAGTTCTTCCACATTTGCCTCCTCTATGGATCTTTCACCGGCAAACTGCCCCTCGTAGATCACGACGATGCGGTCGCTCAGGCTTAGAATCTCTTCAAGTTCAGTTGAAATTAATAAGATTGCCATTCCGGCGTCACGCTGCCGTACCAACTCCTGGTGAACGTATTCCGTTGCCCCTACGTCAAGTCCGCGAGTTGGTTGGGCAGCCAACAGCAGCCGGGGTTTCCGCGAGATTTCACGGGCCAGAATTAATTTTTGCGCATTGCCTCCCGACAGTTTACTGGTTTCTACTTTAACATTGGGAGTACGAACATCGAAATCCAGGACAAGCTGCTCGGCATGGGCAGTAATGACGGAATCATTCATCAGCCCGTTTCGGGTAAAAGGTTCCTGGTAGAAGGTTTCCAACACCATATTTTCGGCAATGCTAAAATCCCCTAACAGGCCCATTCCGTAGCGGTCGGAGGGAATGTGTCCGTAGCTGGCATCAATTACCTGGCGGGGTGAGGCATTGGTAATGTCCTGATCGCACAGGATAATCTGTCCCTGTTCAACCGGGCGTAAACCGCTAATTGCGTCTTCCAATTCTCGTTGTCCATTACCGGCTACACCTGCCAACCCGACGATTTCCCCGGCCCGCACATCGATGTTAAAGCCCCGGAGGGCATCTAATTCGCGGTCATCTTTTACCCACAAATCACGGACCGATAAGCGCACATCTCCCGGTTTGGCCGGTTCTTTTTCCACGCGGAGCAGAACTTCCCGCCCGACCATCATCCGGGCTAATTCTTTCCGGTTTGTATCGGCAATATTGACTCGATCAACCAACTGCCCGTCACGAAGCACCGCGACCCGGTCGCAGGCGGTCATGACTTCCTGTAATTTGTGGCTGATAAAGATCAGTGAGCGCCCATCATCTGCCAGGCCGCGCATAATCTTCAGCAGTTCATCCACTTCTTGCGGAGTGAGCACCGCCGTTGGCTCGTCGAGGATCAGCACTTCCGCCCCACGATATAGGGTTTTGAGGATTTCCACCCGCTGCTGCTGTCCAACGGAAAGCTGCCAGACTTCTGCATTGGGATCGACGTGGAGATTGTAGCGTCCAGAAAGTTCGCGAATTCGCTGGGCGACCTGTTTTCGATCTTCAAGTATCGGTCCGCGCGGTGAGGGTTGACCTAAGACCATATTCTCGGCAACCGTAAATGGTGGAACCAGCATAAAGTGTTGGTGAACCATCCCCAGGCCATTGGAGATAGCATCAGATGCCGAGTGAAAGTTGACTGACTTACCATGCAGCCGGATATCACCTTCATCGCGCCGGTATAGTCCATATAGGACATTCATTAGAGTGGTTTTCCCGGCCCCATTTTCACCCAGCAGGCCCAGGATTTCACCCGGATATAAGTCGAGATCGATGTGGTCATTTGCCAGCACGCCGGGGAACTGCTTGACGATGCCGCGCATTTCGACGATTGGCTGCTCTGTCATAAAACGACCTCTTATGTAAAGGTAAAGGAGAGACGACCATCAGGCCGTCTCTCCGATTGAAGTTCACTTTATTCGGGAATAAATGGTACTTCGAGGGAGCCGTCAGCCATAGCGGCCTTAGCTTCCTCAACGGCATCCAGTGCTTCCTGCGAGATGACATCGGCCAGTTCAGGATTGATCGCGATGTCTAACGCCCCATCGGCCACACCGAAGGCCAGCCATTCGTTGTCGAATGAGCCGTCAACGGTCTTGTCGTATGAGGTCTGGAAGATAGGAGACATATTCCAGACGATGCTGGTCAGCACCACATCCGGGCCAAGTGAGGACATATCGCCCACGTAGCCGGTGGCGTAGCCGCCTACTTCCTTAGCCGCTTCGATGGTTCCCAGCGTCGGGCCTTCACCACAGCCAACCCAGAAATCGACACCGGCGGTATCGGCCTGAGCTAATGCAGCTTCCTTAGCGGCAGCCACGTCGCCCCAGTCACCAACCGCACCGGCGGTCAGGGTCGCATCGGGATTAACCGTCTGAGCACCGATCAGCATGGCCTCACCCATTGAGTGGCAGGCCGGGATGTCAAAGCCGTACAGCGCCCCCAGATTGCCTGATTCGGAGACGTAACCGGCAACAATACCGACCAGATAAGCCGGTTCATAGAAGGGCTGCTCGTAGTCACCAACATTGGCAGCTGTCTGGTTGATGCCGCCTGCCCAGATGAAGTTCACATCGGGTGCTTCCTCGGCCACCTCAAAGGTGGCGTCCAGGTAGCTGAAGCTGTGGGCAACGATCAGGTCGTAGCCTTCATCAACGTATTCACGCATCACGCGGGCTACATCAGCATCGGCCACGGACTCGGAGTAAGCGACCTTAACGCCCTGCTCTTCTAGCCCTAACAGAGCATTATAAGAAGATTCTGCCCAGGAATTATCATCCTTTGGGCCGATCATGATCAATGCCACGCTGGCATCTTCCTCTTCCGCCGCACCGCCGCCACAGGCTACCATGGTGAGTGCGATCAGGCTAATCAGAAACACGAGACCTAGTTTACGCATGAGGTATTCCCCTCCTTAACAGTGCAGACAATAAGCTGTTATGTAGATCGTTGAAAGAACAATGTTGAATCCTTTTCGCTATCACCTCCTTCCGGTCTTGAAATGGTGAAGCATTACTACTTACCAAGCAATGCTTTGCACAGATCAACGGTTGCAGCAGCGTCGGGTGCATAACCATCTGCACCGATCTCGTCTGCCCATTCCTGATTTACACAGCCGCCGCCAACGATAATTTTATATTTATCGCGTGCACCAACTTCATTGAACAGGTTGATGGTGCTGCGCTGCGCCGGGCGGGTGGTCGTCATTAGAGAGGACATGGCGATCACATCAGCCCCTTCTTTTTCTGCTACATCAAGGAACGTGCTGGGGGTTACACTACGCCCCAGGTCAATCACCTTGAAGCCGTGTGCTGTAAGCAGGGTGCCGACAATGTTTTTGCCGATGTCGTGCACATCATTTTCGACAGTCCCCAGAATTACAATGCCCAAAGCTTCGATCTTCTGCCCGGAAGAGGAAATAGCATTCTCCAGAACAGCAGTAGCTTTTTCGGCGGCCTGTCCGGCCATCATCAATTCGGGGAGAAAGATTTTGAAATCCTGGAACTCTTGACCGACGGCGGTCAAGGTGGGGACAATCACCCCTTGAATGATATCCAGAGGGTTGGCCCCTTCATCTAAAGCCTGTTGGGTGAGTTCCTCAGCGGCGGCATCATTGCCGACCCGCAGGGCTTCACTTAAACCGTTTTTTACTTCTTCAGAGATTTCAGCCATAATGATTTATGCAGGCGTAATTGCCCTGCCTCCTTTCAATTATAAATGAAATAGGTGCAAATGGGGTAGGTCTGTCACCTAGAATCATCCATTTGGGTAGGGGAGCCCCCCTACCCATTCTATTAAAGCACCTAGAATTCCTGGCGGCGAACCTGTTTCCAGCCACCATCCATATCCAGCCCCATGTCGATCAAGGCATTGCGGACGGTATGATAGTGTTCCAGCCAGTTATCTTTTGGCTCAACCGTTTCTTCGTCGTAAACCTCTGGGAATGGAAGACCCCGGTTCGGGTTATCGAAAGTGCCTTCGTACTTCGGCAGCAGATCAAGGACCAGTTGGTTTACTTCGGCTCGTGTCATGCCCAGGCAAGCGTGGCTGACTTCGGCGATCATGCGGGCTTCCAGACCGGTGTAGTGATCCATGTTAAATCCACCGGTGCAGCCTGCACCCTGTGAGTTCATACCACACACTGAACCGACCGCAGCACCCGCTGCAACCTCCCACATCAGTTCAGCCGTGCCGGGGCCGGACACGCAGTAAATATCGTTGAAGGCCACTATCGGGGTGTTACGGGCTAAAGCCTGCCCAACCATGGCCTGCATCCACAGCCCCATCCGGTCGGTGTTGTTCACCCAACGCAGATGGGTGTGGCTCATCATGTGATAGGAGGCATCATAGAGCACCACGCCCAGGATATGACAGGCGATGGTAACGACCGCCGTACCCTGCGCACCTCCACCCAGACCACCGATCAGCGGGGTCATCAGGTCAACTATGTGCATACCGATATTGCTCAGATGGGCCACGCGGGAGAGCTGGTCGTAGTCGGTCTTTAATTCGACCATCTGTGAGACCAGGATCGAGTCACAGGTCCTAAGTCCGAATCCCTCATCAATGGTCGCCATCTTACCTTCGCAGGTCAGTGGTACGGCCACGTCACTGATGTGCATCCCAGGCCGACCGGCCATCCGGACAGCATCGCGGGCGATGGTTGCATCCCGGCGTGCGCCGAGAATTTCAAGCGGTGTACCGGGGATAATCTGATGGCCCATGTAAGTCGAAACCGATCCGGCCCCCAGCATATCAACCAGCGGCTCCTGGGCACAGCTTTGCAGGATCAGGGGGTGATACTTCTCGCTGCAAGGGGTTCCGGTCGGGCCACTGAGCACCGTGCAGGGGATATCGCCCTCGACCTCACGATGCTGGGCAACGATGGCGTCTTTACCTTCACCCAGCACCAATGATGGCCGGGCCATGGCCACGATTTCTTCTACTTCATCTTTGGTGAAGAAAATGCGGCGCTCGGTGGTCATGTTGTAGACGCCCATATCGACGAATAACTCCAACCCGGCCTGGTACAGCCGGTCGGCCATATCATCGTCGGCGGGAACTGGAACCTGGGGATCATACGTCAGACCATACTTGCTAACCAGTTCTGCCGTGCGCTTGGAAAGCCCCATTTCAAATTCCGTCTCCTTGATATAGGGGCCATTCTCTGAACGTTTTACTATCTCAAGCAACCAATTTTTGCGCATATTGGTACTCCTCTCTTTAGATTGAAACTCATTAATTCCGGTGGTGACTGCATAGGAACTGTGACGCTATCTGTTCATAGGCATAATCCTATCAATCTACCACCAGCCCAAACCGTCTTATCAGGCTAAAGGCCATCGAATCACCGGGAAAATATTCAAGTGAGAATACAACGGGGTTTTCAGATTCATTAAAGCCGGTTTCTTGCATGATGAGCACCGGCATATCTGGGAGGTGCTCTGCCTCCGTTAGAAGACAGTTCTTCCCAATGTCTGCTCGAATTGTAGAGACGTTATATACGATTTTTTGATGGCATCTTTGCTTGAGAAAATCATAGAGGGGTTCGGTGAGTTGTGGTTCCTCCAGGATTTCCTCGTATAAGCCTTCGCCTATCAGATCGAATGAGATGGAATTAATAACGTAAATGATGGGCTTGCCATCCGCAAAGAAGACCTTCCGCAAGTTGATCACCTGCTCTTCGGGATCAACTTGCAGTGCTTTGGCTACATCCTGGTCAGGAAAGACCGTCTCAACTCTCTCGACCCTTACGCTTGGTGTACATCCACTGCTGGCAATCATCTCATTGAATTCTATTACCTGGTTGAGTGGGTGAGGGATGCCTGAAAGCTGGCTCACAAAAGTACCGGCTCCCTGACGACGCACGACCAAACCACGCGTGGCAAGTGTCCGTATTGCGCTGCGAATGGTGGCTCGGCTGACAGAGAATTCTTCAGCCAGCGTGTTTTCAGGGGGTAGTTGGCTGCCAGGGGGATAATCCCCGGCCCGCATCCGTTTGATCAGTAGGCGCGTAACCTGTTCTGAAAGAGTTGGGGGGCGCAGAATATCAGAGTTCATCTTCCGAACCTTATATTTTTAATCATCCTACAGTCCAGATGGCTAACATCATACGTTAGTCATAGGCATCCTACAACATTTAGCCTGAAGAATCAATACCCTTAAGGGTAATTAAGAAGAGGGGCATACCGGTTTCGGCATGCCCCTGTAAAGCCTATTTTGCTGAACGCCCTACCATTGTATGGGCGGCTGCGCTATCCATATCGAGGCCCAACTCACGAAGCTCGGCCTTGACTTCTTCATAAACGGTCAGCCACTCTTCGGTCGGCTGTACCCGTACCGGGTCGTATACTTCGTCGAAACGCTTGCCGTAAGGCCGCTGATCCAGGTCACCCTGATATCGCTCTGCCAGCGCTTCAACAATGCGATTGGCATCTTCACGACTCATACCGGCGGTGGCATGAGCAACTTCGGCCATAAAGCGGGCTTCCAGGCCGCTGACATGGCCCGGTTCTGTACCTGCCCCGGAACGCGGCCCGATCAGTGCCGCCGAACCGGAAGCCGTAGCCACCATACTTTGCGCTGCCACTTCGTAGAGCAGGGTCTTGGTTCCCGGCCCGCCAACCGGCGTGATCACCACGTCGTTGAGCAGGTGTGTATTGCGGCTGAGTGCCTGCTGTGCCGGGGCAATCGCTCGCAGAATATCGGGGGTAGTAGTGTTGCCGAAGAACGGATGGGTCGGCGATACACTGTGGGTAGGAGTCATGTAGGCCATTTGCAGCAGGATGCAGCCGCCCACAATAGCGATTGCCATCCCTTCGCGCCCGCCAACAGACCCACCGTAGATCGTGTTATAGAAGCAGTGGATGATGCTGCCTGACTTGTGGATATGGGCAACTTTGGTCATCAGGCCGTAGTTCGTCTTGAACTCGCTAATCATCGCCACATGATGCCAGTGATGCGGGCCAAGCCGGTCAGCCGCCGTAATGCTCAACTCACCAATCTCGGTCACTGCATTTTCTGCCACGCCGATTCCCAATCCCGGACGGCCTGCACGCTGCGCCGCTGCCAGGGTGAGTTCCATCTCGTGCCAACAGAGCAGCACTTCCCAGGGCGAAGCGCTGCGTCCTTCGCGCCCATAGACGGTTTCCAGGCTGCCGTCGATCATCAAATCGACCAGCGGCTCCTGGGCATAACTCTGCTGAATCGCCAGGTATAAATCTTCGGGTGAAGGAGTTCCGACCGGGCCGCCCTTAATGGTGATGCGCTGCGTATCTTCCGGCATACGCTTAACTTCTGTGTGGGCATCGGGGAACTTACCGATTGTGACGTTGTCGGGTGCAACGCTGATGGCATCCAGGATTTCATTGCGTGTCCAGGCCATCTGGCGTGACGTGCTGGTGCAAAATACGCCGAGACGCTCTGCCATCTCCAACCCGGCTTCAAACAGCCGGTCGGCAAAAGCATCGTCGCTGGGGATGATCGGGTTATCCGCCGGGATGTTGATATCATATTTTACCTGGAGGTCGGACATCGTCTCCGGGACGAGCTGCATGTCCCATTCTTCTTCATCAATGATGGGGCCGTTCTCCATCCGATCCAGAACATCCAGTAATCTCAAGGTATTCCTCATCGTTTATTCCTCCAGGCCCAGCAGTTGTTTACATACTTTCACCGCGTTGACGGCATCCGATCCGTAGGCATCTGCCCCGATCTTCTCCGCGTAGGCCGGGGTTACCGGCGCACCACCAACGATCACCTTAAACTGATCGCGCAGGCCCAGGCCATCCAGCCGGGCAACCAGGTCGCCCATGTAGGGCATCGACGGTGTTAACAACGATGACATACCGATGATGTCCGCATTGTTGGTCTTGGCGGCTTCGATGAATGACTTGGTCTCGACGTTCGTCCCCAGGTCAATCACCTTGAAGCCGTTGACCTGTAACATCAGGGCAACCATGTTCTTGCCGATATCGTGCACATCGCCCTGGCAGGTCCCGATCACCACCGTACCGGCTGACGATCCCTCACCTGACTCGGCCATAATAGCCGGTTCAAGTACCTCAGTCTGCATGGCCTGAACGACTTTGGCGGCTTTCATCAGCCCGGGCAGGAAAACCTCCAGGCGCTCGAATTTCTGGCCGACTTCATATAGTAACGGTTGGATGATCTCCAGAAAGAAAGTGGTTGGCGTGACGCCGCTATCCATTGCTTGTTTTGCAACCTCGACCCCTTTGGATAGATCACCCGCGTCCAGAGCCTGGTCGAGCTCTGAGCGGAAGGCTTCGAGTTGCTGATTGTCACCGGACATGCTACTCTCCTGTTGGTAAAATTCGAAAAGAGCAGGGCTGGGACTCTCCAATTTTGCCCAGTCCTGCTCCCTCTCCGCGGAAGAATACAGATACGATCTGGAATGTAACCGGTGTTCTGGCTCAAACAATTCTAATTGTCATTACAGTTGCGGGACAGCGCCGGATTCCCTCAGGTGGTCACCGATCTTCCCCGGTCAGCATTCCTCTGAAACTAGCTAAAATGACTGGTGGACAGTACCTCCCTTTGATGCTGGTCAGTCAAGTTTACGTTCGCCTTTCAGCCATGCCTCGACATGCGGAAACGAGTCAACCGCATGTGGCAGGTTCAGGGCTTCCATAAAGCGATCCTGGAATTCGCCCACCATCGGGATTTGAATATGCTCAACCCAGCGGGCGATCCGGGCAATTTCGTAGCGCTTCACCCGGTTAAGCAGGGCGATCCGCGCCCCGTCACCGGCGGCATTGCCAACCGCCTTGACCTGATCCGGATCGCAGTCGGGAAACAGGCCCAGGATCATGGCCCGTTCTTCATCAATATAGCTGCCGAAAGCACCGGCCAGTACAATCCGGTCAATCCGATCCACACCCAGATTTGACATAAGCAGGCGGACGCCGGTATACAGGGCGGCTTTCGCCAGTTGAATCGCCCGGACATCGGCCAGGGTCACGGCGATATTTCGCCCGATGGCCGTCTGGTCGGCAAAGGCAATAATAAAGGCGGGGATATTTCCGAAGGTGGTCAGCCGTTCGTGCTCCATATCGGAGGTAAAAGCCCCCGAAGGCTGTATAATTCCGGCCCGGAACATCTCGGCTACAGCCTCAATAATCCCTGACCCGCAAATACCCCGTGCCAGAACCGGTTCTTCCTCCGGTTTGCGGCGGCGGTTATCTGAGTCTGGCTCTGGTTCGCTGGTTTCCCAGGTATCGCTCCACCCTTCACGGCCAATAATCTGGAAACGAACGTCCAGGGTGTCCGGGTCGATCCGCACCCGTTCGATAGCCCCTTCAGCCGCCCGCATCCCAAACGTGATCTGAGCGCCTTCAAAGGCCGGGCCGGTTGGACTGGAAGCCGATAACAGCCGATCTCGCGAACCAAGTAAAATCTCGCCGTTGGTTCCCACATCGATAATCAGCATGATGTCATCCTGATCATAGGGCGCTTCGGCCAGGGCAACGGCCATATTGTCTGCCCCAACATAAGCAGCCTGTACCGGTAGAACATGAACGTTCGCACCGGACGCGGCGTGTAATCCCAGGTCACGGGCTTTGATATCAATTGGGCTTGAGAAGCTGGTAGGGAAAGGTGTGCCGCCCAGGTAGGTTGGGCTGATATTGAGCATCAGGTGATGCATAACGGTATTGCCGACCAGCACCAGCTCAACAATGTCTTCCGGGCGGAAACCGGCGCTGATCGCTGCCGTTTCGGCTAGCTGATTCAATTGGTCAATGATCACCTGGTGCAGAGTGGCAAGACCGTCTTCGTTTTCCATCACATAGCTGATCCGTGACATCACGTCTTCGCCATAGGCTACCTGCGGATTCATGGCCGATTCTGTCGCCAGCACCTCACCAGTTTGCAGATCACACAGGTAAGCGGCTACCGTCGTGGTTCCGATATCCACCGCTAACCCAATCGCCTGGTCGTGGAAACTGGGCTGCACCCGGATAATCTCGCGATCATCCCAGACGGTGACGGTTACGCCCAGTTTGCCTTCACGCAGTATACGTTGAAGTCCGGGTAAAATCTGATAATCGGCGGTCAACTGCTCAAGATCAAAGCGCTGATTAAGCTGGTTTATGATCCGTTCCAGGTCGCCCTGGCTTTCGTCCTTGAGCGCTTCTTCCGGAACTTCAACGTAATACAGCCGGATCGCAGGGTTCAGGGTGATGGCCCGATCGGTGGCCGACTTGCGGATGATCTGCTTGTTGATGCGGCTGGTATCCGGGACAAAAACCACCAGATCGCCGAGCACCTGTGCTTCACAGGCGAAACGATCATCGGGGCCGAACTCGTGGCGGGCCATATATTTCTGGGCACGCTCGGTTGGCGGGGAGGTATGCTCAGGGCCGGAGATAACGCCTTCTTTTTCAAAGCGTCCTGTCTCGATCTGGACCTTGCACTTGGCACAGGTCTGTGCGCCACCACATAGATTGACAATACCAACGCCCAGTTTTTGTGCTGCTTCCAGGATGGTGATGCCGTGAGGCACTTCACCGCGTCTGCCGGAGGGCTGGAAGATAATCTTATGCTGTATAGTTGGGTCGGATTCTGACGGCGGCATGGCGCTTATTCCCAGGAAAAGGGGCGTGCTGTTTTGCGAACGGTCTGGAACCGGACCATATCATTGCGATAATACTCCAGGCAGTGGAGCACCGGTTCTTGCTCGTTGTTAAAACCAACTTCCTCAATACATAAAAGTGGATGGTAGGGTTTACAGTCCATAGCGGACGATAGGGTTTCGTCTGCAACCGCTGCCCTCACCTCACTGACGTGATAAATCACGTCCTGTTTACAACTTTCTATCAGGAAGCGGTAGACAGGGATTCGCCCCAGCCGACTGTCGGTTAGATCGATATCCTGATCGGGATTGATCAGTCGGGTCGGGATGGTGTTCCGGCACCAGATTACCGGGTTGTCATCTGCCAGGAATATTTTTTCGACTATAAATATCTCGTCTGTTGGATCAAGTTGAAGGAGGGGAACGGTCGAACCAGCCGTTTCTACGGCCATGCGTGAAATCCGTACCTCAGCCTGGTAGTCCTCTCGCCTGATGAGGTCTTCAAACTCAACAACCTCGGAAAAGGAGAGCGGGACACCCGGCAAATTTCGGTTTACAAAAGTGCCCACACCATGACGCCGGATGACGATACCTTCGCGTTCCAACATCGTCAGGGCCTCGCGAATGGTTGCGCGGCTGACCCCCAGTGTCGCGGAAAGCTGCGGCTCGGAAGGTAACTGCCCTTCCGTCCCATCAAACTCATTGTGGACAATTTGTTTATAGAGTTGTTCTTTGACTTGTCTTGCAAGGGAGACTGAACGTCCAAGCATAGGGCATGCAGCCTTTTTATGTTGATTGTGTCGTTAGTTTGACGTGTCTCTTGTCTGATGTCTGACAACTATAACAACATCATAAGAAATTGGAAAGTAGCCTGCAAGTGATATTTGTCATATTCTTCACCACTTTTGCAGGTGATTCTCCAGGGTGGTATAATGCAGCAGGTTTGCAGGTGCTAACCTGATATTGTTTTTTAGAGGAGTTCACCCTCGGTGCTCAATCCGTTAAGCTGGTTACTTAGTTTATTTTCGCTCGACATTGGCATAGACCTCGGCACAGCCAATACCCTTGTGAATGTGCGAGGCCGTGGCATTGTGATTAACGAGCCATCCTGGGTAGCCATCGAGAAGAAATCCCGCACAGCACTTGCTATCGGCGCAGAAGCGCGCCAGATGGTAGGGCGTACTCCGGCCAGCATCATTGCCATCAGGCCCCTACGTGATGGTGTTATCTCCGAATTTGAGATCACTCAGGCGATGCTGGAATACTTTATCCACAAGGCACACGAACAATCTCTGGTGCCGGTCCCCCGCCCTCGCGTGGTAGTCGGTGTTCCAAGCGGTGTCACCGAGGTTGAGAAGCGGGCGGTTCACGATGCGACCATGTCTGCCGGGGCACGTGAAGCCTTCCTGATCGAGGAACCAATGGCGGCGGCTATCGGGGCTGGGCTGCCGATCAGCGAGCCGCAGGGCAGCATGATCGTCGATGTCGGTGGTGGGACGACGGAAGTTGCCATCTTTTCACTGGGTGGAATCATCATCAGCCGGTCGATTCGGGTGGCCGGGGACGAGATGGATGAGGATATCGTCCAGTATATCCGCACCAAATACAACCTATTGATCGGCGAGCGGATGGCAGAGCGTATCAAAATACAAATTGGCTCGGCTTTCCCCCTCCCTGAAGAACGCACCTTTACCATCCGGGGCCGCAACCTGATCACCGGCTTACCGGAAGCCATGGAAATCTCTTCTATTGAGATTCGCGAAGCCCTGTCTGGGGCGACGCAGATCATTGTCGATACGGTCAAAGATGCGCTGGATGAAACGCCGCCAGAACTGATCGCCGACCTGATGGAGAATGGCATCTGCATGGCCGGGGGCGGCTCACAACTATCCGGCCTGGTTGAACGTGTGGCTGATGAGGTCAATATGCGTGTCTGGTTGGCCGAAGACCCGATGACCTGTGTGGCACGTGGGGCGGGCCGTGTCCTTGAAGACTACGACAATCTGCGGCGCGTATTGGTTGGATTGCAGCGCGGCAGTACCCAACACTGATTTTCCCCTATCGATCAATGTTTTATGCGCATGGCATAGAATCTCGTCTGGTGTCAGGTGGCTGATCGTCAGCATAGCTCCCCTACAGTGTGCTAAACTTATAATAAATAGGTGATTGAGGAGAGATAAACTCCTCTGTCACTCCTATGGACGGCTGTATCAATATGCGTCGAGAAAGCAGACGATTACTAACACTTGGTATCTTGATTATTGCCGCTTTGGGTTTGATCGTTATTGGCGGACGGTCAGGGGTACTACGTCCCCTGATCAGTGGAGCGATGCTCCCCTTATCCCCAGCGGCCAAGCTTCTATCTGATGGAACAGAGGAAGTTACCAGCGTGATAGAAGACACAGAAGATTACGATACCCTGAGAGCACGTGCTAACGAGCTGGAGCATACAGTTGCCGAACTCCAGGTTGAAATTGTACGGTTGCGCGAAATAGAGCGGGATTATTACCGTCTCAGCGGGTTGTTGGATTATCTTGCCGAGCATCCTGATCAAAGCCTTATTACCGGTGACGTCATCGCGGAGGATTCCAGCAGCTATCTTCGCTGGATTGTCATTAACCGGGGGGCACAGGATGGTGTCAGAGTCGGCCAACCGGTGATCAATGAGTTGGGCGTAGTCGGTAGAGTCGAGGACGTGGCCTCTAATGCCGCCTGGATTCGCCTTGCCAACGATCCGGGTAGTGCGATTAATGCACGGCTGCAAAATGCGCGTGGTGAGGGAACGGTGATCGGACAGCTCCAGGGCGGTTTACGGATGGAGTATATCTCACAAGATATCACCATTGAGGAAGGTGATATCGTTCTCACCTCCGGGTTGGGAGGGACCTTTCCCGCTGATATTGTAATCGGGCAGGTTACGAGCGTGCGTAAGCAGCAGGCCGCATTGTTCCAGGAAGCTGAAATTCGCCCGACGGTGGATTACTCTCGGCTTGATCAAGTAGCCGTGATCGCTAATTTCGAGCCGGTTGATCTCTCTACCTTTGACCAGGTGATTGAAGAAGAGAGTGAAGAGCCGCAATGAGTCTCCAGCTTGGTCTTCCACTCTTTTTTATCGCGGCACTGCTGCAAGCGACAGTGTTATCCAGGCTGCGTGTCCTGGGGGGACAGCCTGATCTGATCGTGACAATTGTGCTGGCCTGGGCTACGCTTGATCCCGACCGCGAGGGGATGGCCTGGGCCTTTGTCGGCGGGATGTTTATCGACCTTTTCTCAGGGACGCCGCTGGGTGTTTCATCACTGGTGCTGATCCCGATCACCTACCTGGCCGGGTTAACGGAGACGCAGGTCTACCGGACTAATCTCCTGCTGCCCTTGATCCTGACTGCCGCCGGTGCTTTTGCTTATCATATTGGCTATATGTTCTTGCTGCGCTTCCTGGTAGAAGAACCCGTTGCATGGTCTGAGGCGCTCTGGTATGTTACACTCCCATCTGTGACATTTGATGTTATATTGATCATACCTTTTTTACAGGTATTACGACGCTGGTATGATAGACTGCACCCACGCCAGGTAACGATCTAGTATTCGAAACTTTGAGGCCCAACCATGATCAGGGTCGGGTTCTGTGACGAGCTATGTCTTTTCCTTCATTTAACCACAACGGCCAAGCATATAAACCGGGACGATTACGCACCTTCCAGGTTATTGTTGTGATCGTCTTTTCGCTGCTGGCTTTTCGTATCTACCAACTACAATTCGTTGAACGCGAAGTGTATACAACCCGTGCGGATGACAACCGGTTTGACGAAGTCAGCGTCCCGGCCACGCGAGGGATCATCACCGACCGGTATGGGGTTCCGTTGGCCGTCAACGTTGCCAGTGCCAATGTTACCGTCACCCCGGCTCTCCTCCCGGATGACGACGCTGAGGAAATGGCCGTATTGGAACGGCTTGCCAGCTTATTAGGTATTCCCCTGAGTGGCGAACTCAATACGGTTGATGAGCGTGGTATCCCTGAGCGCAGCCTGTTGACTATGGTGCGAGAAGGTGAAGGTATTGCCCCCTACCGGGCGGTGGAAGTCGAGACGGATGTTGACTATGAAACGGCCAGGATTATTCTTGCTGAACAGGGTGAGCTTCCCGGTGTTGGCATTGAATGGGCGTCAGTGCGCGACTATCCCACCGGGGCATTGACTGCGCATATTATCGGCTACATGGGGCCGATCCCCGAAACGTTGGCGGAAGAATACGAGTCGGAAGGATATGTGCTGGACCGCGACCGGATTGGTTATGACGGGGTTGAGTTCTCTCTGGAAGAGTGGCTGGCCGGTCGTCCAGGGCTTCAGGTGGTAGAGCGCGACGTGGCGGGTGAAATTGTGCGGACGCTGGGTGAGTCTCAGACGGCTCTACCGGGCTACAGTGTCGAGTTGACCATCGATGTAGAGTTGCAGCGGCGGGCACAGCAGCACCTGATCAATATGCTGGATGAGTTGAAACGTCAATACCCTGATGACAACATCGGATTTGAGCGCGGAGTGGTGATCGCCATGAACCCGCGCACGGGCGAAATCCTGTCCCTGGTTAGCTGGCCGACCTATGACAACAGCCGCTTTGCCCGCTCGATTGACTATCCCTACTATCTTCAAGTCTCTCAAGACCCTTTGCAACCCCTGTTCAACCAGGCAATCAGTTCTCTCTACCCGCCCGGCTCGATCTTCAAAATGATCACGCTTTCTGGCGCATTACAAGAGGGCATTGTTACGCCGGAGAAAACCTTGTTCGACCCCGGTGAAATCCTGCTCGAAAACCGATATTATCCTAACGAACCGAGTCAGGCACAGACTTTTGTCTGCTGGCTGGATACAGGGCACGGTGATGTGAACGCGGTGCAAGCCCTGGCCTGGTCATGTGACGTGTACTTTTATAAAGTTGGCGGCGGGTACGAAGAAGAAGTAGATGGATTGGGATTAGGTATCGACCGGCTCAATAAGTGGATGGACATTTACGGCCTGGCGAACTACACCGGGATCGAATTGGCCGGTGAGGTCAATGGTGTCCTGCCCAACCCCACCTGGAAACGCCGTACCTGGGGAGAGAACTGGTCAACCGGTGATAACTATAACGCGGCTTTCGGGCAGGGATATGTACTCGCCACGCCGCTGCAAATGATCAACTACCTCAATATTATTGCTAACAATGGCGTCCCGGTCCGGCCCACCCTGGTTCACGAGGTGATCGACGCTGAAGGTAATGTCGTGCGTGGTTTCCAGCCGGACTATGGCGATCCAATTCCGCTCTCGCCGGAGAATATGCGGATTATTCAAGAAGGGATGCGGGCGGCGGTGACTATCGAAGGCGGGACGGCCCTGACAGCACAGGATAATTATTTACCCTATGTGCCTATCGCGGGGAAGACCGGTACTGCCGAGTTCTGCGACAATATTGCTGCCGCATTGCAGCGCTGCATTCCCGGCGGGTGGCCTGCCCATGCCTGGTATATGAGCTACGCTCCTTACGGTAATCCTGAAATATCGGTGGTGGCTTTTATTTATAACGGCGATGAAGGATCTGCCTATGCGCTGCCGGTAGCCTCTGCCGTGATGGATGATTATTTCCAACTCAAGACCGAGCGGGCGCTTCAACAGCAGCTCGAATCGGAACAACAAGGGCCAACTCCCCAACCATGACAGATTATCTATTCCCCCACGAAAGACAACAGCTTCAGGTACAACGCAAACGACAGCAAATTATCAACTGGGTACTGGCACTCTGGGCCGGTATACCGACCGGCCTGATCACAGCTCGGCTGCTCTATGAGAGTCACCCACTCCAGTTTGTGTCGTTCGGTGGATGGTTTCCATCGCTGGTTCTGATCGTGCCCGCGGCCTTGATCTGGCGGGGATTGTTCTGGATCGCCCACCCGACTGATAGACAATCGCTGTTCCCGGCAGCAGCGGGGGCGATCATCTCTCTAGCGCTCTGGATTCACATCCTGGCCCCGGCCCTCAATGTGAACCTGCTGCGCGGTTATTTGTTGCTGGCCGGAGCGTTTATCCTGTGGACTGTCCTGGTGATGGGCGTTCGGATCCAACAACAAACAACCTGGTATGGTGGGGTTGCCGCAGGTGGGGCTGCCTTGTTCGCTTACTTGCTTACCCTGCAACGTACTATAGGCCGGGCTGATACCTTTGAGTTCCAGGTGACAGCCCCGGTGCTAGGAGTGGCCCATCCGACCGGTTACCCGCTGTATATTATCCTGGGCAAGATTTTTAGCCTGCTGCCGCTTGGCAAGATGGCAACCAGAGTTAACAGCGTCTCATTGTTGGCGGCAACAGCGACGGTTGTGCTTTTGTTCTTTGTCTTCCGCCGGGTGCTCAAGGTAGATCGTTATATTGCCGTGCTGGGGGCATTGGCTTTTGGCTTCTCCCCGGTATTCTGGAGTCAGGCCGTTGTTGCAGAAATCTACGCATTACATAATGTCTTTGTCATAGCGATTATGGGATTGCTGCTGTGGTTGGTTGGCAGGCCGTCCGCCGACACAGAAAACAACGATCAGACGGATGACAAAGATGACGAAATCGCGCCGCGAATCATGCTCCTGTTTGGATTGATTGGCCTTAGCCTGACCAATCACCTGACAACTGTGCTGTTACTGCCCGGCGTGGCTCTCGCGATTTACCTCGCAAAACCCAAATTAAGCCGCCGCCAATGGCTGGCTGCTGCTGGACTCTTGATCGGCGGACTGCTGCTCTACATCTACATTCCACTCCGGTGGCCTGCCCTTCACGATGGTCAATCCATGCCCTTCGGTGAGTTTATCGGCTGGATCACAGGCAGCCGGTTCAGTGGTGCTTTGCAGCTTGGGGCCATGTTCAAAGGGGAACGCTGGGCGATTGTCTATCGCCTGCTGCTCGACCAATACCTGTGGATTGGGATTGTGCTGGGCATCATTGGGTTGATCACGTTGATCCTGCGGAATCCCCGCGCCGCTGCTGTGACCGGGCTGATCTTTGTCGCGCAGGGTTTCTATGGCCTGAATTATCTGGTTCCTGATATCAGCGTTTTCTTGATACCGATGTACCTGATCCAGGCGATCTGGATTGGCTATGGCGTCAGTACGATATTGCAATGGGTGGGAGCGGGCATAAAGAAACCACCCCCCTATTGGTTCCAACTGGCAATCCTGACCGCCTTCGCCCTGATCCCGTTGAGTGAAGTCTGGCAGATTGCACCGACCTTCGATTGGAGCGATGAAGAAACACTAGAAGCATGGGGTAGATATGTGCTGGCTCTTCCATTGGCAGAGGATTCGGCGGTGCTGGCCGACAGCGAAAAGATCGCCCCATTGGAATATTTGCACCGGATCGAAGGGCTGCGTCCTGACGTACCAATGGTTGTCCTGGGTACAGAAGAAGAATACCTTTCTAATCTGTATACCCGGCTTGACCAGGGAGAGACGGTTTATTTAGCCCGCTTTTTGCCCGGCCTGGAGGGGGCTTATCACCTGCGATCATTGGGGCCGCTAATCGAGGTGGGAACAGAGCCGCTTTTAGGAATGTCACTGCTTAGTGGCGAAGTACAGCGATGGGAAAATGGCATCGAACTGCTGGGATATCAACTCGATAATGATATCCTGCATATCGGCGAGACGGCCCATCTTACCCTGTACTGGCAGGCTGAGGAGACAATCCCCGATAATTACCAGGTCAGGATCAGGTTGGTTGCGCCGGATGGCACTGTTGTCTGGAAGAGCGCTCCGGCTTACCCGGTTTCCAATCGCTACCCGACTATTGCCTGGAAAGCGCCGGAGATTATCCCTGATTATCATGCTATCCCACTTGACTATACGCTGCTTGATTACAACTACTCGGTGCAAGTCAGCCTGACTCCACCTTTTTCCGATGATTTTTCCCCGTTGATCGATGGCGAACAGTGGGCCGAGATTGCCGGTCTGGATATCCAGGCCACCGCCGACAATGCCCCGATCATCGGAAATCGAACCGCCCTGGTATTTAACCGGGGTTGGTTGAGGGGAGTCGAAGCGCCGGAGAATGCACCTTCCGGTGGGGCAGTTGATATTACTGCAAGCTGGCAGGTTGAAACGTCCGGCCAGCCCACCCGGACTTTCTGGACAAAGAACATGTCGTTGGCTGCCAACGGATCAAACGATCTGCCGGTCAACACCTTCTCTCTGAACCGGGTGCTTTTAGTTGAAACCACCCCCAAAGCAGAGATAGAGACTCTCAACTGGGAATTGAGCGGCGGGCCGATGCGCTGCGGGTGGCTCAAGAAGGTCAGCGAGAACTGCCTGATCGCAACGACGGTGATCCAGGGTCAGGCCGCTGCCCAGGCCGTTGCCAACTTCGATAACCAGATTTTGCTGGCATCCGTTAATTTCACAGCCGGGCAGTTACAACCCGGCCAAACGGCCAACGTGACTCTGGTATGGCAGGGGCTGCGTCACCTGGATGAAGATTACACCATCTTTGTGCATCTGCTTGGCCCGGATGGGCGTTTGCACGGACAGGTGGATAGCTGGCCTGTACAGGGCACTTATCCAACCAGCACCTGGCAGTCCGGCGAACTGATCTACGATAATTACTCCGTGCCGCTTGCCCCGGATGCCCCACCGGGCAGCTACCAATTGGAGATTGGCGTTTACCTGCTGGGGACTAATGCCCGGCTCAATGTGCTTGACGCAGTAGGCCAGCCGGTTGATGACAAGATAATCCTGGAAGGGCTGATCGTTCCTGAGACGCCATAAAAATCACTGCCACGAATGAGAGTTTCGCGGCTTTTCTCTGTGAATGCAGGCCGCCGGTTGTACGGCTTTCCAGGCATTCTGTATAATCACCGCATGGCTACAACATCACAAGATTCAGAAACCCAGCAAGCACAGGCCCGCTCGATCCAGATCAGCGTTATTCTGGCGGGAGGGGTATTGGCCGTTGTCGGATGGTCGGCGCTGATCTGGCTGATCATTAACACCCTCCCAACCGTGCCAAATCGCTGGATCTTTTTTGCCTTATTGCAAATCACCTTGACCGGGACCGCCATGCCGCTGGTTGCCATGCTGAACCGGCGTTTTAACCGGCGAAAAAATATCCGTGCCGGGGCCGGGGTGTTGATCCGGCAGTCATCCTGGATCGGGTTGTTTGGCACTACCTGCGCCTGGCTGCGTATCCCGCGATTGCTATCGTTTCCGTTAGCCCTGGTGCTGGCACTTGCTTTGCTTGCGATTGAAGCACTGCTCCGCCTGCGTGAACGTGCCCGCCGCCCACCGAAAGAAGTAAGGGCCAATGAGTAAAGCCCTGCTCCGTCAACTGCCCAGTGTTGACCGGTTGCTGGCCCACGAGCAAACGCTCTCCCTGATCGCTGAGTTTGGCCGCCCGCTGACTCTCGATGCCCTGCGGGATACGCTGGATGATCTGCGTACCCGGATTCAGAATGGCCTTTCGACGCTCCCAACCGATGAAATTATCATTCACGATACACAGTTGCTTTTGAACCGCTGGCTGCTGCCTACCCTGCGGCAGGTGATCAATGCCACCGGGGTGATCGTTCATACCAACCTGGGCCGTGCACCGCTTTCAGATGCGGCGATAGAGGCGATGGTGGCGGTTGCAGGGGGATACAGCACTCTCGAATTTGACCTGGAAAGTGGCAAACGGGGTTCGCGGCAGACTCATGCCAACGAACTGATCCGGCACATTACGGGTGCTGAAGCCGCTATGGTGGTCAATAATAATGCGGCTGGCGTGCTGTTGGCACTGACTGCGTTAGCCGGACCAACTACCGATTATCCAGGTGGGCGCGGCGTGATCATCTCGCGCGGGCAGTTGGTCGAGATCGGTGGGGGCTTCCGTATCCCGGATGTGATGGCTCAAAGCGGAGCGCGGTTGGTCGAAATCGGTACGACGAATCGCACCCACCTGCGAGATTATGCCAATGCTGTAGGCGAAGACTCCGTGATGTTTCTCCGGGCGCACCGTTCTAACTTTGCGATCATTGGCTTTACGACTGAACCATCACTGCCCGAACTGGTCGAACTGGCGGTACAGCAAGGTTTGTTGTTCGCCGATGATCTGGGCAGTGGGGCCTTGATCGATACTACATCGTATGGCCTCGCCCCTGAACCGCTTGTTCAGGAAAGTATCGCGGCGGGGGCAGATGTCGTGATGTTCAGCGGCGATAAGCTGCTCGGTGGGCCACAGGCCGGAATCCTGGTAGGGAAAGCTGAGGTGATCCATCAGTTGAGGCAGCATCCCCTGGCCCGTGCTATCCGCGCTGATAAATTATGCCTGGCCGGGCTGTCGGCAACCCTGACGCACTATCTGAAAGGTGAAGCACTGACCGCCATTCCTGTGTGGCAGATGATCAGCATGGAGCCGAAGGCCATTCACGAGCGGGCCGGACAATGGGCGGACAGCTTGACTCAGGCCGGGTTATCCTGCGAGGTGATTGACGGAGAAAGTGCGGTTGGTGGGGGCAGCCTGCCCGGCGAGACTCTGCTGACATCGCTGTTGGCTATCGACGTAGAATCCGAAGACCGAGCTGCTGCACAACTACGAGCACATGATCCGCCGGTTATCGTCCGGCGGGAGAAGGGCCGCTTGCTGATCGATCCACGCACTGTGTTAAACCGGGATGAGAGTACATTGCTGGCCGCGTTGAAAGATCTTGTGGGGAAATAATTAGACCGGCCCAGAAGAATAGAATCACCTCGTTGTTCACGTTATAACTAATTGGAGGAGAAGCATTGTGAATAAGCGAATTGTATTGATCGGCCTGGCGGTGTTGGCTGCCTTGAGCCTGGTGGCATGTTCGACCGTGGTTTCTGCGGCCAGTGAGGAGCCGGTTCCAGAAGGAGATGATCCGGTTCAGATCACCGGTACTATTGAACTCTCGAATGACTTCATCATCGATGTCTACTTTGCTGAAAACTTTGTGTTACTCGAAGACCTGTATGGCTTTGTAAACCGTGACTTCGAGTTCGAGCAGCCGGTTGAGTCGCAGATTATCGGGCCGGTGGTGGTCAACGAAGACGGCGAATATACCTTTACGCTCAATCTGCCCGCCTACCCCAACAGTCTGTATAACGACGTAGACAACGACGGCGAAGAAGATACCGGTGTGCAGGTCTGGCAGGTGGTGATGTCTTCCAACCAGATTGATACGCCATTCCTTGATGGTTTTGACATCTGGGTGAAGGAGTCTTGGAGCACCGTTTACACATCGGCCCACATCAATTCTGAAAACCATGATGAGATCGACGGCGGGACGATCATTGTCTGGGCACCGGATGACGAGCAGGATTTCCCTACCGGGTTTGGGGATGATGGCTTGCTGTTCACCGATGACGATCCGGTTGGTACACTGCCTGCCGGGTACAGCCTGGTTAATCTGGATGGCGAACCATTTGATATTTACAAGGAAGCCTATCCTGATTTGATCCTGCTTGAGGGTGATGTAGCCGTCAACGATCTGAGCGAACTGGGCTGGGTGGATGGCTTCGACGCGCTGTATGACCAGACCTCCCGCGAGTATCCGTTCACCGAACTCAAGGATATCGACTGGGAAGCGATCTATGATGAAATCGCCCCGCGTATTGAGGAAGCCGAAGCAGATGACGATCCGGAAGCCTATTTCCTGGCCTTACAGGATTTTGCTTTCTCAATCCCGGATGGGCATGTCGGACTGGTCGGCAATGATTTTGGCTTGATTACCGAGGATGTGTCGGGAGGCTATGGCTTTGGGATGATCGATCTGAGCGATGGTCGAACCATTGCCCATGTCTTGCTGGAAGATGGCCCGGCAGCCGAGGCCGGTATGGAATGGGGTGCAGAAATCCTGGATTGGGATGGGACCCCGATTAGCGAAAGGATCGAGGACGTGGTGGTCTGGTCAGGCCCGTTCTCTAATCCAGAGCTGGAACGTTTGCAATACCTGCGCTTCCTGACCCATGACCCGGTTGGCACCGAAGTTGATGTTACCTTCCAGAATCCGGGCGCAGACGACTCGGAAACGGTCACATTGACGGCTGCCCTGGATGGTTCCACGCTGAGACTGACCAGTGCATTTGCCGGTTTTGATCCTTATGCCCTTCCGGTGGAATATGAAATTCTCCCCAGCGGCTATGGTTACCTGGCGATCAATTCCCTGTCTGATGACCTGAACCTGACCGTCCGGTTGTGGGAGTGGGCTGTTCAGGCTATGGCAGATGCTGGTGTGCCGGGTGTGATCATCGACTTGCGGCAGAACGGTGGTGGTGCGCCGATTGGTAGTTTCCTGGCGAGTTACTTTACCGATCAGCCGCTTGACCTCTCGTTGAATTACTACTACAGCGATGAGACTGGCGAGCTTGAAACGTTCCGCCCGCCGGACAGCATCGAGCCTAATCCCGATTGGTACTATGACGGGGATATCATTGTTCTGGTCAGCCATGCCTGTGCCAGTGCCTGTGAGAATGTCGCCTGGGTATTTGACCAGCTTCCCCAGACAACGGTCTATGGCTACTACTCAACGATGGGGATTTACGGCGAAGTAGGACGCGGTCAATATAACCTGCCCGGTGACTACTTCTTCCAAATTCCTACCGGCCTGAGCACCGATATGGATGGCAACATCATTATCGAAGGGCCGGGTGTGGTCCCGGATGTGCGTGTGCGATTGGATGAAGATACAGCCTATCGCCAATATATCGAAGGCGAGGACGTGCTGCTAAACGCAGCCATAGAAGGTTTAGGCGGCTAAGTTTATAACAGAGCGATTTTGTGGAAGAGAGTGGGGTTCAGCCTGAACCCTGCCCTCTTTCGTCGGAATTATTATCTTGGGTTGCTGCTACCTGACCGACATGGTAAAATTCCTGTCGCAGCGCTGGAGCGATGGCCGAGTGGTTTAAGGCGGCGGTCTTGAAAACCGTTGTGGCGTTTTTCGTCACCGGGGGTTCGAATCCCTCTCGCTCCGCTGTTAACAATCATAAATATGGGGAGGTGCCAGAGTGGTTGATTGGGGCCGCCTGCTAAGCGGTTGTGCGTGATGAGCGTACCGCAGGTTCGAATCCTGTCCTCCCCGCCTCAATAGAACCATCTCGAATCGTCCATCCAGTGTGGAGATAAATCGAGGTGGTTCATTTGTTTAGTATATGATCGACCTAGCCATATGCCGTGCTTCTGGCTGAGCAAGCTTGGGTATGATTGCCTCCTCATTGAATCCCTTTGCCATCAACCAGATCGCCACAAGTATTTCACTCAAGAAGATAGGTATCTGTGCAGGGCTGAAGCCTTCAGTCTGGCCGGGTACTGGCAACACATTTGCGGCAATTAATGCCATGGCAGCAAAGAGGCCCTAAATACAATGTACTGCTGGCTCAAATCGACTAACAATTCAGATACTCAGGCGATTCTACAATAGCTGCTGCATAGAATGCACCGCCCAGAAAAACACCCATGTAGCCTAATAAAAACTTCTCTACCGTACACTTATGAAAGAGGCTCCAGGTGAAAGAGAACGGGAAAATCGAGTTCATGTTTCAAAGTATACTTGAGCCAATCTAAACCAAGGCGAAAAACACTCTTGTCAATGCGATCAGGTCTATCAATCAGCTTCTGCTTACCGGTCGAAAGCGTGAAAAGACCAAGTCCAATCATCCAAATATAGGCCAGACAAGCGGCAATCAATAGGCAACTAATGCGTTTTGCATCGGCCAGATGGCTTTTATGGATGTGAAAACCTCGGCTTTTCTGATCCGAAAAGAAGGTTTCAATCGTGAAGCGACGCTTGTAGTAACGAGCAGCTTGGCTGGCATTGGGCAGATTGCTAACCAGGAAAATGGGGTCTTGGTAGCCCTTTCCCCACCAAATCACCAAATTCGTCGGAAAAGCTCCCGACTGGGTGAAAGCAATCTCATGAAGCATCTGGAGTTGTTCGGGTTTAGTAGCAAAGTCAATAATCTTTTGCCATGCACCGTGATACTCGATGAGGAGGTTAGCCCCCGTGCGGGTTACATACCGCCATGTCGTTTGGGTTTCGACCCACTCAAGCATCTCGGTGTTATCGTATTCCCCATCTCCTAATAAGATCACTTCCACGCCTTCAGGCAATAAGGCTTTGGCTTTTTCCAAGACGTTGATATGCCGTTCAGCCGTGGTATGGCCTTTCTTTCCTTTATACACCACCCAGGCCAACGGTAAAGCCCGTGATTTGTAGACCACCCCCACCATCAAAACCATGTGTCCCCGTCCCACCTGGCTCCCATCCATCACCACGACCAGTGATCTATGGGCTAGTGCCTGAACGATTTGCTCCGCAAATGGCAGGTAGACGGTTTCTACGTCTATTCGCTCATTCTTCACCAGGCGTCTCATTCGCATTTCTACACTATCTATCTTTTCTTTGACCGGTATTTCTTCACTCATCACCGATAACTGCGTTTTTCGGCTCATCACTATCCCGGTTATCATCATGGCTAATGTCACCACATGTCCTTGATGCACCATCTTCAGCATTTCTTTGAGTGTTTTTAGAACTTTTGTGTATACTCTTCTTCGATCAGACATCGGGTTCTCCTGTTCTTTTTTGTGTGTTGAACTTGAGTTTACCCTTTGTCTGATTTCCTTCCCTCTAAATGTACGGTAGAGAAATAAAAACAAGATTCCCACACAGGGTAGTCAGAGGCTTATCTTCACTTGTGCGAAACGAATAGATTCATGCCTTCGTTATGCCGCTGCACCCGTCACTTACAAATATTCTGGTGTAGTTCTCAAACATATGTGAGGAGCCTGATGACATTATGCATAGATTGAGAATCATCATATAATGAGAATGAATTCCATACCTATCATGATGGTAAGCAGCGATCCATTCTTTTGCTTCGCCACTTACGTCCTTCTTAGTCTGGATCGACCCACTACACTGCATAATCTCTTTTGCTAACAAGCAGATGCAGTTGCATATCTCCCTACCTTAGTCTGTGATCTGGATACAATTAAATTTCTATGAGAAATTTGATAAACTAATCAAGGGAAAATACCACTCGAAAGTGATATGTCTTGCTGCGGAAAACCTGGGACGGGATTCTGATTACCTGGGTATCAGATCTTAGCAGCTTTTCATTACACTTTGAATGCAGTGTTGTGATACTTACACCGAAATCAGGAAAGAGTAACTATGAGTGATAATATGTCATCCCAACAACGCACCTGGCACTTGATGGAAGCAGATGCCGCCCTGCAAGAATTGCAAGTAGACCCTGAACAGGGCCTCTCGACTGATGAAGTGTTAAAGCGTCGTACCCAGTATGGCCCTAACGAACTGGTCGAGAAAGGCACCAAAAATCCGCTGTTGATCCTCTGGGAACAGTTCACCGACGCGATGGTGATTGTATTGGTTGTGGCGGTGGGTATCTCTTTCTTTCTACACGAAACGCTGGATGCTTTCGTTATTCTGGCTATCGTGATTTTGAATGCCGTCCTGGGATTTGTGCAAGAATACCGGGCAGAGCAAGCTATGGCAGCGCTTAAACGGATGGCTGCCCCGGTGGTACGGGTGCGACGCGGGGGGCACATCGTAGAAGTCGAATCCAGGGAACTTGTCCCCGGAGATATTGTGCTGTTGGAAGCCGGAGGGGCAATCCCCGCCGATGCACGGATAATTGAAGAGGCTAATCTACGTGTGCAAGAGTCGGCTCTGACTGGTGAATCGGAGCCGGTAGATAAATATCCGGGGGCGATTGCAAAGCGGACCGAAGTGCCGCTGGGTGACCGTTACAACATGTTGTTCAAAGGGACCAATGTAACCTACGGGCGTGGTACGGCAGTGATTGTCGAAACCGGGATGAACACACAGCTTGGGCGCATTGCGGCCTTGATTCAGGGAGTGGGCAGTGAACCAACCCCCCTTCAACGGC
>JBNKDD010000002.1:0-66226 GCA_050288085.1 Anaerolineae bacterium
ATTTCCGGCAAAAAGTTGAGCTATTGCGGAATGCTCCTGAAAAATACCAGATGATGCGTCAATTCGCCCGTACCTTTGCCGAACAGCGGCCCTGGACAACCGTTATGGAAGAACTAGAAAAATACTACGGTGAGGCGTGTGCTATCAACAAAGAGATGCTGCAAGTCGCCCAGCGTGAGCGGATACGCCTCCGCGAGCGGATCAACGCCAACCGCCCTGGGGAAGCAGATGACATGCCTCGCCGACGTCGTGCTCGTCTTGAACAACGCACGTTTGGTGAGGAACCTTTCTATCAAGATGATTGTTAAGATAAAACAGACAAATGGTTTATCTGGGACAATTTAGCCAGGTCAGTCTTTAGCCGGATTTTGATCCAATTAGTTGAACAGGATTGACGACCAGGACAGCCTTTTGTAGAATTCCTGGAATCTCATTCTAGACACAGGGGACCTTATGCGTTTAGCTGCGTTGCAATCGGATATCTTACGCTACATTGTCGAAAATGGGTACAAGCCCGGAGACCTGCTTCCCACCATCCAACAGCTCAGCCAGGAACTGGGAGCCAGTGTCCCAAAAGTACGCGAGTCGATGGAGATTGCGCGTGCCTTGGGGCTGGTCGATGTAAAACCAGGCCGCGGCACGCTGGTAAATGATTATACATTTACCCCGGCTGCGACTCTGAGTGTTCTGTATGCGATTGGGCAGGCTCCAGAATCCTTTGAGCATTTACGGATGCTCCGCACGGCTGTCGAAGTTAGTTTCTGGAACGAGGCCACCCAGAAACTCAGCCGGAGTGATCACATTTTCCTGCGCCGATTGATTACCTCGGCACTTGAGCGGCTGGGACAGCAGCCCATTCAGGTGCCTGTAATCGAACATCGCACCTTCCACCTGACAATATTCAAGCATCTTGATAACCCATTTGTGACCGGGATTTTAGAGGCTTTCTGGGAAGCCTACGAAGCCTTTGGCCTGCATCTTTATGCAGACTTAAATTATCATCGCAAAGTGTGGAAATATCACCGGCAGATTGTAGATGCGATAGAACGTGGGAGCATTGAGGAGAGTCGGCAGTTGTTTATTGAGCACACCGGGCTGCTCCGCCACCGCGAACAACCTCCTAAACCATCACCCCGGAAGAAGAGAAGTTTCTTCGATTTTGAGTAGGTGAGGCGTAAACGGTAAATTTAACGCCGGAACATCTCATCTATAAGCGGCTCAATCAGATACCACTGCGGCTCAAGAACCGATGCACCGGCACTGGTTGTCATGCCGACTGCCATTTCACGCGTTAGAACCTGACGATCAATCCCATCCGGGCCAACCACGACGATGGTAGGAGTAATTAAGGCCATATCCAGGAGAGTCAGGTCGGTGTCAACATTCTGGCTAAAAGCCAGGTAGACATCAGGCCAGCGCCACCAATTCTCCGGGGCCATCAACTGCCGGGTCAACGCCTCGATAACCTGCTGCTGGCGGGCGGCCCGTTCAAAATCGCTCGAATCATGACGGATACGAGCATATTGAAGCGCCCTTTCCCCATCCATATGCTGTGTGCCAGCCTGGAATTCAACAACCATAGTGCCATAGTCCGATGTCGGATATTCATAATCGATGAAGTAATTTTCAACATCAATGGTGACACCGCCCGCCGCATCGACTATAGCGACGAAGGCATCGAAGTTTAGCCTCACCGTCCGATGAATGGGCACATTAAAATTGTTAGCAACGGTCTGAGCGGCTAGCTGCGGTCCGCTCCCCGCTACGTCAGCTTCACCGAGGATGTGGGCAGCATTAATGCGCTGCTGTCCATATCCAGGCACATCGACATACAAATCACGCGGGATGGATAACATCCCGATATAAGAGTGGCGCGGGTCAACTGTGGTCAGGATGACTGTATCGGTACGGGTAACCACCCCTTCTCCTGGGCGAGCATCAATACCCAGAACCAGGATATTGGTACGCGGTGGCGGCGCAACAATATACAACAGTACCATCAGAACGGTAAATGCCAGAGCGAACACCCCCCCGGCAATAACCAGCCGGAGCAAGCAGCCAAGACAGGAAGAACGGCGGCGGCGTTTCCGCTCTTTTTTTCGAGATGGTGGTTGTGGTTGAGGGGGTGGCGGTATCTGAGGGCCGGGCTGGGTGACCTCAGCCGGGGATCGCCTGACAGTCTGATCCGGATCGAAGGCTCGGCTTCGCCGCGTTAGATTGGGAGGTTCATAATCTGACATGAGTGTATTTTATCATCTGTGTGGTTAACAATGATAGTGGGTTGGTGGAATTATTCCTTGAGATGCGCCAAACCCAGGCCAATAATTGCCACCGATCCCAGGGTAGGAAACTCGCCGGACTGCAATCCTGCACGGAGGCGATCAACGGTATACAGATGCAGGGTTAATTCCTGTAGGTCACCGGGATCGGGTTTCTTCACCTGGACGGCCTGCAAAGCCAGGTAAGCATGACAGATTCCTGAACCCCGGTTGCCATCTGTTATCAATATCCCCAGTGATTGCCACTCTGGAGCTTCCATACCGGTTTCTTCGAGAAACTCTCGCTTTGCGCTGAGTAATGGTTCCTCACCCGGCTCAATACTTCCGGCTGGCAAACCCAATACCCGCCGTTTGAGCGCATGTTTATACTGCTCAACAAGGGGGACTCTTCCATCAGCAGTGAGCGCAAAGATGATGACGTAGGGAGCCGAATCGATCATGTAGAAATCAGGGATGACGGTCTGCCCATCCTCTAACCGGATCGCTTCCTGGTAAACACGGAACCAGGGTGAGCAGTTCAATAATTCCTCGCGCTTCAGAGTTTCCCAACCAGCCATGACTACGACTCTCCATTCGTAGTGAGATCATCCAGCATAATCACCTGTGGATCGTTGGTATCCGCCGTGCCGACCAGATCGTAAGGCATCGCCCCGGTAATGCGTACCGGAACAATCTCACCGACCGGCAGTTCGCCCTCGACCAACACCATCCCATCAATTTCGGGAGCATCCCGGTAGGATCGCCCCACGCTGATCCCATCTCCGAAACCCTCAACCAGGACGGGCAGCGTTTTGCCAATAAATGCCTGGTTACGTTGGAGAGAGATTTCCTGCTGAAGTTCCATCAATTGAGCACGGCGATCCTGCATTACTTCTTCCGCTACTTGATCAGGCAAATCGGCGCTGGGAGTTCCGGCTTCATAGCTATAGGTGAAAGCGCCTACCCGGTCGAATTGTAAGTCCTGTACGAAGTTCAAGAGACCGTTGAACTCTTCGTCCGTTTCGCCGGGATAACCAACAATGAATGTTGTTCGGATGGCGAGGTCAGGCATAGCCTTACGCATGGTGGCAATAGTCTCCTCCACCCATTCGACCTTTGCAGGTCGGCGCATCCGCTTCAATACATCAGGGTGACCATGTTGAAGAGGCATGTCAAGATAGGGCAAAATGCGCTCATGTCCCGCCATCACATTGATCAGGCGAGGGGTGACATAACCGGGATAGGCATACATTACCCGAATCCAGGGGACGTTGGGTGTTACTTCAACAATCTGCTCCAACAGAGAAGCCAACCCATCTTTGATCCCAATATCGTGCCCATAATCGGTCGTATCCTGGGAGATCAGGATGATCTCCTTGATACCTATATCATCTAATTGGGCAGCCTCATCGATAATCGATTGGACGGGGCGGCTGATCTGTGTCCCCTTAATGGCCGGGATCGCACAAAAAGCACAGGGACGGCGGCAGCCATCGGCAATCTTGAGGTAGGCGCTCGCCCCCTGAATAGATACCCGAAGGACTCCCTGCTCATCGGTTCCGACCGTCAGAGCTTCGTCCGGTAAGTGATAGAGCGGTTCAGGATGCTGGCGTTTACGCAGCTTTTTGAGCAGATCGAGGATATCCATCCAACGCCGGGTGCCGATCACCCCATCCAATCCGGCGACTTCTTGTGAAAGCGCCGAACCATAGCGCTGAGTCAGGCAGCCAGCCGCTATCAACAATTGGTCGGGGCGTTTGGAATCCGCTAACTCCTGCAGGGCCTCGATGCTTTCTTCCCTGGCCGGGCCAATAAAGCCACAGGTATTGACGATCAGGACGCTGGCCTCTTCCGGGTCGGCGGTTGCATGGTAGCCATCACGGTTCAAAAGCTGTGCCATACTTTCCGAGTCAACGGTATTCTTGGCACAACCCAGACTCAATAGATAATAAGTGTGTCGGTCAGACATATCGGCATCCTGAATAGACAGGTGTCCCTACGAGTTCGGGGTCGAGGTAGGAACAAAGGTGGACGTTGGCGTGATGGTGGGGGTAGGTGTAGGGGTGATCTGCCCGCCCACCGTAAAAATGCGTTCGACGATCTCACCGCGCCCCCCCATCGGGCCGATATCCTGCCCATTATAGGTGACGATCAATCCGGCCCCATTACCCGTCCGAACGAGAATCTGTTCAGCCCCATCAAATTGGAGCAAGGTCCCCGGTTCAGCCTGGCCTTCGTACTGGGTTTGCCCATCCACTATAATTGTCGTCCAGGCACGCTGCTCGACCGTAATCGTCAACAGCACCCGGTCCAATATCTGCACCCCGGAGTCCGGGAGAGGGGTATCGGTTGGGACAAAGGTTGGACTGGCAGTCGCCTCAGTGCGGGCTTCAAAGGTCTGGAAGAAGGCAGGGTTTTCAGAAGTAGGTACGACATCTTCTACCGAAATTTTACTGATCTGGGTGGTAACCGCCCAGATAATCACAGCAAACCCGATCAGCAGGATGGCTCCGGTCAGCAAGCCTGAACGGAGAATATTCCCTAAGGATGACTGGCGAGCCGGTGGTTCTAATACTTCGGTTGAGCGAGGTGGTACCAGACCACCTTGAGCACGGGGCATCGGCGGCGAAGTCGACTCTGCGGCTCCCATAGAACGAGGGCGAGATGGGCCCACCCGTTGATCCGGGGCGATATAAACAGGGCGCGGCAGCGGTTGGGGTGGCGCTTGCGGTACGGACTCGTCCGGTATAGGTGGCTGAGATGGATATGCAATAGGGGCGGCTGTGCTTGGTGGTGGAGGAGCCTCGAATACACGACCCGCAGTGACGGTGGTTACTGCCCCGCCGCTGCTGCCCGTCATATCACCAAAATCTGCCACAATACTGTTAGCATCCAGGTGCAAAAACTGGGCGTAGTTACGCAAAAACCCCCTGGCATGGGTAATCGACGGCAGCACACTAAAATCTCCAGTCTCAAGAGCCTGGAGATACTTGACACGAATGCGTGTCTGCGCTTCAACCTCTTCCAGGGAAAGTGCTTGCGACTCACGCGCCTGGCGCAGCATCGCCCCTAATGTTTGTAGATTGTCTTCGGCCACGTAAACCCTATTTCACGGCAAAGAGCCACCGGCAACTTTGTCCACCGGTAGATTGCGATAAGCAGCGAGGCTGCTTACTCCTCTTCCGCAACGGGCTGTTCGGCTTCTGCTTCAGCTTCTGCTTCAGCTTCGACTTCTTTTACGGCTTCCTCAACAGCGACCGCTTCAGCTTCTTCCAGGACTTCCTCAGCTTCGGCTTCGGCTTCGACCTCTTCTTCCTCAACCAGGCGCGGGTCTTCGCCTTCGCGGAAGACGACCACCTTGATGGTCGGTGCAAGCCCGGCATCCAGGCGAACCGGCAGATCAAATTCGCCGAGTTCACGCAGGGGACGATCACCGATGCGCCGCCGGTCGATTTCCAGGCCAATCTGTTCCTGCAACTGCTCGGCGATCTGTGCATTAGTTACAGAGCCATACAATTTACCGGCGTCGCTTGCCTTGACGCTAAAGTATAGGGTCAGTTCTTGAATCTGCTCGGCGACCTGACCGAATTCTTTATCACGCTGGGCACGGCGAACCTCGGCCTGTTTGCGGAGATTTTCAAGGCGACGAAGCATACCGGCTGAAGCCTTCACAGCCATTCCTCTGGGGATCAGGTAATTGCGTGCATAACCGGGTGCAACATCAACGACATCCCCGGCAACCCCCTGTTTATACACGTCCTCTAGCAGGATAATCTTCATAATTTTCTTTAACCTCTGTAATGTTTGTCGGGCGGGTATCTTACCCCATTCACCATATATCAACAAGCATCAGCCAGACAATCAAAAGGCGGAGCCGGAAAATTCCAGCCCCGCCAGGTGTTCACAGTGGAAATAATGTCTACGATGTCATAGACACTTCGAGTTCGTCTTCCTTTTCGCTCTGGGTAAAGGTCAGTTCCTTATCGGCATAATCCATGACGATCAGGCGGCCTGGCTCGAAATTGCCTGACAGAATGCGATCAGACAGTGCATCTTCGACCTGATTCTGGATAACGCGGCGTAAAGGCCGGGCACCAAACTCTGGGTCGAACCCTTCTTCAGCCAGATATTCTTTGGCCGCTTCCGTTGCCTTCAGGTGAACATCATGATCACCTAGACGCTCGCGGACTTCGTCCAGCAGAATATCAACGATTTGCTTGATCTCTTCCTTCGTAAGCGCCCGGAAGACGATGGTCGCATCAACACGATTCAGAAATTCGGGCCGGAAGGCGCGGCGAAGCTGTTCCATGAGTTTCTTGCGCATCTCATCGTAGGCTTCAACTTCTTCATGCTCCGCCTCACGTGGGACAGCAAAACCGAGTTGAGCCCCGCGCTTAATCGTATCTGCACCGACATTACTGGTCATGATGATGATCGCATTGCGGAAGTCAACTGTCCGTCCACGAGCATCCGACAGATGCCCTTCTTCCATAATCTGGAGAAGCATATTGAAGGCTTCCGGGTGCGCCTTTTCGATCTCGTCAAAGACCACAATCGAGTACGGGCGGCGGCGGACTGCTTCGGTGAGCTGGCCTGCATCCTCATAGCCAACATAGCCTGGGGGTGCACCAACTAACCGCGCAACTGTGTGACGCTCCATGAACTCGCTCATATCAAGCTGGATCAGGGCATCTTCGCTGCCGAACAGGAATTCGGCCAGGGCCTTGGTCAGTTCGGTTTTTCCGACACCGGTTGGGCCTAAGAAGATAAAGGAGCCAATTGGGCGGCGCGGGCTCTTCAGACCGGCACGTGCCCGGCGAACCGCTTTACTGATGGCCTCAATCGCCTCATCCTGCCCAACAATGCGTTCGTGAAGTACATCTTCCATCTCAAGGAGACGGGCGCTTTCTTCGCTGGCAAGTTGAGTTACAGGGATGCCGGTCCACATGGCGACCACTTCGGCGATATCTTCCTCGGTCACCTGAGCCTCACCGGATTCATTCCAGTGTTCGCGGATCGATTGAACCAGTTCTTCCAGTTCCTCTTTGCGACGCTCAAGGATGATTTTTGCATCCTCTGCCTCGAACTCGTCCGCTTCCAGCTTTTGATTGATTTCTTCCAGTTCTTCCTCAGCGCGGCGATACCGGATCGCCTCCGGTGACTTGTACATCCGCACACGGGAAGCGCTCTCGTCGATCAGGTCGATGGCCTTATCCGGCAAGAACCGGTCGGTCACGTAGCGGGTCGAAAGATGAGCCGCTGCTTCGATGGCCTCATCCGTAATCTTAAGAGCGTGATGTTCTTCGTAGGGTAGACGAATACCCTTCAAAATATTAATGGTTTCTTCTACGCTGGGTTGATCGACGATCACCGGCTGGAAACGGCGCTCTAATGCCGCATCCGACTCGATGTGACGTCGATATTCGTCCAGGGTGGTCGCGCCGATGCATTGCAGTTCGCCGCGTGCCAGCGCCGGTTTGAGGATATTCGCAGCATCAACCGAACTCCCCGCCGAACCTGCACCAACCAGCATGTGCACCTCGTCAATAAACAGGATGCTCTCGGAGGATTTCAGTTCCTCGATCACCCGCTTGAGGCGTTCTTCAAATTGACCCCGGTACATCGTACCGGCAACCAGTGATCCCACATCAAGCTGAAGCACCCGCTTGCCAAGCAGTGGGCCGGGTGTCTCACCCTCGATAATGCGTTGGGCCAGCCCTTCGACAATGGCCGTTTTGCCCACGCCCGGTTCACCGATCAGTGCCGGGTTATTTTTGGTACGGCGGCTGAGAATCTGGATAACCCGCTCGATCTCCATCTGCCGACCAATCACCGGGTCAAGTTTGCCTTCCTCGGCCAGCTTGGTCAGGTCGGTTGCCAGCTGGTCGACCAGCGGCGTTTTCTGACCACCACTCGGCTCACGCTTAGAACGGCTTGAACGGGGTGGTGGAGCCGGTCGTGGAGAAGCCGGGGATGAAGTCCCGCTTTCCAATTCACGCTCGGTCTGTTTCCGAATCTCTTCGGGTGAGATGCTGAGTGCTTTCAACACGTCAACGGCAACACCCTCGTTGTGACGGGCCAGAGCGAGCAACAGGTGTTCCGTGCCGATATAATGGTGTCCTAACCGGCGAGCTTCTTCCACTGCCAGTTCAAGGACCTTCTTAGTACCGGGGGATAGATCAAGTTTTGAGAAAGGCGCGCGTTGTCCGGATCGAGTCTTGCGCTCGACCAGTACTTCGATCTTCTTCTGATCAAGTCCCAAACGACGCAATACACGCCCTGCAACGCCCCCTTCTTCTCGCAGGAGACCCAACAGAAGATGCTCGGTTCCAATATAACTGTGTTGTAGACGTTCTGCCTCTTCTTGCGCCAGACTCAAAACACGCCGTGCTCGTTGAGTAAAGCGTTGCATCTTATCGGGCATAAGTGCAGCCCTCCATATCTTTCTAACCAATAAACTTATGGGCTGATCGTACCGTATTCAATACAAATCTGCTAGTGTGGCAGTTCTCAAAAGGCAACTGTTATAGATTTCTTATATCAATCTTTCTTTCCAAGATTGTGTTGCCCAGATAGACGACCACCCACAACGCAGAACCTATAAATACAGCATATAGGGTACTGGCCCTACATTCAATAAGAAAAGCGTCCCATCAATTGGAGATAACCTGACAGCCGACTTCGCTTGGATGGTCAAGTACCTGGACAGTGGGAGGTAGGTCACGGATCAACCAGTACACCATCAGGTCACCGGCGGCGCTGATAAACATGACCGTGCCATAAGCAACCAACCAGCCGCTGTTTACGGCACAACCTATCCACCCCGGTATCAGTCCCAGGGCAATGCCCGGAAGCAATACACCAACCCGGTAGGCGGATGCATTGAGTGGCACTTTGCAATGGGCATAAGGGGTCAGGCTTTTGATTCCAAACTCAATGTCCTGCCACTTGACCCGACCAACGACCATCCATCCGATGGCATGTAGAAGTTCATGAACGACCACACCAACCAGGATAGCGCCCATGAATAGCATCACCTGGAGAACTCTAAAAGAGAAGGTGAGCTGTGAAGAGAGCAGAATAAATGGAACGAGGATGATGGCAGCCAGCACCGGCATCAAAATCAATGCATAGAGATTCGCCGCCAGGAGAGAAACCGTCCGATCTTCGATCGGGGAATCTGATTTTGCGTTCATATCCAATCGTCCTAATCCTCCCGGATTTCACTCCAGCTTGAGCCGGTGTTTAAAAAATAGCTCATCATCTGTAGATAACCTGGCAGCCCATCTTGCTTGGATGGTCGAGTATCTGGGCGGTTGAAGGCAGGTCCCGAAGCAGCCAGATAATCATCAGATCACCGGCGGCACTGGTAAACATTGCTATTCCGAATACAACCCACCAGAAGCTGTTTACCATGCATCCTATCCAGCCGGGGATTAATCCTAAAACAATGCCAGGAAGTAAGACGGAAAACCGGTATACCGATGCACTAACCGGCACTTTGCAGTGGGTATAGGGAGTCATGCTTTTAACCCCAAACTTGATGTCATGCCACTCCACCCGACCGGCGGTCATCCAGCCAATGGCATGCAGAAGTTCATGGAGAATCACACCAACCAGGAAAGCGACCATCAACAATAATAATTGTTTAATACTGGGAAGTACCAGAAAGACATCTGGACGCAGCAAACGCAGGATATAGGGAATCAGAATAATGGTTGATAGAAATGGCGTCAAAATCAGTGCGTAGAGATTTGCTGCCCGGAAGGACATAGTCCGACCCTCGATGCGGGAATCCGCTTCGGTGTCTATAGCCAATCGTCCTAATCCTCCCGCATTTCGCGCCGACCCTCCAATGCCCCGGTTAAGGTCATGCTGTCGGCGTATTCCAAATCACCACCGACCGGCAAGCCTCGCGCCAGACGGGTCAGGCGCACCCGGCCTTTTAACTGCCGGTGAAGGTACATCGCCGTAGCATCACCCTCCAACCCAACGTTGGTGGCGATAATCACTTCTTCAACGGGGCCTTGATCGATTCGTGCGACCAGTTCCCTGATCTTTAACTGGTCGGGGCCAATGCCTTCGACCGGGTTGATCGCCCCGTGCAGCACATGATAACGTCCCTGGTAGGTTCCAATGCGTTCGAAGGCTAAAACGTCTAAAGGTTCTTCAACCACACAGATGATCTGTGGGTCGCGTTTTTCATCCGAACAAATCGCGCAGGGTTCTTGCTCGGTGATGTTGTAGCAGATCGAGCAAAAATGGGTTGACGCCTTCAGATCACGCAGGGCTTCAGCCAGGGCTGCTGCATGTTCTTCCGGCGCACGTAAGAGATAGTATGTCAGGCGAGCGGCAGTCTTCGGGCCAATCCCCGGCAGGCGGGAAAACTCGTCGATCAGCCGTGTCACCGAAGCCGGGATAGCTTTACTCATCTGGTCTACATAAGGCCGGGGATGTTCAAACCACCGGTCAGTCCTTCAAGCCGTTCAGCGGCCATGGTTTGAGATTGTTCAATAGCCTGGTTGACGGCAGCAACCAATAAATCTTGCAGCATTTCCAGGTCTTCTGGATCGACGATCTCCGGTTTGAGTGCAATCGATTTAATGCGCTGGTGACCGGTGATGACAATTGTTACCATGCCGCCTCCGGCAGTCACTTCGACCGTCTCATCGGCCAGCGCTTCCTGGGCCTTGACCATCTCCTGCTGCATCTGTTGGATTTGCTGGGCTAAACCAGCCCCACCACCGGCTGATCGGCTGGGTCCTGGAGTCCGTCGATATTTCTGTCCTTTACCTTTTGCCATCTGATTTACTCCTCACTTTCATCAATTTGTGTAACTTTGCCGCCCAGGTCATTGACGGCATAAGCGACTATATTGTCTTCTGCTAACAGGTCATCTAACCGGTCGGAGTCGTCATGCTGCTGTGATCCGACCCCAACCCGGAATTGAATCTTTAAGGGCAGCCTGAATAGCTGCTGCAAGGTCGATTCAATTGCCAGCCGGTTGTGATCCAATTCGAGTTTCTTCGCCAGGATTTCGCTCGGCATCTGGACAATCACGTTATACCCATCGATGCCATATAAATCACCTGAGCGCAGCAGGGCTTCCGCTTCGAAATTCCCACTTTGCTTGATCGCGGCCAGTATGTTTCCCCACTGTTTTTGTAAGGCTTCCCTTGTGGGGGCATCGGCGGCAGGCTGAACCGGAATCTCCGGTTCTTCAGTTACCGGCTGTTCCGATGCGGCAACTGGCGCGGCGGCCTGTGTATCAGGTGGAGCAGGGCGAGCGACCACTTGAGTTTGTGGTTGTTGAGCAACTACTACCGGCTGCGGCTCGGCCAGAGCTTCGACGGTTTTCAGCAATGCTAGCTCAAGCGGCAGTTGGGGCTGCCAGCCGCCGCGCAGATCATTAGCCGCCTCGTTGAAAGCCTGGAGTGCTTCGATCAGCATCCGGCGGGGAAATTGGCTGGCTTGCTGGGCAATAACCTCAAGCTCTTCGGCGGAGACTTGAGTCTCAATAAGCTCCGTTCCAGCAGTCTGTACCAGCATTACCCGCCGTAGATGTTCAACCATTTGACGGGCAAACTGCCTGGCATCTGCACCCTGATCGAGTGCATAATTAATAATATCCAATCCCGCCGCCGTATCGCCGCCAATCAGCGCATAAGTCAGGTCACGGATCGAATCGCTGGTGGTTGCACCGAGGATCGCCTGAGCCAATGCCAATGTTAAGATCTCACCCGGTTCACCCATCAGTTGATCGAGCAGGCTGATCGAGTCGCGGAGTGATCCGGTTCCCTGCCGGGCAACTAATTCCAGGGCTGCTTCTTCTGCCTGTAAGCCCTCCTCTTCGACCATCTGCCAAAGGCGGGCGACGATCTCCGGCAGGGCGATCCGGCGAAAATCGAAGCGCTGGCAGCGTGACAGGATAGTCTGCGGGACCTTGTGAATCTCGGTAGTCGCCAGCACAAAGATCGCGTGGGCGGGCGGTTCTTCGATGGTTTTCAGCAAAGCGTCAAATGCTGCGCCGGAAAACCGGTGAACCTCGTCAATAATATAGACTTTATACTGGCCTTCATTGGGAGCAAATGCGATCCGATCCCGCAGTTCACGCACATCATCAACGCTGGTGTGGGAAGCGGCATCGATTTCGATCATATCGAGAAAGCGGCTATCGTTGACGGCCACACAATGAGGACATTGATTACAGGGACGATTGAGCGGGTCTTCATCCAGGCAGTTAACTGCCTTCGCCAACAGTCGGGCTGTTGTTGTTTTTCCCGTACCCCGCGGACCGGAAAACAGATAAGCATGACCGATCCGGTTACTCGCCAGAGCATGCCGCAGGGTAGTGGTCACGTGCTCTTGCCCGACGACTTCTTCGAATGTCATCGGACGCCACTTGAGATATAGGGCCTTGACGGCCATCAGGATTTTGACTCCTCAAACAACTGCGATCTGATCATGGTGCGAGTGTATCACTGAGCAGGCATCCGTGCAAGATAAATAGCACAAACGTTCACCTTATAAGGGGACAGGCAATTACTTGCTTTCTCGTTCTGCTATCACATCTTTGACGATCCCGATCAGTCGATCCATCGGGGGGAGCGGCTTGAAGATAATCCGATCCGCGCCGGAAATATCCTTGAGCTGCCTTTCATCTTTACCGGGCAATTCATAGGCCGTCATAATAATGATGGCAATATCACTCAGCATTGGATGATTACGAATACGCGCACTGATCTCATGTCCCCACAGCCCGGGATTGCGGATATCGAGTAAGGCCACATTGGGTAAAGGTTCGGGCGGGTTATCCATCTCGAGATACTCGGCTGCACGATTCCCATCCTTGAATGCGACAACCGGGAATTCCCATAGTTCGCACATGGTTTCGATCACGTCCCGCGTTGCTTCGTCATCCTCAAGGATCATCCATGTCATTACTTGGTTATCGGACATCTCGCATACCTCACTTTGCCCAAGACCCGAATACCCTCACTATCTTAACATGATCCGCCCGGTAGGAGTAGCCATCCGACCAGCAAAAAGACATCTTCAGACCAACTTTCAATACCATTTTGTGCTTATTCAAACATAGCTCGTCTGGATTCCCACAATTCACACATTCTCTGGGCGATCATGTACCTCCTCTATCTTATCAGAAAACATTTCATAGGGGGAGAAATTACCTTATACTATTCAACACAGGAAGTGAGAAGACACTTTGACTATCAATATTGACGAATCAGCCGCCATTAAGTTACTGGCTGACCTGGTACAAATCAACTCGATCAACCCATCTCTTCAGCCCGGCGCACCCGGCGAGGCGGAGATCGCGGCCTACATTGCCGATTTTCTAAACGATCTAAGGCTGGCTGTTACCACCCACGAGGTTGAAGCCGGGCGGATTAACGTTGTCGGTCGGCTCAAAGGAAAAGGCAAAGGACGCTCCCTGATCCTCAATGGGCATACCGACACAGTCGGCGTGGATGGCATGACGATTGATCCCTTCTCGGCTGATATCCGTGATGGGAAGCTGTATGGTCGGGGTGCATATGACATGAAGGGCAGCCTGGCCTCAATGCTATCTGCGGCCAAAACGCTGGCCGATTCAGGGATAGAATTGGCCGGTGACCTGCTGTTGACCCTGGTTGTGGATGAGGAATTCAGCAGTATCGGCACGGCTGACATTGTCAAACATTATCATGCCGATGGAGCGATTGTCACCGAACCAACCGATATGGCAATCTGCCGTGCCCATCGTGGCTATATCTGGTACGAAGTCGAGACGATTGGCCGGGCCGCACACGGCAGCCGGTACGATCTGGGCATTGATGCCAATATGCGGATGGGCCGTTTTCTCTACGAACTTGACCGGCTGGAAAAAGACTTACGTTCCCGCCCGCCGCACCCATTGGCCGGGCCGCCGTCGCTGCATGCAGCGATGCTCAACGGCGGCACCGAACCAAGCATCTATGCTGCAAGTTGTAAACTCCAGGTCGAGCGGCGCACCATCGCCGGGGAAACTGAGGCAGCAATCACCCAGGAACTTCAGGCGATCATTGACGGGTTGGCAGCGGAAGATTCCACCTTCAAAGCGACGGTCAAACCGGTCTACCAGCGTGAGCCGTTTGATATTGCTGCCGATGCTCCGATTGTCGCTGTGCTGGAAGATGCGGTAACCCACCGTCTGGGCCAAAAGCCGGATCATATCGGGCAGCCCTTCTGGACAGATGCAGCTTTCTTATCGGCAGCGGGCATGGAAACCGTCTTGATCGGCCCAACCGGTCAGGGATTACATGCTGCGGAAGAATGGGTCGATATACAATCGGTGGTTGATCTGGCGCATATTCTGGCGGAAACAGCGATAGCCTATTGTTCGGGGTAACGAAAAGGGCGAGGGCAAACCAAAAGTTAGTCTGCCTCGCCCCTACGGATTTAAAATGCCTTAATATTGAGGCGGTTGGGGAGGGTAATAGGACGGTGGCGGTGGTGGGGGCGGCGGCTCATCGCCAGGGAGTTTGATCCCCAGCCAATCGCGCAGCACGTCATCCACCACATTGAAGTAAAACCACAACCCACCGGTCACCCCAACCAATGCCAGCAGCATGAACCAGGCAAAGCGAACATTCGAGTGGAAGAAAGAGTCGAGGAATCCGCTTTCGGGGTTGAGCAGAGCATGATTAAACAGGAAAGCCACCGGGACAAATAAAACGGCCCAGGCAAATTTGTTCCATTTAAAAATGGTCTGGCCGGTTCCATAAGCAACCGGAAGCATCTCGAAGAACAGCGTTTCCAGCGCCACCAGGAAAACTGCCAGGCTTAACCCCTCAGCGACGGTCAATCCGGTGGCAACAGCATTGACAATCCGTTCAGGGAATACACTGCCGACCACGGTTTGAATATACCCGCTCACCGCCCAGGCAATCCCGCCGACGACGGCCCACAAAACGAGGGTAACAAAGGATAAGGCGACCTCACGCTGTTCGCGCTTATCTTCGGGCAGATCAACATCTGCACCACCGGGCGTTCCAACGATAATACCTGGTGTCAAAACGAAAATACGTGATGCAATGACGGTAAGGATTGCCACTGCCAGGTTAACCGGATAGAGATTATATTGGGACTTGGTATGCCAGACGCGCCCCATAATCCGGCGAGCGAAGTCTGCGGCAAAAGCAACAATGCCAACCGTAAAAGCCAGGGTAATGATGAGTAATGCGCCATCCCCACTGAAGATGGGTGTGCCTGGATCGGCCTCAAGGAAAGCATAGATGATCCCGTACAAGGCAAAAATTGCCAGGACCAGCGGCATCGTCAGGCAGCCTTTTTTAATAGCTCCCCCCAGTGTCCATTGGAAGGCTTTACCGAGCCATTCCGTCAGACGCTTGATTCCAAAAGCTTGCAGCCAGGCTTGAATGCGTACTTCTTCATCCCGCATCATATTGCCTAAAACGGTTGTGGTGATCCCAAATAGCAGGGCCATCAGAATGGCAAGGAAAACGTTGGTTCCAATCACTTCGCCCTCAAGAGATAACTGCTGCGGTGCAGGAACACGGGCGAAAAGCGGCTGGCGTTTGACCTGGTCACGGGTGAGGATGGCCTCACCGGGTTGGAGTTGTTCAGGGATTTTGACATCGGGAAGCGGCAAAGGTGGCAGGCCGCTTGTATCAATCTGGGGTGGCTCCGGGAGGCTCATACCGGTCGCATTTTCCAGGACGGTACGACCACGTTCTGTGCTGGCAAAAACCACGCCTCCGGCAATACAGGCAAACAAACACGCGAACACTACAAATCCAATCAGTTTCCCAATGATTTTTGTCACGGGGATGCCCTCCCTACCTCACTAAATATAAAACTACCTATACTCAGGGGCAAAATCTTCTTTGCCCACACAATATTTAAGTTATTGTCAGGTCAATGGGTTGGCCTTGCAACTGCCAATCACCGGCCCCACCGGTGCATTCATCCACACTGGACAGGCAAATACTCAGTTGAAGCTGATACAAACCGGGCGTACCGATGGCGAGTTTATCCTGCCAGGAATCGGTCTTCCCTGGCTGCAAGGTCCAGCCAACCCAACTCTGGTGGAAGTGAGCGTTTACGCCATCCTTCCAGACCACTACACCGACGATCCCCAATTGAACTTCCTCGTTGGTGGCATTCGTGATCGAGAAGTTAAAGACGACACTCTCGTTGGCAACGACGGTCTGGCTCTGCAATGAAAACTGGACATCTTTGATGGTTTGATTTTCCGGGGTGGCCGTCGGCTCCGGTGTATTGGTGGGTGCGGGGGTATTGGTGGGTTGGGGTATAGCGGTAGGTTGAGCCTCCTGGGCAGTCGGTGCAGGGGCATCGGTCGGAGATTCTGGCTCAGCCTCCTGGGGCGTCTCCTGTGTTGGTTCAGCCGTCGCTGTAGGCAGATCGGTGGGCATGATGGTCGCCGTTGGTAATAAGGTGGCTAAAGGGGTAGCTGTTTCAACGGCAGCACTCGACCGTCCACCGCCAGGTTTCAAAAGGGCAAATAAAACAATAGCCAGCAAAACACAGCCGACGATGACCACTCCACCGCTGATAACCAGTGGGACTATGGGTAGGGGCTTGTTTGGACTATTCTTAAGCATAATTAATATTCACTCTCAACATGGGTTCGTTGGAATTATAGCGTGGTGACCGGGAAACACAAGCCGGGAGTTTTTGCACATGCATCGTATTAATGGCATAGTTTCACAACAGTCATTTAGTATATGAGGAAACCATGCTTCTTGCTCTTGATACTGCAACCCGCCAGATCAGCATGGCGCTGTATGATGGTCAACAAATCATTGCTGAGTTTACCTGGCGGACGGCATCACGCCACACGATTGAACTTACTCCTGCCTGCGACGATATGATGCAGCGGGCCGGGGTTACGCCGACCGATCTATCAGCTATTGCAGTGGCACTTGGTCCCGGTTCATATACCGGTCTGCGGATCGGGATGGGGGTTGCCAAAGGATTGGCTTTAGCCGCCGACCCACCACTCCCATTGATCGGTATCCCGACTCTGGACATTGTAGCAGCAGCCCAACCTCACCTGGTCGACCGGTTGTGCGTCGTAGCACAGGCCGGGCGTGGACGGATCAGTGCCGGGTTCTACACCTGGGAGACCGACAACTGGCACAGCACCGATCAACCCGCCATTTTTGGATGGGAAACATTGCTTGAATCGTTAGATGAGAGCACGCAGTTCAGCGGCGAGATTGATCCGGCTTTGCTTGCCGACCACCCGTATGTTATCCTCGCACAACCAGCCCATATCCTACGGCGGGCCGGTTTTCTGGCTGAGTTGGCCTATCGACGATTCGCCAAAGGCGAGGTCGATGGAGCTGCGACATTGGCCCCAATTTACTTGAAGGAACCCTAAGCATTCCGGTTGAAGACAATCAATGATTAACACCCGTACTCATGTTGTTTTGCGCCAGATGGCACTGGCTGATATTGATCAGGTTGTTGCCATCGACAAGGTAGCTTTCTCTACACCCTGGCCCCCACGCACGTATCGCTACGAAATCGCTAACGATCGCTCGGCCATGTTTGTGTTGCAGCACGATAGCCAGGATATCCAAGCGCCACCGGGAGAGAATGGCGTATTCGGGCGGTTGAAGCAGCTTGTGGTTCCGACAACAGAAGCCGATTCATTGACATCGATAGTTGCCTATTCCGGGTTCTGGCACGTTGCCGACGAAGCGCATGTCAGCACCATAGCTGTACATCCAGATTGGCGAGGGAAAAAGCTGGGCGAACTGCTGCTGTGGAACATGATCCGGCAGGCTGTCCGTAACCAGGCTGATCATGTAACTCTTGAGGTACGTGTATCCAATACCCTGGCGCAAAACCTATACCGGAAATATGGCTTTCAGATTAACCGGCGGCGAAAAGGATATTATCGCGATGACGGTGAAGATGCTTACGAAATGATCCTGACCCCGCTTGATGGGGCCTATCGTGAGCGTTTACTTGCTTTCGGGCAGGAACTCAGCAAACGTATCAGCGTAGAGGACAGAATTTAGAACACCGATTACCTGCCCCACAAAAACGTGAAGTGGAGAATTGCAAAAATGGATCTGGACGATCTTGAATTGTTTCAGCGTTTAGACGCTGATGGGATGATCGATTATATCGATGCCCTGCCTGACCAAATTCACGACTCCTGGGTGTACGGCCAATCGCTTAACCTACCCAGCCGTTTCAGCGAGGTACAACGAGTTGTCATTTGTGGGATGGGCGGATCGGCAATTTGTGGTGACCTGCTGGCAGCATTGGCTCGTGATACCAGTCAATGCTCTGTTATGGTCAACCGAGCTTACAATCTACCGGCTCACGTCAGAGGGGACGATACACTCGTCATTGCCATGAGTCATTCTGGCAATACTGAAGAAGTTCTTTCATCGGTCGAGCAGGCCGTTGATCGCGGGGTACAGTTACTCGCGATCACTTCCGGCGGGAAACTGGCCGATAGGGTTGAGGAAGCCGGAGGTACGATCTGGACTTACGACTACCCATCATTATCACGAGCGGCAGTTGGATGGCAGTATGGGTTGGTGCTGGCTGCCTTTTCGCAGGTCGAGATGATCCCTGATCAGGGCAGCGCAGTCCAAGAAACTATCCGTTTGATGGAAAAAGCCCGCCGCCAATTTGCAGTTGACACGCCCGCAGCTAAAAACCCAGCCAAGCGTATTGCCGGACAGATGATTGGGCGCACAATTGTGGTTTGGGGGTCTGGGCTGCTGGTTCCGGTGGCACGGCGCTGGACAACACAACTAAACGAAAACGCAAAAGCCCACGCTTATTACGATGAGCTGCCTGAACTGGATTATAACTCGGTGGTCGGGATCGATTACCCGGAGGATCTGCACGACAATCATCGCTATGCGGTTGTTCAATTACTCTCCGAGAAATACGATCATCCACGTGTAGTTTTGCGTCACCAGTTGACGGCGGATGTACTGCGCGAACAGGGCTGTGTAACCGATACGATCAGGGCGCGGGGTGAAAGCCGGTTGGCAAATCAATTTAGCCTGATTCAGTTTGGGGATTATGTCAGCTACTACGTTGCGATGGCTTATGAAGTTGATCCGTCCCCGGTTTATAACATCGAGGCTCTCAAGGCAAAACTGACACAGGCGGAAATATGAACGATACTCAAGACAAGTTCGCCGAACGCGGCGCACCCAGTTTCGTCTGGCGGGCAGGCCAGGATCGCCGGTTGGCGATGATCCGCCGCTGGGCAGAGACTCGCAACACGGTGATCCTGATCGATGGCTGCGGATTGGGAGCCTATGCGGTGCACTTGCAAGCCGACAGCTCTCACGTTTTTGCCTTCGATATCGAGCTGGATCGGGCTGTAAAAACACATGAGCAGGTCCCTCTGACCACCGTCGCGGCTGCTGAATATGTCCCGTACCCTGACCAAACCTTTGATGTCATCCTCTCTAACGAGGTGATCGAGCATGTATCTGATGATCAGGCAGCAATTGAAGAGATGGCTCGTGTGCTCAAACCCGGTGGGCGGATCGTCTTGTTTTGCCCCAACCGATGGTATCCCTTTGAAACACACGGTCACTATTGGCGAGGGCAATATCACTTTGGCAACACACCCCTGATCAATTACCTGCCCGACTTTTTGCGGAACCGGCTGGCTCCACACGTCCGAGCTTATACCCGCCGCGATTTACACCGGCTCCTTGACGGCCTGCCACTGCGGATTGTGCATCATACCCGCATTTTTGGCGGTTATGACAACATCATCGCCCGTTATCCAAAGATCGGGAAGCTACTGCGTTCAGTGCTTTACTTCGCCGAGAAGACACCATTCCGACTGTTGGGTCTGTCACATTTACTGATTATTGAGAAAACATCATGACCGATTTAAGGTTACTCGAAGAACTTAGACAAACTTGTTTGATCGCCACCGAGAAAGCCGGTGAGATTATTCGGAATAACTACGACAAACCCCGGACGGTCAAGGTCAAAGGGGTTCGTGACCTGGTAACAGATACCGATCAGGCCGTCCAGGATGCCGTGTTTTCCTTGATCCAGAAGCGGCACCCCGACCATGTGCTCCTTTCCGAAGAGGACCCGGACAGCCAACCAGACGCAGAGGGGCGGTATCCGATACCTGATGGTGTGGTGTGGATTATCGATCCGCTGGATGGTACCTCAAACTTTATCTACCATATCCCGTTCGTCAGTTTCTCGATTGGGGCATTGATTGACCAGGAACCGGTAGCTGGCGTGGTGTTCGATCCCTTGCGCAAAGACTGCTTTATGGGGATACAAGGCCAGGGAGCCACGCTTAACGATCAACTGCTCCCACCGATTGAAGCCCGACCGCTCGATAAGTCAATGGCGGCACTGGATTGGGCACATGATACGGACATCCGGAGACAGGCCGTCGGGGTTGTTGGGGAACTCCTAACTCGCTGCCATACCGTCCGCGCTATTGGCTCGGCAGCCCTGGCGATGTCATACATCGCTTGCGGGTGGGTACAACTGTACTTCAACCTGGGGCTAAAACCCTGGGACACTGCTGCCGCGGCGATTATCATCCGGGAAGCGGGTGGCGAGCTTTACAATTACGATGGCATTAGAGCCCGTGTAGACAGCCCTTCGATATTTGCCGGACACCCGGATATCATCAAAGAACTGCAATCCTTCTTGCCAAGCCGGTGATCTTCACTACAATTGTTCTAATAGGCAAACCAATGTGGGGAAAGATACATCTCAATCCACATAACACCATTTCGTCCCAGTTGTTCATTAGATAGATAATAGGAAGGTTAACCCTTGATTGAAGAACTTAAACAACGGGTTGCCGAGCAATTGTTAGAAGACAGCAGCCTGACCGGCGATCTTGACGACGCCGAGGGCCGTCGTTTACTCGAATGGGGCCTGCCCATCACAAAACAGTTAGCCGAGCAAACCGCCGGTATGACGTTGGAAGAAGCAATAGCATACCTGGAGCTTGCGTTGAAAAACCTGCGTCGTGTAATACGCCGAATTAACAAATTGATTGGTTCTTTAGCGTCCTCAACGCAAGATGAACTGGTATCACTGCTGGAAAAGATTTTCGAAGCAGCGGGAGAAGTTCCTGTCCTGGAATTTACGCCGCCTACTGCGCTAGAATCAGAAGCAGCAAATTTACAGGGTCTCACGCCAGGTGAAGCCCTGTCCAAACTGATCGGCTACTTTACCCCGGAGGAGACACGTTATGGCCCGCAAGAAGAGTACAAAGAAGAGTAGTTCATCCTCATCGATCACCCTAGGTGGTCTGGTGGTTGTGATCGCCCTGGTGATCGTGGTGGGGGTGTTATATGGCCCGGAGCAGGCTTTGAATACGCTGGGAGGCATTCTCGGTATAGATCTCGGCGGATCGGAATCTGCCCCCGCTGCCGAATCATTTGGAGCAGAAGCCGTCGAATCAACCGGTGGCAGCGGCGATTTTTATACCGTCTATTTCACCAATCCGGTCATTCCCTTTGATGATGTGACCACCGGTGGGACGGAAGAACACCTGATCGAACTGATCAACTCGGCCCAGAGCAGCATCGACGCCGCGATGTTTGAGTTTAATCTGCAAAATGTGGCCGACGCCTTGATCGCCGCCCATAATCGAGGGGTAGCCGTTCGTATTGTCTATGATGACGAGCACACCGAAGAAGACCCGCAAATGGAAGAATTAATCGACGCGGGCATCCCTGCTACACCTGATGAACGCAGCGCCTTTATGCATAATAAGTTCTACGTGTTCGACCGGCAAACCGTGTGGACAGGGTCGATGAACATCACAGAGAATGGGGTGTATCGCAATAACAACAACGTGATCGTTATCCGATCCACCAAACTGGCAGAGAATTACACGGTTGAATTTGAAGAAATGTTCAACGGTGAGTTTGGGCCAACTTCCCCATCGAATACCCCCAACCCGGTCTTTACATTGGATGGCGTGCAGATTGAAAACTACTTTGCCTCTGAGGACGATGTTATATCGGCTCTGATCAATAACGTCTCACAGGCACAGAGCTCAATCCACTTTATGGCCTTTTCGTTTACCGAAGACAATCTGGGGCAGGCAATGCGTGAACGAGCCGAACAGGGTGTCGAGGTAGCCGGTATTTTTGAACAGCGTGGAGCGGCTACCGAATACTCCGAATGCGGAGCGATGTTAAACATGGGGTTGGATGTGCGGCTGGATGGAAATCCGCGCACTTTCCACCACAAGGTGATTATCATTGACAGTTCAACGGTTGTCATTGGATCATTCAACTTCAGTGACAATGCAACCGAATCCAACGATGAGAACGTGGTTATCGTCCATGATCCGGGTGTGGCGGGCCTATATGAACAAGAATTTGCCGCCCGGATGGCCGATGCTCAACTTACCCAGGCAGGTGTGTGCGAGGCAGCAGATTAGTGCTGCCTGCCAATCTACGATCAACGGAATAGTTATCAACTTGGGCGCACATGAGGTGCGCCCAAGTGTAAATCGTTGCAATCTGTTAAAATAGAGAAAGCTGCCTGGCTGACAGAAAGTTCCCTGCCCTAGTATTCATTTTATTCGGACTTACTCTGTCGAGTAGGATGTAGAAGAAAACAATGACGAATATTGACGGAGCAAACCAAAATCTCCTTGATGAGTTAGGGAGGCTTCGTGACCAGATAACCACATTGAGGGACAGTGAAGAGGGCTTCCGTAATCTAGCTGAGTCCTCACCTGAGATGATCGCCATCCACCAGGATGGGATCTTGCTTTATATCAATGCAAGGGGGATAAAACTATTAGGGGCCAACAATGCTGAACAGCTCACTGATAAATCGATATCTCTCTTTCGCTCCCCCGAATATCGTGACGGAAGTACACGCTATCAGCGAGATATCGATTCCGAGCATCCTGTGTTTGTCAGCGAAGAAGAACTTATTCGTCTAGATGGACAGACCATTGCCGTTGAGATCACCGAGACGCCCATTCAATTCTTCGGGATGACTGCAACCCAGATGATTGTTCGAGATGTAACCGGGCGAAAACGGGTTGAAGAGGCTTTGCGCCAGAGCGAAGAGCAGTTCCGTTCCTTCATCAGTTCGATGAGCGATCTGATCTTCATGCTTGATCCTGAACAGTGTTTTACCGGCGTGTTCGGTGTATGGTTAGAAAATTTCGACTTTATGCCGCACACATTTTTAGGACGGACGGCACGCGCCGTATTGGGAGAAGAAGCCGCCCGTGTCCACGAGGAAGCCAATGCAAAGGCCCTCGCGGGGGAAAACGTTGTGTACGAGTGGACCTTCTCGACGCCACACCGGGGACAGGTTTATCTACAAACGGCTGTATCACCCCTCCGAGATAATAAAGGCAGCATTACGGGCATTGCAGGGGTAGGGCGCGATATTACCGAGCTTAAACGCGTTGAGGCCGAGCGTGAGAAGTTGATCGCCGAGATGGACGCTTTCGCTCATACGGTTGCGCACGACCTCAAACACCCCTTGAACTTAATTGTCGGATATGCCAGTCTGCTGGAATCCGATTATGAGACCGTACCGCCGGAGCAAATGCAAGAACTGCTGCAAGGTATTGTCCAGACCGGCCTGAAGATGGGTAACATCATTGAGGAACTGCTGCTGCTGGCCGGGGTACGGAAACAAGAAATCCAGATGCGGCCCCTTGCCATGGATATTATTGTAAAGGAAACGATCCGGCGGCTGCAATACCTGATCGAAGAGGAACACGCACAGATTAATTTGCCGGATGAATGGCCGGTAGCAATAGGCTATGGTCCCTGGGTAGAAGAAGTGTGGTTTAACTATATCAGCAATGCGATCAAATATGGTGGAAGGCCCCCGGTTATCACGCTCGATGCGGCGCCCCAACGCGATGGAACTATCCGCTTCTGGGTGCAGGATAACGGTAACGGCCTGACCCCGGATGAGCAGGCTCAGGTGTTTGTCCCCTTTGTAAAACTCACCCAAATCCGTGCCGAGGGGCACGGTCTGGGTTTATCCATCGTACAACGCATAGTTCTCCGGCTGGGTGGCAAGGTACATGTCGAAAGCATGGTTGGCAAGGGAAGCCGATTTTACTTTAGCCTACCCAGTCCTACTAATGTAACTCAGTAATAATCGTTTGTTTTGACTGCTCAGGTTTTATGAGGAGAATGTAAGGATGCAGTTTGTAGAAGCGCCTAATAATTTTTATCTCGGTGCACGTGTGGACCCGGAATCAGACCAGGTTCTAGAGGATGAGGTCATTTACTATGACTCACGGGATCTGATGACCCATGGCGTTATTCTCGGCATGACCGGCAGTGGCAAGACAGGATTGGGCATTACGATCCTGGAGGAAGCGGTAATCGACAACATCCCATTGTTGATCATCGATCCAAAGGGAGACATCACCAATATGCTGCTAGCCTTCCCCGATCTTGAGCCATCGCGGTTCCAGCCCTGGGTTAATCCCGACGATGCTGTTCGTGCAGATGCAACCGTTGAGGAGCATGCACGGGTGACAGCGGAGCGCTGGAAAGAAGGCCTCGAAAAATGGGGCATTACCAATGATCGCATCCAGGATTATCGGCGTGCATCGCGGTTTAGTATTTACACACCCGGATCAGAGGCAGGGCTTCCGATCAGCATTTTGCACTCATTCGCTGCCCCTGCCGGGGGCTGGACGGGGAATGAGGAAATCCTCCGCGAGCGGATTTCAGGCACAGTAACAGCTATGCTGGCCCTGATCGGGATGAATGCCAATCCGGTCGAGGACCGTGAGCATATCCTGATCTCAAATATCTTTGAATACAACTGGCGACACAATACCGACCTCTCGTTGGAGCAGTTGATCGTCCAGGTGCAGCGCCCGCCGTTTGGTAAGCTGGGGGTGCTCGACGTGGAGACGGTCTTCCCGGAGAAGGATCGCTTCAAACTAGCCCAGCAGTTAAACAACATTATTGCTGCACCGAACTTCCAGAGCTGGCTCCAGGGTGAACCCATCGACATTCCCTCGCTGCTCTATACCCCGGAGGGATACCCCCGGACTTCGATCTTTTATATCGCGCATCTTAATGAGGCAGAACGCCAGTTTATCATCACCCTGCTGCTTGAGAATCTGCTGGCCTGGATGCGGACACTTTCCGGCTCGACCAGTCTGCGAGCGCTGATCTACATCGACGAAGTGTTCGGCATGATGCCACCATACCCACGTAACCCGGTCACCAAAGACCCGATCATGCGGCTGCTCAAACAAGCTCGTGCCTTTGGGGTTGGGGCATTGCTCTCCACACAAAATCCGAAAGACATTGACTACAAGGGTCTGTCCAACATCGGCACCTGGTTTATCGGGAAATTACAAACGGAGAATGATAAGGAGCGGGTGCTTGAAGGGCTGGACAGCGCCCGTGACGCCTCTTCTGTACTCGATCTCAAGACAGTTGATAAGCTAATTGGTAGATTGGGGTCTCGACAGTTTATCTATCACAATGTGCATGAGACGGAAACACCCAAGCTGATGACCACCCGGTGGGCAATGTCTTATCTAAGCGGCCCGCTCACCCGTGACCAGATCAGCCTTTTGATGGCAAATCAGCGCCAGATATTAAGCCAGCAGCAAGCAGCACAACCACAGCAGTTGGCCCATCACTACGCACCAGTGGCCGGTGTTAGCGTCGGTGCGCCGATTTCACAGGCCCAACCACAAAGTCCATCATTAGGGCAAAGCAGCACTCCACTGCCACCGACTTATTCTGACACCAGTGGACAGAAGCCGATCAGCCCCAAGAGGGAAGAAAAAGAAGATGTACCAGCGGGCTTTTCTGCCATTCCCCCGGCACTGCCATCGTCGATCTACCAGTACTATCTCCCAACTGAATATTCGGTTGAGCAGTCGATCCGTAACTGGGAAAGCTGGTGGCAGCAGCCCGCCATCAATGTCGAAACGCGCCGCCGTCTGCTCTATCGTCCAGCACTGCTGGCGCAGACTACTATTCGAGTCTCCCATAATCCGACCAATTCAATAGAGATGCTGACTTATGCGTTTGTCGTTCCGACCTTACCCCGTACACCGTTCATTGCCTGGGAAGATTATCTATCTGATCCTTTTGACCCTCACTCACTTGATCCGGACCCCTTCGCGGACGCCTTCTATGCGGAAATTCCCAGCACGTTGAGTTCGGGAACGGGCTTCAAGCAGCTCCAGACTAACCTGACCGATTGGTTGTATCAAAATGTGGCGTTGAGCGTTTACTATAATCCGGTGCTCAAGATGTACAGTGGGTTGGGTGAAAGCAAGCGCGATTTTTACGCCCGGCTGCAAGCAGTTGCCCGGCAGCAGCGTGACGAGGAAATCGACAAGATCGCGGAACGCTACGACAAGAAGCTGGTTGCGTTAGAAGATCGTGCCCGGCAAAAGGCGATCCGGTTGGACGCCGAACGCGAGGAACTTACCGCCCGCCAGCGGGAGGAAATGATCTCTGCCGGTGAGTCGTTGATGCAAATGTTCAAGGGGCGGGGCACCTACCATGCCCTATCGCGTGCCACGCGGCTGCGTCGCTACACCAGCCAATCGCAGGATCAAATGGGGCTGAAGGAGCAGGATTACCAGACCATCATCAACCAGATGGATCAGACCTCATATGAGATGGAGCAAACACTTCAGGCCGTGCAGGAGAAATGGGCGGAGGCCGTTCAGAAGATCGAAGAAGTGACGGTCACCCCCTATAAGAAGGACATCCACATGATGCTGTTCGGAATTGGGTGGGTGCCTTACTGGGACTCGGTGATCAACGGTGCCCAGACGATCTTGCCTGCATCATCATCTGGATTGACACAGGCTCAAACTCAACTGTAAGGGATAACTAATGAGCGGTCAGAACAGGCCGCTCATTGTTTTCTTGACAGCATCCAATCAGGGTGGCATAATTTCGCCCGATTGAGCATATTGACAACAGGCTGTGATGAAGAAGAATCTGTGAAGCATGGAATCACCAGGGAAATCAGGTCATAGACTGGAAGCCTGATTTGATGACCTATCACAGATGTTCGCTTCGGAGCCGGTGGGCCAACGATCTTCAAGAAGATTCAGTAGCCTATTCCGGATCGCCCGCCGTTATCCGGGCAGCTAATCGCATTGATGGGAAAATAAGCTCCTGCCAATGCCGTTGGTGGAACGAGGAGGCTGGTCATCAGATCGGCAAACAGGGTGGTACCGCGTGAGTATATAAGCTCTCGTCCCTGAACAGGGATGAGGGCTATTTTGATCTTGTTGTGAAGGAGACGTTATGCTAGAACGGCTGCAAGAACTTGAAGAGAAAACCTTAGCACAGCTTGAGACTATCCAGGATATGGAGGCGCTCAAGCAGCTCCACAATGCTGCTATTGGTAAGAAGGGTGAAGTTACCCAGATTCTACGCTCGGTTGGGCAGTTACCCCCCGAAGAACGGCGGGATGTTGGCCGCCGGGCCAATGAGGTCAAACAAGCATTAGAAGCTGCATTTGAGCAGCGGGAAGAACTGGTTCGCACTCATGAGTTGGCTCAAAGCCTTGAAGAGGGCGCTGTCGACGTGACGCTGCCGGGCCGACAGGAACCTATCGGCAGGCTGCATCCAACCACCCAGAGCTTACGCCAGATCTATGATATCTGGGCGGATATGGGCTTCCAGGTTTACCGCAGCTACGATGTTGAGGACGACGACACCAACTTCACCCAGCTTAACATTCCACCGCATCACCCGGCCCGCGATATGTGGGACACCTTCTATACAACCGATGAGGGTGTGCTGCTGCGGACACATACTTCCCCCGGCCAGATTCGGGCAATGCGCGACTTTGCCCCTGAGCCGATCCGGGTGATTTTGCCGGGTATGTGCTATCGCTACGAGCAGATCAGCGCCCGGAGTGAGATACAGTTCAACCAGGTTGAAGGGCTAGCGGTAGGTCACAACATCCGCATGACCGATCTAAAAGGGACGCTGGCGGCTTTTGCACGGCGCTTCTTTGGTGCGAACCGGGCGGTGCGCTTCCGCTGCTCTCACTTCCCCTTTACCGAGCCCAGCATGGAAGTGGATGTCGAGTGCATCCTGTGCGATGGTAAGGGCTGCAATGTATGTAAATACACCGGCTGGCTGGAGATTTGCGGCTGTGGGATGGTTCACCCGGTGGTGTTGAAAAATGGCGGCTACGATCCGAGGGTTTACTCCGGGTTCGCGTTCGGCATGGGGCCGGAACGCAGCACCATGCTCAAGCACGGAATCGAAGATATCCGGTACTTCTGGGGGAATGATCAACGTTTCTTGAGCCAGTTCTAGATTGCGATTTCATATCAGGGACCTCCATCGTAGGGCGAGATATATCTCGCCCCTACAGACAACGAGGCACCTATAACACAACGAGGAAGAAGAGAATCACCATGCAAGTACCGTTATCATGGTTAAAAGAATATGTAGATATCACTATCCCGGTTGAAGAGCTGGCGGCGCGGCTCACGTTAGCCGGGTTGGAAGTCGGAAACATTGAATACATCGGCATCCCGGCAGGGCAAGTGGAAGACGTGCAGTTGGCCGTACCCATCTCAACCGATCACCTGGTCTGGGATCGGGACAAGATCGTGATCGGCCACATCCTTGAAGTAAAGAGCCACCCGGATGCCGATAAGCTGGTTCTGGCAATGGTCGATCACGGCACGGGCGAAGTAGAAACGGTCGTGACCGGCGCTCCGAATCTGTATTCTTACAAAGACCAGGGGCCGCTTGATAAGCCGTTGGTATCGCCTTATGCTCGTGAAGGAGCCGAGGTGATCGACGGACACAAGGAAGACGGCTCACGGATGATCATCAAGCCGCGTAAGCTGCGCGGGATCGATAACCGGAGTATGGTCTGCTCGGAGAAAGAACTTGGTATCTCCGACGAGCATGAGGGGATCATGCTGCTGGCAAGTGATGCCGCCCCCGGTACGCCGGTACAGGATGTACTGGGTGATGTGATCCTCCACCTTGACTTAACACCAAACCTGGCCCGCTGCTTCTCGATTCTGGGGGTAGCGCGCGAGGTTGCCGCATTGACCGGGCAGCAGGTCAAATACCCCTCAACCGAAGTGGAAGCTACCGGCCCGTCAATTGAAGGACAGGTGGCTATTGAGATTCGTGAGCCGGAATTGAATCCCCGTTTCACCGCCGCACTGATCAAGGGGATCACCATCAAACCCTCACCGGAATGGATGCAGCGGCGGCTCAAAGCGGCGGGGATGCGCCCGATCAGCAATATCGTAGATGTCACCAACTACGTCATGCTGGAAACCGGTCAGCCGCTCCACGCCTTCGACTATGACATCCTGGTCGAACGGGCGGGAGGCACACCGACCGTTATCACCCGGCTGCCGGAAGAAGGCGAGCGGCTGACCACCCTGGACGGTGTTGATCATGCCCTGGATGAGTTTACGATCCTGGTGGCCGACACTGCCGGGGGATTGAGCATCGGCGGTGTCATGGGTGGCCTGGAATCGGAAATCCATGACGGGTCAGTTAATGTGCTGCTTGAGGCGGCAAACTGGAATTTTATCAACATCCGGCAAACACTCAGTGCCCAACGCGAAAGAGGGCAGGAAATGAGCTCTGAAGCTGGGGCACGCTTCAGCCGGGGTGTGCATCCAGCAGTATCGGAATTCGGATTGCTGCGGGCCATTGAACTGATGCGACAACTTGCCGGCGGGGAGATCGCCGAGGGGATCATTGACGAGTATCCGCTCCCGGCCCCGGTCATGATAGTTGATCTGTACATGAGCGAGGTTGAGCGTATCCTGGGAATTGCTCTCGACCAGAACGAAGTGAAGGCGATCCTTGAAAGCCTGGAATTCACGGTTGAGGTTAAAGACCAGGGAATTCTCAAGGTGACGGCACCTGATCACCGGATGGATATTGGCTACCTGAACGATCCGGCCCATAAAGATATTCAGGATATGATAGGTCAGGCAGACTTAATCGAAGAGATTGCACGCATCTATGGCTATGACCGGATTCCCAACACCATTATGCCCGATGAGCTTCCTCCGCAGCGCAACAACGATTCGCTGATACAGGAGGAACGTGTGCGGGATATCCTGGTCAACTGCGGGTTACAGGAAATCGTCACCTACCGGCTGACCACGCCAGAGAGTGAGGCCCGTTTAACTCCCGCTGGTTCAGCTTCAAGCTGGCCGGGTGAGGGTTATGTCACCCTCGCTAACCCGATCAGCCAGGATAAGACCGTCATGCGGCATACGATCCTATCCGGGGCATTGGATATCCTCGCGGCTAATGCTCGCTGGCAGAGTCGCCAGGCCATCTTTGAGATCGGCAAGGTTTATCTACCGGTTGAGGGACAGAAATTGCCGGAAGAAGTCAGCCGAGTGTGTATCGCAATGACAGGTGAACGCCGCACCCACAACTGGCAGGACGGCACACAATTCGATCCGGAGCTGATGGATTTCTTCGATCTGAAGGGCCTGGTCGAGATGCTGGTCAAGGCGCTGCACCTGGAAGGGGTAAGCTATAAAGCATCAGAGCACAGCAGCTTTTTCCCTGGCCGGACAGCCAACCTGATGATAAAGGGTGTCGAAGCCGGTACACTGGGTGAACTACACCCGCTGGTCGCACAGACTTACGAACTGCCAGAGCAGCCGATCCTGGTAGCAGAGATTGATCTGGGAGTGCTGCTGGATGGGATTTATGGTATGCACGAGGTACGGGGAATATCCGCTTACCCGGCGATCTACCAGGATATCGCGGTAGTGGTTGATGATAGTATCCCCGCCGCCGAGGTCGAAGCGGTGATTCGGGAAGCGGGCGGTTATCTACTGCGGGATGTTCGGCTGTTCGACGTGTATCACGGTGAACAGATCGGACAAGGCAAGAAGAGCCTGGCCTATGCGCTGACCTTCCAATCGGATGATAAAAGCCTGCGCGATAAGGACGCTGCTAAAACTCAAGACCGGATTGTAAAGACTCTCAAGAACAACCTTGATGCGACGCTGAGATCATAGTCAAGTCTAAACTACTAAATGGACGCAAGCGGATTGGCTTGCGTCCATTTCTTGTTAATGGCGCGGGGTGAATCGGGCGGCAATCCGCTTTAAAAATATCTGCCGGGCGGTTTGCCATGCCAGCCTCGCGCGGGCATCTCTATTATCCGGGTCGGCAGGCTGACCATACTGCTCCTCGTTATAAAGCCGCGTGATGCGGAAGATCACCGACTCACCCTCCGGGATTTTTTCAGCCAATGTACTCGCCCGTTCATAGGGGGTGGCGCTGTCATGCAGTTTGATTCCCATATAGGATGCATAGATGTTCAGACGCGCATAACATCGGGCGGTCTCGCTTAACTTCAATAAACCTCGCTGCTCGACCCAGAACCAGGCGATCACGCCAACCAGGGCAAGGCCAACAGCTCCAGCTAGTATTGACAGGATCAGTTTAGGGATACCCGATCTACGGGAGCGGCTGGCTTCTGTCTCCTGTCCCTGAGACTCCCCGATTACATCCGGTTGATTCTCAGCCGGTGCGTTAGCAGCCTCATCGACAGCAGTTTCAATGGTCGGGGTTTCTTCCGCAAGAGGCATCTCAGTGGCAAATTGTTCAGGCAAGACGGCTGTTTCAGCACGGATAATGGGTATTTCGGCAGCTGTTGGTTCAAACTCTACCCAGCCATAACCGGGAAAATAGACCTCGACCCAGGTATGTGCATCGGATTCCAGCACCCGGTAGGCGTTGGAAATTGGGTCGTAGGTTCCCAGGGCGAAACCTGCTGCCACCCGTGCCGGGATACCTTGCGCCCGGAGCAGGATCATCATGGTGGTGGCATAGTAGGTGCAATACCCTTCCTGGCTCTCAAACAACACATAATCGACCGGTTCCGCGCCATCGGGTGGAGATGAAACGCGTTCGTTGTAGGTGATATTGCGGCGCAGATAATCTTCAACGGCCCGTGCAATATCGTATGGATTATTGTGCGGAGCAGCAATTGTTCCCGCCAACCGGTATGTCCGGTCGGTGATCGAGTCAGGAATTTGCAAATAGGTTTCTTCTATCCAGGCCGGGTAATTCGCCCCGGCGAACCGCAGGCTGGGCGCATCCGCAATGCTTATTGACGAGGTTGCGCCATAGCTATCTCCTTCGGTAAGCACCTCATTGGATCGCACCGACACGACCGTTGCGTATTCCTCTCCCGGCTGGGTCTGAATCGCATCGTAGGTCAGGGGCAGCGAAGCAAACGAGGTAACCTGCGGGGCCGCATACATCAATTGGGTGGCCGGGATCAGAATTTCAAACCGCTGCTGGACATTCTGCCGCAGTAGATAGACCGCCTCTTCTTCCTGGCGCAGCTTGCCAAAATCCGACCGGACACGAATATCTACCGTACTGGTCAGGCGACCCTCGCTGTATTGATCAAATACCCGTGAGCGCCAATAGTAGTGATAGCCCTGCGGAGCGTAGACATCCATAACCGGCTGGTCGCCCAGGTTGACCGGCCCACCCAGCGTAATCGACCGCCCACCATAATACTCGGCGGTGGTCGAAGTAGAGGCTTCTACCCCGTTGAACAGCCGATCCATATTGCCCCGGAAACGCTGCCAGGGTTCACTGGCCTGTTCCCAGACGGTCGCCAGGTTGGTGTTAGCCGACGCGGTCGGGATCAAAAAGGCGGCCAGCAAGATCACCATCCCACCGACGATCCCGGCCCGTACCAGCCCAGCCCGTGCATCCGGTGTAAACCCGATCCGGTTTTGCATCCAGAGCTGTTCGCGGGAAAGCGCATGAGTGCGCACTGCCAGGACAAAGACAATGAACAAATAGGCAATTAGAAGCCAGTTTAACCGGGCGGGGCCGAAATAGTAATAGTTATTGAGCAGCAGAGCTAACCCCGGCGGGATAGTCGCATACCACAGACGGTCCGCCCGAAACAGGTTCCAGATCGCGTAAAATGATAGATACCAGAACAGCAAACCCAGCAGCAGCACAAAGATCAGATTGTCCTGGCTGATCCCACCTTCAACCACAGCCTCGATCCAGACTCCCAGCCGGAAGCCGATCTCATAAAAGCGTTCGCGCCAGGTGGGGGACTGCGACATAAAACGCCAGCCCGCCAACACCCAGACCAGGGATACACCGTAGACGGTTGTTGCCAACAATGCAGACAGATCCGAAAAGCGGGAGATCGCCATCAGGTAGCTGATCGCCAGGCCGGTGATCACGATCGGCAGCAGGATTTCCAACCCGTCTGTCCAATCGGCCAGCCGGATCGCAGCCGCAGGGATTACGACCAATGCACTCAGCAGTATCAAATTGGGGAACTCGTCGCGGAGGAAACGTTGCATTCGGAATAGACCTATATCAGAAGATAAGCTTTACCCCCCAATCCTTGCGCGACCTACGGTCGTCGCTTCGGATTTGCCCCCCTTGCAAGGGGGGCAGACGCTGTCAACAGCGGCAGGGGGTGACTTTCCTTCTTATTCGCCAGATGGAACCCAGATGTTCTTGACCTGGGTAGCTTCGTGTAGGAAGTCCTCACCTTCACTTTGCTCCGGGTCAGTCCAATCACGGGCAATGCCATAGCCAACCCAGGTACGCTTCATGTTGACTGCCGAACGGTACTCAACCTCATAGCTACCCTCAGCCGAGCCGAAATACCACATCGCGTCTATATCTTCATGCTCAACCAGGGTTTTGGTCAGGTGGTCGCGATCACCGGTCACGATGTTAACCACCCCACCGGGAACATCGGAGGTATCCAATATCTGATAAAAATCGGTGGCGCTGAGCGGGTACTTCTCGCTGGGGATGACAACAACCGTGTTGCCGCGTGCAATGGCCGGAGCCATCAAGGAGATGAATCCCAGCAGCGGATAGTCATCCGGGCAAGCGATGCCGATCACACCAACCGGTTCGTTGGCAGCGACCGTCACTCCTCGCAGACCGGTTTCCTGCACCGTCCCGCCGAACTTATCCGCCCAGGCTGCGTATGAAAACAGCCGCGAGATGGACAGTTCAACTTCCTCACAGGCCGATTCTTCGGAACGCCCCGTCATCGCAGCGATCCGTTTAGCGAATTCCTCCGTGCGCGGGGCGAGATTCTCGGCCAGATAATAGAGAATCTGTGCCCGGTTATAGGGTGAGCGATCTGCCCAGCGATCCGATGCCCACATTCCAGCTTTGGTGTGCGCCGCTTCAACCGCGTTGCGGATGTCCTTGCGGTTGCCATCACCCACCTGACCGACCAGTTGACCATCAGGCCCTAAAACGGAGCGGGTATAACGCCCATCGGGGCGTGCCTGCTTCCCGCCGATAAACATTTTGGCTGTGCGGTCAACGCCAAATGATCCGCCATTGACAGTCGCGCCGTTGACCGGGGCGGGGCGTGCCGGAACGGCGTCTCCCCATTTGGAAGACTTCTTGTCCTCGTCAGTCGGTGGCTTGAACTTGGGTTTGGGTCGCTCCTGCCACTTGGGGCGCAGATACTCGAATAACCCTTCGCGGCCACCTTCACGGCCAAAGCCGCTTTCCCGGTAGCCGCCAAAGCCTGATGCGGCATCAAACAAATTGGTGCTGTTGATCCAGATACTCCCGGCTTTAATGTAATGGGCTACATCAATTGCCAGGTTGATATTTTCGCTCCAGATGCTTGCAGCCAGACCGTAGCGGGTATTATTTGCCAGGGCGATGGCTTCGGAGGGTGTGCGGAATTGAATCCCGACCAACACCGGCCCGAAGATTTCTTCCTGTACTACGCTGGCTGCCGGGTCAACATCGGTAAGCAGGGTGGGTGGATAGAAACATCCCTTACCCGGCAGAGGCGATTCGGGCTGGTAGACAGTTGCGCCTTCGGATACACCGGTCTTCACCCACTTATCAATCGTATCCCACTGGGCCTGATCGACGATAGCACCGATATCAATCACCTTGTCCAGCGATTCGCCGACGCGGAGCGTATCCATCCGACGGCGCAGCTTGGCGAGGAAATCCTCGGCGATGCTCTCCTGTACCAGCAGCCGCGATCCGGCGCAGCATACCTGCCCCTGGTTAAACCAGATAGCATCGATCACGCCTTCGATAGCGGCGTCCTGGTCTGCATCTTCAAACACAATAAACGGCGATTTGCCGCCTAATTCGAGGGAGAGTTTTTTTCCGGAGCCTGCCGTCTGGCGGCGGAGAATGCGCCCAACGTCGGTCGAACCCGTAAAGGCGATCTTATCCACATCCGGGTGCTCGACGATCATCCCACCGGCTTTGCTGCTGCCGGTGATCACGTTGACAACACCCGGTGGCAGTCCAGCTTCCGCGACGATCTGCGCGAATAATAAAGCGGTCAGACGGGTGTTGGATGCAGGCTTCAGGACAACGGTATTGCCCATCGCGATGGCTGGGGCGATCTTCCAGGCCAGCATCAGGAGCGGGAAATTCCAGGGGATGATCTGCCCAACCACACCAACCGGCTGATAGTCTCGAAGTTCACGGCCCATCAATTGGGCCCACCCGGCGTGATAATAAAAATGGCGGGCCAGCAGCGGCACGTCGATATCACGAGATTCGCGGATCGGCTTGCCGTTGTCCATTGATTCCAGGACGGCCAACAGCCGGTGATGCTTCTGAATATTGCGGGCAATGGCGTACAGATGACGTGCCCGGATGTGATCCGGAGTCTTGCTCCACGATTTGAAAGCCTCTCGCGCTGCCGCCACCGCCAGGTCGATGTCCTCTTTTTCGGCCTGAGTGGTCTTCGCCATCACCTCGTTGGTTGAGGGATTGAGGCTGTCATAGTTTTTTCGCCCTTTGGGATAGACCCATTCGTTGTTAATGAACAGGCCGAATTTGCGCTTGTATTCGTCCAGCCAGGCGTTAGCCGCGGCAGGAGATTCAGGCGCAGGGCCATATTCCATCGTTTCAAATATCTCTGTTACAGACATAAGCTGCTCCTGTGGGAAACCCACTTTTTGTAGGGACACAAACAACATACTGTGTCCCTACAGGTGACACTCATTAGAAGAATTATCGCAGTGGAAAAGGGAAGTGTCAACGATGCCGTTTGCTTACCCGGGTGTGCAAACGGCCTGTCACGTCGTGCTTACCCCACCGAGGGTGCAGCCTGCTTGATCTGGCGGACGTATTGCAAGATTTCCTCGGCATTCTGGCGGGAGGCTCCTGATTCCGCACCCAGCATAGCGGCCAGTTCTTCAACCCGGCCACCCTCATCAAGCAAACTGATCTGTGTTTCGGTGCGTTGATCGGCGACCTGTTTTTCCACCTTAAAGTGCGAATCGCCAAAACCGGCCAACTGCGGCAGGTGGGTGACCACCAAGACCTGGTGATCGTGCGAAAGTGACCACAACTTCTGCCCGACAATTGCCCCAATCCGCCCGCCAATTCCGGCATCGATCTCGTCGAAGATCAACGAAGGGGTTTGATCGGCACGAGATAGGACAGTCTTCAGTGCCAGCATGATACGGGCCGTCTCACCGCCGGAGGCAATCCGGGCGATAGGTTTCAGCGGTTCACCGATGTTAGGGGCGATCAGGAACTCTACCTGGTCGATCCCGGTGCGGTCAAAGGCCAGACGGTAATCGCCAACCACCGCGCCTTCGGGATCGTCTACCTGTTCGATAGAAACCCCGAAGCGGGCGCTTTCCATTTTAAGGTCGGTCAGTTCAGCTTCGACAGCTCGCGAGATGGTATCAGCCGCCGCGATCCGTGCCCGTGAGAGGGTTGCGCCCATCTCGCCGATTTCGAGCAGCAGCCGCGCCTCGCGCTCCTGGAGTTCTTCCAGACGCTCGTCGCTGTGCTCGATAGTTTCAAGTTCTTTCTGGGCTTCCTCGGTAAGTGCCAACAGTTCCTCAATCGATTCGGCGTTGTACTTACGCTTGAGCATGGTGATCATATCCAGGCGCATTTCGGTTTCTTGCAGGAGAACAGGATCGAATTCCAGTCCTTCCTGGTAATCGGCCAGTCCCCGGCCTAATTCCTCGACCTGGATGGACAACTCTTCAGCAAGGTCCGCCAGTTCTTTAGCCGTCTCATCAATCCGAACCAGCCGTGCTAAGGCATTGGCAGCCTGGGTCAGGGCATCGTTGGCGGCAATAGTCTCTTCGCCCCCACCATACACGGCCTGATAGGCTTCTCCGATCAAGGAAGCAAGCTGCTCGGCATTGGCAAGCCGCCGGGCACTGTCGCGGAGTTCTTCGTCCTCGCCCGGTTTGAGTTTAGCCGCCGTGACTTCTTCGATCTGGAAAGCGAGTATTTCGGCCCGCTGCTTGATGCTCTGTTCGTTGTGGCGCAAGTGATTGAGTTCGCCGCGGACGGTTTCAATCTCCTTGACCAGTTTGGCATAATCGGCACGCTGTTCCATCAGACCGCCGTAGCGATCCAGCAGATCAAGGTGTGAAGCAGGCCTGAGCAGCGTCAGGTGCTCGCTCTGCCCATGAATATCGACCAGCCCTTCGCCAACCTCTTTGAGGATGGCAACTGTCGTGGTATGCCCATTCACCCGACAAATACTGCGCCCATTCTTGCGCATCTCGCGGGTAAGCACCAATGAATCGCCACCGTCCGGGTCTTCGAGTTCTTCACGCTCAAGGATTTTGTTGATCCGGCTGAGGAGATCGCCTTTTGGTATTTCAAATATACCCTCAATGATAGCAGCTTTGGCCCCGGTGCGGACCGCGTCGCTGTCTGCACGACCGCCCAGCAGCAATGATACCGCATCGAGGACAATGGATTTGCCTGCGCCGGTTTCACCGGTTAATACGTCAAAGCCACCAGAAAAACGAAGCGATAAATTGTTGATAATGGCAAAGTTCTGAATGTTAATTTCACTAAGCATAGGTTCCCCATTTTGCCAATTGATTGCAAACCATCTCTAAAAACGAACACGTCCACCTAAACGCAGGGCACTGATCGCCGCACCGGTAGCAACCACCACGTAAATCCACCAACCAATGTTGGTGAAACCGGCGGCTCCGGCCCATAAACCGGCCTGCGGAGCCATCAGCATCATAGTCAATGCCGGTAAACCCGGTATTGCCAGTGCGCCGATGACCATCCCGGCGGCGACCGCCAACCACGAATAACGCCCACGCCGCTTGCCAACCGCCCGGTGTGCCAATGACGCAATACCTGCGCCTACTGCCGAACTGGCACCAAAGGCGATCATCCAGCCGATCCAGAAAAAGGAGCCGCCAATAAAACTGACAATCATTGCCGCAATGGCGCTCAATGGCACGGTGATCACAAACTGGATGATGGGATCAAACTTACTGGAATTATAGAATGTAGCTTGCTGCCCCTTAACACATTCCCGGCAGCGATAGCCAACCGGAGTTCGCACAGCGCATTTAGTACACATCAGGCGGCCACATTTATTGCAGCGCAGGTTGGTTTCAACTGTCGTATGAACAGTACAATATTGGATTTCGCCTTCGGCAGCAGGGGTATGGTCGGTCATTACCTCTTCCAATCTCAAAACATTAAATCAATTGATGGGCGACTGAAACGAGTCATTCGTGTAGGTCACCCCCATAAATTCTACGAGTCATTTCTTAGGACCTGTTTAGGTTCCAGGCGTTTCAAAAGGGTTTCGTAAAAATACGTTTTCTTACCCAGGCGAATGAAATGTGAAACGGATTCACTGGTCTTGACATCCACGTAATCACCACCCTGAAGCTCGATTTCAAACTGACCGTCAACCGTCAATACCGCATGGTGGCGTTCTCCGACACGTATCCGGATGGTCGATCCTTCCGATAGAATGATCGCTCGATCCAGGGCCAGGTGCGGCGCAACCGGAATGATCAGAATATTGCGCAGCTCTGGCGGGAGGATCGGCCCACCAACGGCTAATGCATAAGCGGTTGATCCGGTCGGTGTGGCGACTATCAGGCCATCACAGACATAGTTGGTCAGGTAATCGCCGTCGACTTCCGTGTCAAGGTGAATCACCCGCGCCAACGATCCCCGGCTGATAACAACATCGTTCAGAGCAACCTGCCTGTCCATTAACTGGCCTTGATGCCAAGCTTCCGCATTGATCATCATGCGTCGTTCGATCCAATAATCACCGGATAACACGTGAGGCATCAGGTCAGGCCAGTTATCCGGGTTCATTTCGGATAGGAAACCCACCCGCCCCATGTTAACCCCAACGATGGGGATATTATATCCGGCAGCCATATGCGCAGCCCTGAGCAATGATCCATCTCCACCTACAACAACGATCAGATCGATGTCTTCAATCTGCGGCTCGATCTTTGCCTTGTGATCGCGGGATGAACCGGGCCGGGCTTCAACCCCATGGTCGGTCAGCCATTTGCAAATTTCCCGTGTGATATTTTGTGTTGCCGGGTAATTGGGATGATGCAACACAACAGCCTGCTTAAATGATTCTTTGCTGGATAAGTCGTTCATGTCGCTTCCTGGGTGACGGGATAGCCCGAGGCATTATACCCTAACCCACATCTGCCTGTCCCATTAAAACGGCTGACAGCACGGCTTCTTTATCCTTTCAACAAACAGATTATCTCGTAATGAGAAATCGAATTCGAGTCTGGCTTATGATAGCACAGAGCGAACACCTGTGCTAGGTCTTTGTGCGCTTTCACCCTAAAAGAATGTAAGTTATCATTGGCTTATGGACACGCTGCTTGATTTCATTGAAGAGATCGGTGTACTGAAGAATATCCCCCGGATTGGCTGGCAGTTCAGAGGGATCAAGGACTGTGAAAGTGTAGCCGATCACTGCTACCGGGTGTCGTTGCTGGCGATGCTGCTGGCGGATATACTGGTTGAGCAGGGTGTCGAACTCGACACCGAAAAAGTTATGCGGATTGCGCTGCTGCATGAGATCGCCGAGGCGCGGGTTACCGATATTCCGGCGGTATCACTGGGTTATATTCCGGCTGAGATCAAACACCAGGCTGAACAAAAAGCCGCCGAAGCGATGTTAAATCCCTTCGGCGCACTTGGTGAGCGTTACCTGGCTCTATGGGAAGAATTCGAGCAGCGCAGCACCTTAGAAGCCCGCGTGGTGCGGGCAGCAGATAAGCTCGAAATGTTGATCCAGGCTTACCAGTATGAGAAAACCGGCTACCAATCCCTCGGCGATTTCTGGGTTCGGGAAGATACCCGCCGGGTGTTTGAGGCCTTTCCACAATTTGAACAAATTCTGGAGATGTTAGAAACTCGGCGCGATGCGCTGAATAATTCCTAAATCATCGTTACCGATGGGGCGCAGCATACCGTGCCCCGGACAACCAATTTTACAAGGAGTACTCCATGTTACTAAAAGTTTCCATCACCTATTGTGTACCTTGAAACTACCTCCCACGCGCCGTCAGTATGACGGAAACACTGCTCGATGAGTTCAGGCACCAGGTTGAAAGCTGGACACTGATCCCTGCGGATGGGGGACGTTATGAGGTCGTCATTAATGGTGATCTGATCTATAGCAAACTTAGAACAGGTCGTCACACTGACAACAACGAAATCAGGAAGCTTATTCAGGAGTACATAGATACGCACTAGCAGCGAGGGCTAATGAATCCTAAATCACTTGCTATAACAGGCTGCCTGCTGGCCCTGACAGCGTGCAGCAGTGGGTTAAATGTTGAGAGTGTCCCAACGCCTACTGCCATTGATGTCGAGGCACAGGGAATTGAAGAGGCCGAAGAAGTCACTGCTGAGGAGTTACAGCCAACTCCAGAACAGGCGATTCCAACCGAGGCGCCCGCATTGGCAATCTGGCCGTTAGATGCCGACCTGTACCTGCTCGATGAAACCGGGCAAATCTGGCGGCAACCTCTGTATGGCAATGAGGACGTGGCTGCTACCATCGCGCCATCAGAGCAGGTTGTATTGGATTTTGACATTGCACCGGGTGGCGGCTGGGTGCTGTACCGTACTGCCGAATTCGTGGGGATCACCTCATTGGATGGACGCAGCGGGCAGGTGATTGCCTTTGAGGAATCCGCATCAATTCCTGATGAAGCCGGACAAACCGTTGCCTGGGCATCCGATGCCAGTAAGATGGCTTTTGCGACGGCTGCCGGGTTCCAGGTCTATATCCCCGGCAAGGGCGCGGAGTTCGGCCCACTGGTGTTTGATACACCAGAAGCCCAGGTTGCCGATTTTGGCTGGTCACATAATTCGGATTGGCTGTTAGTCTGGCGGGCGGATCGCGGTGCGGCCCTCTACGAGATTGGGTTAAATGTGTCGTTATATGCAGAATTAGGCCAGATCGCCGGTTACACCTGGTTATCCGATGGGCGGCTGGCTTTTGCCCCGGCAGAAGGCGGGCTGGCCCTGCTTGATCCGACAGACCTGACCTCACGCGTTTTTATGGTTCCGCAAGATCGGTTGGTGACGCTGCCCGGCGAAAGCCTGAATGGGGCACTGGCCTTCTTCATTCACAGTGACGGATATGAGGGACCGGGCTTCCTACATGTTGGAAACCCCCAGGATATGAGCTTTAGCCCGGTGAGTGCGGTCCCTGTGCAGACTGCCAACCTGCAATGGAATCCTTCCACCACCCGGCTAATCGGACGTGATCCCAACAGCCCATTCACGACGACCGTACTGGTACTCGACCCAGGAACCGGATCGCAAGCCACGTTTGAGGCTGCGGTCGGCATCGATTCTGTGGTATGGGGCGACCGTCCACCCGAAAGCGTTTCCGGGGTGAATCTGCCCGTTGACCTGTACTTCCTCGCGTCGCAGGCCGGGATCATCCAGGTGTGGAGGCTGCCTGCCAGCGGCGACGCGCCACAGGCAATCACCAGCATGTCAGATGATGTGGTTGATTACGACATCTCACCGGATGGAACACAGCTTGTTTATACCAGTGGCGGTATTGTCTACCGGGCGGTGATCAACACCAACGATATCACGCAGATTGCCGCATTGGATGACGAGGTCATCAACGGCACACCTTCCTTTTCACCGAATGGTCGGCAGATTGCTTATAGCAACAAAGGCATCTGGATTTACGATCTGGATACTCTCGAAGAGCGCCAGATTGTCGTCAGCAACATACCGGAAAATGACACCGATTTCCGGTTGGTGCAGATTTATCGAGAACCGAAGTGGTCACCGGATGGGCAGTGGTTAGTAGCAGAGGTTGGTTTCTACGAAGGTTCAGATCATGCCCTGCTTGTGACCAATCCCGAAATCGACGCCGATCCGATTCCGCTTGAGTTGTTCGCAACTAATGTCAAATGGCTGCCGAATGGTCGGCTGCTGGCCTACAGCGAAGGCGGTTCGTATTCACAACCGATGCTCAGCCTGGTCATACCAACTGCTCCTAATGAGCAGCCGGGGATCACCCGGTTGTTGGACGTACCGGTCAAGGATGTACAATCGTTAAGCGATGGCATGCTGGCAATGCTGCGGGTAACCGGGCCGTTCAGCCTGGGGCCGACTTCGGCGCAAGTCTACACCGCCTTGCCTGACGGAACCGACCTAAAACCGATATCCGGCGCTTTTGTGCTGGAAGATGCCATCCTTGCCCCGGACGCCAGTGTAGCTGCCGGGGTGCTTCAGGCCCGGATTACCGATTTCAACCTGGCAATCGTCAATCCGACGAGCGGTCAGGCACAGGTCATTGAGGGAATCTCGAACCCAAGCAATTTGCAGTGGGGACCATAAGTCAACCAACTTTTATAACTGTGAGAGGTCGCCAGTATGATCAGTTCAGAAAACCGGATGGTGGTGCGCGAGAGCACCGTATTTGAAAAAGGTGTTTACTTCCTGCCAGGTGGGATCAGTGTTGAGGCAGATAACGTAACCATTGAGGGCAATGGAGCAACGCTGATCGGCCTGGATCGGAAGGGAACCGGGATCGAAATGGAAGGCCGCAAAAACATCACCATCCGAAATCTGAATCTACGAGACTATTATCACGGCATCAATGCTCATGCCTGCAAGCATTTGATGATCACGGGCTGCACGATCACCTCAACAGCGGAAGTAGTCGCCAATACGATCTTCCTTAACATCTGGCTGCCTCCCCGCAAAGCCTATGGTGCGGCTATCCTGTTATGGCAGGTAGAAGACAGCCAGGTGATCTATAACAATCTCCAGCACCAGATGAACGGTCTGCTGACCTATCGCTGCCGGAATCTCTCCGTCCGGCGAAACAACGCCAGTTACAACAGCGGGTTTGGGTTCCACCTGTACGAGACGGTAGACAGCCTGTATGAAGGGAATCATGCCGATTACTGCTGCCGCTACCAACCCCGTACCGAGGGGCCGGGCCACATGGGAGCCGACTCGACCGGGTTCCTATTGGTCGCCGGAGCCTCGCGAAACGTCTTCCGGGGGAATTTTGCCCGGATGAGCGGCGACGGTTTCTACCTGTCGGGGTTAGACCCGCGCTACCGGTTCATGCCCTGCGATAATAACGTGTTTGAACGGAACGATGCTTCGTATAGCCCGAACATTGGATTTGAAGCCACCTTCAGCAAGGGGAATACCTTCCGAGGAAACAATGCTAATTATTGCACTTACGGCTTCTGGCTGGGTTTTTCCAATGAGTATGTGTTGGAAGAAAACCGGATGTACTACAATCGGGAAGCAGGCCTTGCGGTGGAAAACGGTTTTGAATTCAAGGTGCAGGGGAACACCTTCCACCACAACCGGCATGGGATGCTGCTGTGGTCAAAGCGGGTGCCGGAATTCGAGTCGGTCGTCCCGCAGAATAACACCCTCTACAACTGGGAAATTGAGGACAACACCTTTACCAGTAATTTCAGGGGTATCCGAATTGTCCCCAACCAGGATCAGGGGGTTAGACCATACCTTCCGCCGGAGGGTGAGACACCTACACCGCACCGTTTGAATATTCGCAATAATACTTTCCGCGATAACCGGGTCGGGATTATGATCGTCGGGGTAGGTCAAAGCGAATTAAGAGGCAATGACTTCAAAGACAGTATTGAGGATGACGTACGCCGCAGTTATGACGAGTTGATGCTCTAGGGCAGCTATGTCCCAACACAACGGCCCCATTGCACTTGACCAGGTTCGTGATGCACTAAGTCTGACCGATTTTGACGTGATGTCTGCCTGGAAACGGATGGTTCCCCAGTCACGACAGATGACCCCTCCAACCGGTAAAAAGAATACGGTAAAACCCGCGTCTGTTCTGATACTGTTATACCCGCTCAATGGTGAGTTAACCTTCGTCCTGACTCGCCGCTCGGATACGCTGCCCCATCATACCGGGCAAATCTCACTGCCGGGAGGAGCCAGGGAACCCGGCGAAACAAACCACCAAACCGCCCTGCGTGAGACGGCTGAAGAACTCCAGATCAATGTGGATGCGGTCGAGCTGATCGGCCACCTGACACCGATCTATGTTTCGGTCAGCAATTACCAGATTCACCCCTTCGTGGGTTATGTCTCCCGGCCACCACAGTTTGAGCCCGACCCGGTCGAAGTGGCCGAAGTGCTGGAAATGCCGCTCTCTATGCTGCTGGATGAAACGATCAAAGTAACGGAAACCTGGACACTACATGGAGCAGAGGTCGCAGTGCCATTCTACCGGGTTAATGAGCAGACGGTCTGGGGGGCAACAGCCATAATGCTAAGCGAGCTCGAAGGGCGGCTGCGAGCAGTTCTTAACGGCGGCTAATGCGTCCACCACCAAGCATTATTTGATTATCAGCCAGATTGTCAGTTAATATTCTGGTTTATGTCAGAAAAACCTAATCAACTAAACGCAGTACTCCAAACCGGCCAGTTGCTTTTCTTGCTTCTGTTTGTTTTCACCGACCCTCTTACCTTTGATCTGGTTCTATGGTCTATTCAAGTTCCACTGAATATTCTGCCCGAACATCATGGGATTGTCATCTTTGCGCCGGATATCGCCCTCATGGGATTAGTAGGCATTACCGGCCTGAGATTGGCTGTCGATTGGACTTATCAGGCCAACATGAAGATTGCCTTACAAAAGTCCAGTTTTCGATGGCTGCTGCTGGCCGGGTGGATGGGCTTCGGTATTTTATACGCCCAATACCGGCGGCTGGCAGCTTATAACTTATCCCACCTGCTGTTGGGCATCGCCTTGATGGTGATTGTCGCACAGTTGATAGCCAATGAAGACGGCTGGAAACTGCTGGTGGGATTGGCGCTCGCGGCAGGATTTCATGGGTTCTTTGCCGTTGCCCAATCGATCAAGGGTGGGGCGCTCGGATTATGGTTGTTTGGCGAAATACAGAATTATTATGTCGGCGTCCCAATTTTTCGGGGGTATGGGCTGGCATCCAATCCAAATAACCTGGGCGGCTTTCTGATAACCGGGCTTTACGGCGGCCTTTTATTTCTTAACAGGCGGCGGCAGCATGAACTCTGGCTGGTGCTCCTGGTGGCGATGGGAGGATTATTTGCCGGGTTAGGTCTGCTGGCAACCATGTCACGATCTGCTATCGGCGCGTTAGTCATCACCCTGGGGATGATAATTGCAGCATTCCCTCCTTTTGCAGCCCGCCACAACCTGCTATCAAATACATCTGACCAACCCACCGCCGATCAGATAAGCCGATCTTCATCTGTACTGCCACCGACCGTCCCCGCCGGGGTGCAGCGTGCCGGGACAAATACGCTGGTTGCCGAACTAACATTCTCATTTGTGTTACCGGCATTGATTGTAGCTATTCCCGCACTGCTGGCGCTGACAACAGGCATGATCATTTTTGGACCATCGCTGGCAGCCCGGTTTACCGAACTCATCGATCCGCAGATCATCTCAGAGCGCATCTTCGGCACTTATTCACACACAATGGCGGTCATCCGGCAGCATCCTTTACTGGGAGTGGGAGCAAATAACCTGCTGCTTGCCATCAGTAAACTGCCGGTTGAATTCGTAACACGCCCGCTCCCCGTCCATAATGTTTATCTCGCCATGTGGGCGGAGCTTGGTATCCCCGGCCCGCCGCTGTTTATCCTGGCGGTTGGACAAATTGTGGCACAGATCCGGCGGCGTGACGGTATCCGCTTATTTCTTGCCGGGGTCGGGGTATTGGCCTGGTGTCTGATCATGCTGATTGATTACTATCCCTGGGGCGATCCGCGCTCGCGGTTGATGTTATTCCTGACAATGGGCTTGTGGTGGGGATATTGGCTTCAGAACAAACAGCAGCAAGTATAAAATTTGTGCCATTGGTACTTGTATTTGTGGTCAGCCTTGCCCTGTACCACGCAACCCTCTCGCCTACTATCAATTCATTTGATAGTGCGGAGTTGGTCACAGCCGCTCATTGCCTGGGGATCGTCCATGCAACCGGCTACCCGCTTTACCTGCTGCTGGGCCACGCTGCTGCCCTGATCCCCTGGGGAAGCATTCCCCGCAATGTCAACCTGCTGTCGGCGATCTTCGGCTCGTTGGCTTGCTGCTTCACCTATCTGACCTGCCAACGGTTGAACCTCAAAACCTGGATTTCGGTCAGTGCCGCCTTGTTGCTGGCTGTTTCTGGAACGTTCTGGTTCCATGCGGTGATCGCCGAAGTCTACACCCTGACGGGTTTCCTGGTAAGTGTTCTGATCTATGTCTGCCTGATCTGGCTGCAAACAGACAGCCGATACGCGATGTGGGCGACGTTCTTTATATTTGGCCTGAGCCTCACCAACCACATGAGCAGTGTATTGTTGGGGCCGGGCTTGATGGTGCTGGCGATCCGTTCGTTTGTAAAAGAAAAGAAGGTATGGCCCTGGTTAGCCGCCGGGTTGTTTACAATCTTGCCGTTAAGCCTATACGCCTATCTCCCGATCCGATACCTGGCTGATCCACCGCTTAACTATGTAGGCCAATACTTCGACGTTTCCCTGGCAACCCCCGCCGGAGTCATGTGGATGGTCAGCGGTCGGATGTTTGGACGAGAGATGTTCGGCGCGACATTGGCTGATGGGTTTATCAACGTTCTGCGGCTGTGTTTCAGGCTGTGGCTGGACTTGCTGGGAGTAGGGGGTATCCTTGCGCTGCTCGGTATCTGGAGACTGTGGAAACGGGAGCAGTGGTTTAGCCTGTTCGCCCTGTCAGGGATTGTCTGTGTGCTGATTTTCTTTGGTTTTTACGATGTGGTCGATACAGAAACCATGACTGTTCCGGCGCTGGTATTCCTGATGCCCTTTGTCGGGGTGGGCTGGTCAACCATTCATGATGCGATACAGAAATATGGGAACGGGCTGACTCCGGCGGTCAAGCAGTATGCGGTTCCCACGTCTGGGATTTTATTGGTGCTGATCGGCGGGATCGTGAACTGGCCGTATGCCGACCATCACACGGATTATTCAAGCGCCGTCTACGCCAACAGCTTGCTGGATACTGTTGAACCCGATGCCCTGATTCTAACGCAGTGGACATCGGCCACACCGCTGCTGTACATGCAGATAGTCGAAGAACAGCGGCCCGATGTAGAAATCCTGGACCGGGGATTCTATATGCTGGGGCTGCGTGACCGGTTGATACGCGCCGGACAGGGTGATTCCTTTCGCGAGGTTGGCCGTCGCGAGATGGCTCAGATCATACGGGAAGCCCTGGTAGAAAGGCCGGTCTACCTGACCGAATATGACGAAAGATTGGGCGAGACATTTTGCCTGATCCCTCTACCCCTGCCTGAAGCCCCTGATACCTATCAAGTCTTTGGGGCACCCCCGGCTGGTCAGATATGCACCTCACCACCTGAATAGCAAAACAGAACACAGATCATTGCCGCAAAGTGAGGGTTGTGATATGGTGGATTTGCCGGGAGAGATGTATGATCAGCACCCTACTTGATACGAGGGCAGGAGATCACTATGACCAACAAATCATCACGTATCGCACTGGTAACCGATAGTACGGCTGACCTTCCGTCCGCGCTACGGGATCGGTTTAATATTCATATCATCCCCCAGTTGATTACCTGGGGTGAGGAAACATTTATCGACGGGGTTAACCTGAGCACCGAGGAGTTCTACCAACGACTGCGCACCGACTCAGTCTATCCCCAAACAGCGCAACCGTCAGCGCAGGGAGTCGTCGAATTATTTGATAAGCTGGCAGTCGATCACGATGTCATCATCGCGCCGGTTGTTTCATCCGATGTGAGCGGTACGGTCAACGCAATCAACACGGCTTTAAAGCTCAAAGACCCCGGTATCCCCGTTCACCTGATCGATACGCGCTGCATCTCATTGGGCCTGGCCTATATTGTCTTACGGGCAGCGGAAGTCCGTGAACAGGGCGGCGATGTAGAAGCGATATTGGACGCCGTCAAAGACATGATGGGGCGAATGCAGATCGTGTTCACAGTTGACAATCTGGACGCCCTGCATCGCGGTGGACGAATCGGTGGGGCTACCAAGCTGCTGGGAACAGCCCTTCAGATCAAGCCAACCCTGACCTGGGAAGAGGGGCATGTCGAGCCGTTGGGCCGGGTACGCACGCGGAAAAAGGCGCTGCTCGGCCTGGAGCAAGAAGTACAAAACCGGCTGGATAGCAGCCAACCTATCGTTATCGGGGTGGCCCATGCAGACTGCCCGGACGAGGCCCAACTTGTTGCCGATTGGTTTCAGGAAGCGCTGTCGCCACGTATGCTGTTGGTATCGCCGGTTACGCCATCTATTGGCGTTCATGCAGGGACAGGCGTCATCGCCGTTTCTTTTGGGAATATCAGCGACGACGCATTAACCATACCGATTAGCTAAATACCTTTTCCATCATCCCTGTAATGGCCTGATAGACTGGCGACGAGTCGCCTAATTCGACCAGTGGACGCCCACTAAATTCGAACTCAAGCAGTTCATTATCACTGGGTATTGTTCCTAAAAAGTTCACGTCCATCTGGTCGATGCGTGCCTTGAGTGGGGCAGGCATCTCACCGGAAAGCCGGTTTAAAATCAGGTAGGCGTTTTCGACCCGAATATCCAACTCATGTCGCAGTGAGGCGATCCGCTCGGCGGCAACCAATCCACGCTGAGTCGGGTCACTGACAATCAACAGGTGTTGGACATCACGGGTTGTCCGGCGGCTGAGATGTTCCATCCCGGCTTCATTGTCGATGATCACATAGCGGTAATTTTTGCTGATCTGGTCGATCACTTCCCGCAGGTTATGGTTCACTGCACAGTAGCAGCCGGGGCCTTCTGACCGGCCCATCGCAATCAGGTCGAACCGGTCGCCCTCGGCCAATGATGAGCGGATTTCGTAATCCAGGTAATCGCGCTTTGACACCCCACCGTTGAGAGTCCCCATTGCTGCACCACCGGTCGTCAGCGATTGTTGAACCTGGGTCAGCAAATCCTCGCGGATGTCACCAACCGTCCATTCCAGGTCAAGGCCGAGCACCATGTTCAGGTTGCTGCTCGGATCGGCATCAATCGCCAGGATCGCACCGGATTGATTCTCCATCAAATATTTGACCACCATACCGGCAACCGTTGTCTTTCCAACCCCACCCTTACCGGCCAGTGCAATTGTTGTTGTCATACTTCACTCCTGCCATCATTATGTGAAATAAAATCACCTGTAGGTTCTATGTTTCTTTTGTGGGCAGCTGCTTGACCAGAGTCTCGGCCATCTCTTCAGCCGCATCCCGCAAAGCCGGAACATGATCGTACACCGGAATGCCGAGACGGTCGGCTTCCTGCACTTTCAAATCAGCGGGAAGGAAACCCAGCACCGGAATGCCGGGGGTTTCCGCTTTGAGGAACTCGGACTCCTCGTCGTTGCGCACTTTGTTACCCACCAGCCACAGGCGGTCTAAGCCTATATCGCTCGCCAGTTGTTTGATCTGGGCTGCTGTGCCCAGGCTGCGGCGGGTTGGCTCGACAACGATGATCATGGCATCTACAAAGTCAACGGTTGCCCTGCCTAAATGCTCAACTCCGGCATACATATCCAGGATCAATACATCATCCTTGCGGAAAAGCAGGTGGGTGAACAGCGTCTTGAGCATGGCGCTCTCAGGGCAAATACAACCCGATCCACCCAGGTCAACCGATCCCATTTCCAACAGGCGAACACCACGATGTACCACACTAAACCGCTCCGGGATATCATCAACACGGGGGTTAAGCGTAAAAAAGCCGCCAACCGTGCCGGGTTTTGCGCCGGTGCGTTCCTCGATCAGAGCATCCATTTCCGCGATGGGTTTTAACTGTGCCTGTACATCATCCGGGAAGCCCAACGCCCCGGCCAGGCAGGGCGATGGATCGGCATCGGCGGCCAGCACCTCGCGGCCCGCATCGGCATAAGCCTGGGCCAACAATGCTGCCAACGTTGTCTTGCCAACGCCACCTTTTCCGCTAATCGCGAGTTTCATTTAAACACTCTCCCCCGAAAAAATAGCGAACTGACCAGAAGATACACCTGATCAGCTCGCCTTATTTTTGATTATATCGCCGTTGATTCTGGAAACAAGTAAGTTGTTTCCATTTAACGTCTACTCAGCAACGGCTTTTTCCTCAACCGGCACAAAATCTGGTGGCAGAAGATCAGCTTCGGTGACAATGCGCGGTACGATCTCTTCCCAACCGACCGCCATCAGGTGGATACCGTTGACTCCTTCGAGCTTCTTGACACCTTCAATTAGTTCGAGGGCAATGGCAACACCTTCTTCTTCAGCGCCATCACCGGCGGATTCCATGCGCTTCATCAGCGGTTCAGGGATAAAGACCCCCGGTACCTCGTTGTTCATGTATTCGGCTACACGGTAATTCTTGATCGGGGTGATACCGATCAGGATGTAAACCTTATCCATGATGTTGCGCTTCGCCAGCTGGTTAAGCCAGATTTCCAGTCCATCGAGATCGTAGACCAGGTTGGTTTGGAAGAACTGCGCCCCGGCATTGACCTTCTTATGCTCACGGATCGCCTGGAATTCAGGCCGAGAGGCATACGGTGCAGCTGCTGCGCCCAGGAAAATATTGGGGCGGGATTTAATATTGCGCCCATCCAGGTAGTGACCCTCGTCGCGCATCCGGCGTAGAATCCAGAGCATCTGGATCGAGTCGATATCAACGACATCAAGGCGGCCCATTGGGGCCGGACCCATCCGCCCATGGTCGCCGGATAAGCATAGGATGTTGGTTACACCCATTGCACTTGCACCGATGACTTCCGCCTGAAGGCCGGTGCGGGTGCGATCACGGGCAGCAATCTGCATTACCGGCTCAGCACCCAGTTCAAGAGCAATTTTACTGCAAGCCCAGCTCGACATACGCGGGGTAGCGGATGGGCTGTCGGTGAAGTTTACGGCAGTAACATAGGGCTTGATCATCTCAATATTACGTGTGAGCTTGCCCGTTGCGGTGCTCATCGGCGGTGCAACTTCCGACGTAACCACAAATTCACCAGCACGGAGGTGGCGTTCTAGTTCAGATATGGGTTCTTCGTAGGCTGGAGCATGATACTCGGAGTCGCCTTGCCACCAATCGGGCTGGCGAACCGGTTTGAAGATCGATTCGTGGGTTTCGGCACGCTTTTCTTTCGAGAGATAGCCGCTTATGACATTACCAAAGCCAATTTCTTTGGCCTGGTGTACCACATCGCCCCAGGTTTCACCACCAACTTTATCCCAATCAAGCGGAGGAAGCACTTCCAGCAGCATCTCCTCTCGCCCCATTTTGAAGGCACGATCATAGATCTCGTACCAGATGCAGGGGCGCGTTTCATCGACGTAGCAGTGTTCTTCAGTAGAACCACCGCAAGGGCCATTCCGCGCACCTTTGGGGCATTCCATTGGGCAAATGAAGGCTGTTTCCTGAAGCAAGCAGTTGCCACACATTCGGCAGCCGAACATCGGTCCTTTTGTCATTTTTTCAACAGTGATCAGGAGTCGGTTGCCCGCCGTTTCCTTTTTGAAGGGACGGTATGGAGGCTGCCAACGGCGTCCGGGGGTGAAAATAGGCATGTCATCCTCTCTTGCAATCTATGCGCGAAGCCAACAGGTATATATTATTTTTAAAAAAGACGATTAGTATTTAGTTTACCGTCGTTGATATATCAGAATCCAGTGATATTTGTATGATTCATGGGGTGACATTTGCCAGACAAAACGAGGCGAACCCAGTGAGTCCGCCTCGTTGGTATATGTCACATTCAATTACGACCTACTGCTCCAGGTATGAGTCGGCGTAGATCACCTTATTGAGCAGGATTTGCACCGTCTTCCAGATGGCAGCCTGCTCCGGGTCACTCATATCCACATCATCAATGGAGGGTTCTTCCATCGCAGCTACCCGGTCGGACAGCTTCAGATAGAGACGACCGAGGGCCGTACTTTCATCCCGTTCCTCAACAACGCGAATTACCTCTTTGAGGTCTTCGTCAAGTGGGTCGGCGATCATCATTTGCAGACCAGACCCCATCAGCATAGCACAGTAAACCCGGTTCATGAGCGGACGGTTCTTGTGGGGAACCGCATTTGAAACGTTCGACAGGCCAACAGAAATGGCAGGCGGCGGATCCCAAACAACCTGCAAAGTACGCACTGCTTCGATCAGTTCAGGGCAATATTCCTGGCAGCCAGAAACGGTCAGCACCAGCGGGTCGATGATCAGGTCTTCGATGGGATAATCGATTTCCAACATGCGCGGGATCAGCTTCTCAATCGCGATGTTGATCCGCTCATCAGCCGCCACCGGGATGCTGCCCCGGCCCATCGTCAGCGCGATCAGTTTGGCGTTATATTCCTTAGCAACCAGCGGAACTTTCTCCAGCCGTTCTTCTTCGGCAGAGGTAGAGTTGATGATCGGCTGGGCTTTGGTGACCTTCTTCAACCCGGCTTCAATACCCTGGAGATTGGTGCTGTCAAAGCTAAGTGGAACATCAACCACCGCCTCAACCGTCTCAACCATCCAGGGGAAAATCTCTTCCCAGTCCTTCTTGCGCGGCCCCATGTTCAGGTCAAGTGCCTGTGCACCCGCCTCGATCTGTTGAACCGCCAGTTCCTGGAAAAACTTGGCGTCCCGCTCTTTGAGCGCCACCTTAACTTTTTCCGAAATGATGTGAATATTCTCACCGATGATATACATATGCGTTAATCCTTTTTTGCGACTATTGCCGCCTCCACCGAGGGGAAGCGGGCAAGGTCCGTATGAGGAAGGAACAACGCCGACATGAACGCATCATAGAAGGTATTGTCGGCAGATAACTCTATGTAGGTCATACGGGCAGCGATATCTTTGATCTGCGCCCGTCCATTGCGGTCTAGCAAGGCCAGATAAGCGCCTTTGACCGACGTATTCCCCAGGAATTGGAACTGATCCCAGGGCATATCAGGCAGCAGCCCGATCTCAATTGCTTTTTCAACGTTGATGTATTTACCAAACGATCCGCCGATCAGGATTTGCTCGACCATTTCAAGCGGTACACCGACGCTCTCCGCCAGAACGGAGAACCCGGCATAGATTGCAGCCTTGGCCCGCAGCAGATTGTCGATGTCCACACGGGTAATGACAATATCCGAGCCGGTTTGTGTTTCGTCTGCCCAGGCCACAACGTACTCGCTGCCATGTTCGCCTTCACGGGTACGCGGCGTATCCAGATCGACCTTCACATTGCCGCTTTTATCCACCACACCGGTCAGGAACAATTCTGCCAGCAGCGAGATCAAACCGCTTCCGCATAGACCACGCGGTTTGACACCGCCAATCACGCGGAAGGATGGTTCGTAGGTTTCGCCATCAACCCAGACTTCTTCGATAGCACCCTGTGTGGCCCGCATGCCGTGTCTCACACCGGCCCCTTCAAAAGCAGGCCCGGCAGAACAGGCACAGGTCACCAGCCATTCATTTGAACCCAGCACGATCTCGCCATTGGTTCCGACATCCAGGAACAGGGTGATCTTCTCAGTGTCATCCATACCGGACGACAGCACCCCGGCGCTGATATCTGCACCAACGTAGCTGGCAATACCCGGCAAACAGTCAATGACTCCCTCCGGGTGGATGACAATTCCGACTTCCTGTGCGATCAGAGTTGGGATATGGTTGATGGCAGTGACAAAAGGAGATAACCGGATGCTGGCTGCCGGGATACCCAACAGCAGATGGATCATGGTGCTGTTTCCGGCAACGGTCGCCTTGACGACGTCGGCAGGATCGGCCTGCACACGTTTACAAGCCCTTTCAAGCAGCTCATTGATCGTCCCCAGCACCAGGTCACGGATTTCAACGTGGCCTTCGTTTTTGCTGGAGTAGATGATCCGGGAGATGACATCCTCGCCACGAGAGATTTGCCTATTGTATTCGGCAACCTGGGCACGCACCTCGCCGGTTAGCAAATCGACCAACCAGAGCGACACCGTGGTCGTCCCAATGTCAATTGCTGCGCCCCACAGGGGTTCATCCGCCGGGGTAAGTCCAGGTTTCAGAGCGATCAACCGGGCTGGGCAATCTTCACAATCCCAGGTGGCTGTGTCGAGAACCGCCGTTACCTGCCACTCACCCTCACGAACCACGCCGCCGACTTGCCGGAGCATCGCCAATGAAGCCTGCACCTGATCAATTCCAGACTGCTGGCGCAGTGCTGTCTGAAGGCGGCTCCAATCGTCGGTCTGGTCGTCCATGCTGGGTGGATTTAAGGTCAATGCGTAGCGGTGAATGGGCTGGCTGGTGTCCGGATCATAATCCGGCGGCACGGTTACTTTCGCCGCGGTCCGGTCGGTGGTAAGCCTTCGCTCGATTTTCTCCTGCGGCGGTACGTGAATAGCAGCATCACCTTCAACCACCGTCTGACAGGCCAAAGCGTAACCTGCATCAACGTCCTCTTGCGATAGGCGTAGGGTGCTCCGGCGGCGTACCGTTCCGTCAGTTACCTGAACGGCACAGCGACCGCAGCGACCCTGCCCTCCGCAAGGCTGCATGATGTCTACCCCGGCCCGGCGAGCGGCCTCTACCAGCAGCGTACCGGTTGGCACACTCACCGGTTCGGGGACTGTATCGAACTTAACAAGATGTTCAGCCATTTATCCATCCAGTGTGTGAAAGATTCTCCATCAAAGTCCGGTTTTTATCGGAAGCTGGATTGCAGACCGTCCAACTTTCGCCTTCCGGTGTCAGAGACGTGGCTTCTAAGCCGGTTCCCTGTACACGTACCCGGTTTGGTGGGCAGTTCCCACACTGATGCTCAATGGCTGTCATTCGCATACATACCTGTTGGTTCGATAACATTACATGCCTCAATAGTGTATCTACGCTAAAACCTGTTTCATGTAGGAAGGTAGGTCAACGGCCTCACGCGGCCCAACCATCACCTGCCAATCGGGCAGTTCTTCTTCCAGTTCACCGGATAGAACAGCCACATGCCCTGGCAGGACAATTCGCTTATTGCTGACTTTGTCGGCCAGGCCAAATTCCTTGACCGCTTTGGCGATCCGCTCGGCATCAAACTTACCGGCGGCCCAGGCCGTCAGCACGCTCATGCCCTCGGCATCAGCAACCAACAGCCAGCCGGGCATTCCAGACCCTTCAACTTCGTTGGCAACACTGAAGTAAGTGATGCTGAAGTTGGTGGTAACCAGCACCGGGTCTTCGGGTTTTGGATCGTTGATTTCGTATAGACCTGGTTGTACCTGGATGGGCTTCTGCGGGTCGGTGTAGATGTTTTGGCGCAGCACCAACAGCGAGTAAGCCAGTTCGGGCTTGAACTTATCGAGCACGATGAAGCCTGCATACTTGGCAATCGCCTGGGCAGCCAGCACCGACTCATGGCCCGGATCACCGGCTTCGCTGGGGAAGGCGATAATCGGGAAGCCCAGCGGGCGGAAATTCTTCTTGAGAGCCAGGCGGCGAATCTGGGTGCTGAGAGTCAGCGACCCGCTCATGTCCCGCGCAGCCGGATCAAGCACCAGGTCTTCAACACCCTTGCCCTTGATCTTTTCGGTCAGGTCGGCCAATTCATCCAGTGAGCCGCCGATAACGGACAGCGGCACTGAATGCTTGCTGGCCAGATCGGCCATCGCTTCCCAGTTGTCGGCGTCAGCACCATAGATCAGAGGAGCTTCGCCATCAACTGCCTGAAGTCCGGCCTCAACAACTGCCGGGTCTTTGCTAATCAAGATCAAAGGGAGGCTGCTCGCTTCGCGTACAGCGCTAACTGCTGCCGCGAATGCTGAAGCATCGCCGCTGCTCGATTCGACCGCAATCCCGTCCAGCTTCAGGTCAATGCCCACGTAGTTGACGGCATAAGCATCAATTTCCTGGACACTGGCCTTGATATCATCGGCGGATTGTCCATCTTTCACACGGATGAACAGACCCGGCATATGATAGAAAGTCTTCTCGTGACGGAACAACACCACTTCGTTGCCCGATTTAACCTCATGCCCATTGGCCTTGAGCGTCACCAACCGCACCGGCGGGGCCGCCGATTCGGCTAACTGCTCTTTGGCCTCATCGCTAACGTGGGGGCAGTCGGAGAGTTCGACCTGCTTGGCGGCCAATTTCATCGCAAAGGCCAGGCAGGTGGGGAAGCCACAGTCCTTACAGTTGGTCTGCGGCAGCATTTTGTAGATTTGGATACCAGATAAAGCCATTCTTTTTCTCCTTGCCGGATGAAATCCCTATGCCTCTTCGGGGACGGTCATCAACTCGTCGATGGCGGCCTTAACGCGCTTGACGCTTTCGGGGTGACGCAGCACGACAATATCAGCACCCGATTCGAGCAGCGGGATAGCGGTTAAGGTTTCCCAACTGATCGCTCGTTCCTGCCAATCGCCCCAGGCTTCAGGAACACCATCACCAACCTTAGCTTCCTTTGCCTTCCAGGTTTCATAGCCAACCGTGACGATCATCGGTAACTGCGTCATGGCGTCGCCCTGAAGGGCAGCCAACCGCAGACGCTCCATCACTGAATAGCCATATTCAATCCCATAGCCAAGTGCACCGGTGGTCGGGTCCATGATCACCCGCTCAAGAGGCAGTCCCATGTCGCTGATCAGGATATTAAGCTGTTTTGCCAGATTAACATCCATAGCGGTGCGGGCAACAACCAGGTGATCGTTTGCCATAGCCGTTGCCACAATGGTGCGATAGTTCTTATCCTCGCAAAGCCCCAATACCAGCCGCTCACCTTTGGTCGCCTCGGCAACCGGGACCAGCAACTCGTTATCGATGTCGACCTGTCCGGGGCCAAAGACCATCAAGGGCAGACCGCTGGCTTCGAGCACGGCTTTCACCGCCGCCACTGCCTGATCGGGGGTAGTCGGATTGCCATCCGCATCGGTCAGGCTCAGGCTGAGTTGGAGCAAATCGGCTCCAGCTTCTTCGGCTGCCTTTGCCCAGGTTCCGGGGTCATTAGCTGCATCGCCCCAGACTTCCAACAACAATTCCGACCAATCATCCGGCAGGCGGTCTTTGATTTCCACTGCCACCAACGGACGATAGGGCATCTCGTTCTCAAAATGCATAAACGGCAGCGATTTTTCACCGCCAATTGTAACGGTAGAGCTTCGGGAACCGCCGTCAGCTTCCACCGCACCGATAGTAATCGTGCGGACCTCTCCGGCCCATTTATCTTTTGGCACTTCAACAGGCATATATATTACTCCTGATTGCGTTTGTGAAGCTCGGCCTGCCGCCGTGCGGCGTCGCGCTTCTCGATAAATATTTCTATAGGCGACCGGCGTTCTGCTTCGATACCCAGATCACGCAGTTCTGTATCGTTATCTGCTGTCAAGTGGCGTAGAAGGTGTCGGTAAGACAGCATCGCCGCCGGGTAAATGATACCATTGGCGTTGTGTGTCAGAAAAACGATGCGAGTGCCCATATCTTGCATAAGCTGGGCGGCTGCTGTTAATGGAATATCTGGCGGAACTTCGTGCATCCCCTCGGTCATCACATCTTCTGCGACGAGATCATGTACATTGTCGCGTGTATAAGCTTTGACCAACTCATCCTGAGTGACCACCCCGACCGCCTGTCCATCCTGGTCAAGGACAACCATGCCTTCCAGGTCTTTTTCAAGCAAGAGGCGGGCAATGTCAATAACCGGTGTATCAGGTGGGCAGGTGGAAACTCCGACCGTCATCAAGTCGCGGACGAGCTTAGGATTATCGCCCATGTTACCCCTCAAGACAGAATCAGGGGAGGAACGATGTCCTCCCCTCCCAATTTTACCTAGAAAATTGCATCCATGACCAGTGCTGGATGGTTGTGTTCCTCCAGCCAGGCCATCAATTCATCAACGGTGTTAACGTTGCGCTCGTCGGCGATCTTATCGATCAGATCGGGATCGCCCTCGCGCTCGGCAACCACCTTGAATTCATCGGACATTGTTTCCTTGAGGACGCTGCTCATCCAGACGACGCGCTTGAATCCGCCGTCTGAGGAGATGAACTTGGGGCTGATCAGGTAGAACTTACCAACACCCATCACGCCCGGCGTTTGCAGACCGCCACCGGCAATACCAGCCAGGGTACTGAATGTCATCCCTGCCGGGGTCATGCTGGTGTCCTCGCGGCTGACAACCATCACGCCGTTGACTTCGGGGATCAACATCACGATGCACTCAAAGCAGCCGCAGGCCGTCATCGGATTTTCCATGATTGAGTACATGGCAACCTCTTCGACCACACCATGCGAGCCAATCTTGGCGTATTCGTTGGTTCCTTCCCAGTAGCCCTTTTCAAAGTCAACCAGTTTACCAAGCTTAATGGGTTGATTGGGGCCGGTCGGATTGATGCTAAATGAGGCTTTGCAGTCCAGCCAGTTGTAAGCGCCGCACAGGCCCAGGCGCTCCGGGCTGACCACGCAAACGTGATTCGGTGCGAAGGATTGGCACAGCGTGCAGGAATAGAACTCATCGACTGCATCATCGGTCAGGTCGGCCAGCCGCTTGTTGCGATAGTCATAAGCTTCGCGGGCAGTGCCCAACCACTCTTCGAGCTTGTCTGGATCGGTGTAGATCGTGACCTGCACCTTATCGACAATCGCGCCGAAATCGGCGTGGAAGCGGGCGTGCAATATCTTGCCAAAGTGCTCCAGATTGAAGCCTTTATCCGCTGCCGCCGTCGAGACACGAATCCAGGTGATATCACGCTGCCCGATGTGCTGGATACCAGAAGCACCATTAACGAAGTAGTGAACCTGGCGCTCAAGCACCGGTTCAAAGTCTTCCTGCATTTGCCGTCCGGCCACCTCGATGACAATACCCATGTCCATCGAGCCCTGTACATCAAGCTCGTCAAAGCCTGGGCCAACCACCTCAACTTTGCCATCGGTGACATCATCCAGGCCCGCCATCCGCAGGTACTCGAAGCACCGGGAGTGCTTACCGCCAAACTCGACGCGCATGTCTGCCCGGCGGACAACCTCGCCCTCGAAAGCGGAGCCGTAGGGAACCGGAACTGGCACATCGGCGACTTTAACCTTGACGCCACGCACTTCGATGCACTTCTGCACCAGCCGCTCGGCACGTTCAAGATCATCTGCCCCGTCGATCTCGTTGAAGGGCATGCTGACCACATGTTCATAGGTCGTCACACCGGTGGGCAGGATTTCGGGGATAACCGTATCGGCGATCACCGGGAAGCCAAAGTTGATGGCCCCGGCGGCTGCCGCGTATTTCAAATCATCGACCTCACCCAGTGCCAGCACGAAGGCGAACACACGCTCCCGGTTGTACAGCAGGATTTCGCGGGCCATCGCAGGCTTGAGGCCGCCGAAGGTCAGTGCCGACCGGGTAGCAAACCCCAGTGCATAGATAGCGCTCAGTGTGTCAGTGCCGAAGGGGACAGTATAGGTGTCATAACCCAGTTCAACGCCCTCTTCTTGCAACTGGTGGATGATACTCCGCCCGTTAACATTGCCCGACAGGAAGGTCAGGATGTTACGGCGTTGAAGCTCACGCACGATCTGTACGGCCACCTCGTTTGACTTGGCCGCACCGACAATCGCCGCGAAGCCGGGCATACGCCCGTCCACCAACTGGATACCCCATGAACGGAGTTGGATGTCATCAATTGGGCCGTTCAGGTGACCAGCCGGGCCATCGCCATTACCACCGTATGAGGTTCCACCGGCCAACTCAAAGCCGGGATAGGGCTCTGGCTGCAAGCCGTACACAAAGCGAACAGCCTCGATGGCTTCCGCAGCAATGAGAGTCGCCATACCGCTGTCGAGTGTCTCGCCGAGGTAAGGCGTCCAATTGTGGATCGAGGGAATCGGGTGCAGCAGTTCGCGGGCATGAGCCAGCACCGGCTTGAGCTGTTCCAGCGTTTCCACCTCGATTCCGGTCATGCCCAGGATCAACGGCAGATAGTAAGCCGTGTTAGGGAATGAAACCGGTGTATCAGGCCCCTTTTCTGCCAGGGCTTTCTCCAGCATGACTTCTGCTTCCGTGACAAGGGCACTCGCCCCGCGAATGGCCCTCGTAGCAATATATCGTGACATGTAATGGTTCCTCCCTATTTACCCGGCTCGCCGTACAGAGCTTCACGCTTGTCGGCCAGGGACATTTCTTCAAGTTCTAACATCCGGGCATCGCCGCTTCGACCGTAGCGATTCGGGTCGTACTCCGGCAGACCCAGCGCGGCCCGCTTCTTATCGATATGTTCGAGTGTAGCACGGATCACTTCATCGGGATCGTTGATGAACTCTAACTTACCACCGTAGAGTTCTTCCCAACCCTCGCTAATATACTGTTCAACAAGGGTGCTGTTTGACACCCGATCCGGCATACCGCCAACCGGGTTCGATCCGCTCATGATCACGTAAGCACCGGAGGCCACGCAGTAAGTAGCAATCGACAGCGCTTTTTCGCTCATCCACTCAGGAGCCAGACCAACAGCAGGCACCTGATCGATATCATCTCCCAGACCACCCTCTTCGACCACCTGAGTCAACACCGTCAGGATACGGGTGTTGTCTACACAAGAGCCCATATGCAGCACCGGCGGGATACCAACCGTCTCACAAATTTCACGCAGACCAGGTCCAACCTTATCCAACCCGGCCTCGCCCAACAGGAAGCCCATCTTAGCAGTAGCAATGGCGCTGCAGCCAGTTTCGACTACCAGCACGTCCTGCTTGAGCAGTTCCTGGGTGATATAGGTGTGATAGGCATCATGCTGGATTCGGGGGTTGGTGCAGCCGACAATCGCCGCCACGCCACGAATACGCCCGGACATCACCGCATCATTCAAAGGACGGAATGATGCACGATATGAACCACCCAGCATGTAGTTAATGTATTCATGTGAGAAGCCGGGGATCAAGTCGGTCCGGTAATCGGGGATCTGGGTTTCGCCGCGATTCTTGTAGTTGTCGATGGCCTCTTTCAGAATCTCCTTGGCAATGGTCAGGGCCTTGTGCTCATCAAACTCGATGTGAGTCGCGCCCTTAATTTTGACCTTCGGCGAGGTGGTGATGATCTTCGTGTGGAAGTTCTCGGCCAGGCCAACCAGTGCTTGCATAATGCATTGCACGTCAACGACCATCGCGTCAACCGCACCAGTCAAGATAGCGAGTTCTTGCTGTAAGAAGTTTCCAGCAGCCGGGATACCCTGACGCATCAGGATTTCGTTCGCCGTGCAGCAAATACCGGACAGGTTAACGCCATCTGATCCGGCAGCTCTGGCATACTCGATAATCTCCGGGTCCTGTGAGGCCGCCACGATCATCTGGCTGAGGGTTGGCTCGTGACCATGCACTACTACGTTGACCATATTGTCTTTCAAAACGCCCAGGTTGGCCTGCCCCAGGATCGGGGCCGGTGTGCCAAACAGGATGTCTGAAATGTCGGTTGCAATCAGGCTTCCGCCCCACCCATCACTCAGTGATGCGCGAACGGCGTGGTGCAGGATATGCTCGGCTTCCTGGTCATCGCCGATATGGGTGCGGTGCAGCGCTTCAACCACTTCACGATCTATCCCACGCGGAATCACACCAAGCTCTTCCCACAGCTTCTGGCGTTTTTCTGGTGCACGGGTAACCGGGACAAGCGTGCCGCGCTGCTGCCCAAACTGTGCAATGTACAGGTCAGCCAGATCGTTAGCGATCTCCTCAGGAGAGCGTCCTTCAATCGGGATATCGTAATAGGATGCAACCGTACGCAGCTTGGCAACATCGCGGATCATGTAGCCCTCGGCCTCGCCGTTAGCAACAGCCTTAAGTGTAAAGGCCATATCACGCCCGTGGTCGGAGTGAGCCGACGCACCGGCAGCAATGGAGCGGATCAGGTTACGGGCCTGGATCGTGTCAATCGTTGCCCCGCAGATACCGGTTGAGCCATCCTTGGTCAGACGGCAGGGGCCCATCCCACATAACTTACAGCACATACCCGCCGATCCGATATTGCACGGGGCCATATCATCGGCCCGGCTGAATGCGGTACCAATGCCTAACTCGTCCGCGCGGATCAGCATCTCCTGTGCTGCCGGGTCAACACTTTGCTCTTGTGGTGTTCGTTTCTTTGCCATAATGATGAATCTCCTGTGGTCGGAAAAACCCCTAATCGTCTATCGTTTGAACAGGTCCCATGCCAGGGCACGGCCACAGCGGACGCCCGGCAAAGGCAACACTATGTGCGAAACTCACGACGTTGCCGGTGTGCTCATAAGCAGCACTATGGCGGAAGAAGGCCTTCTCGCCATTTAGCTCATTGACAGGTGTCCCGGTTTCAACATCCATCAAAAATTCACCGAGATAGCCTGCCTCATCAAGTTTAGCCTTGATCGCATCTTCACTGACCTGAGCCGGATCGTAAGTGATCTCGGCTGCATGAAAGCTGCTGCTGGCATACACATCCTCAACGCCGGCTATCTCTAATAGAATACGGCGAACTTCAAGTACATGGTGATCGCCATACATAGTTGGGAGGTCTAGACTTAGAGTCTCCATTTTCACCTACCTTTTCTAGTTCTATAGGTCAAAAAAAACACAACTCGTGCGAGACTGCCTTGCCATAGGATGCATGGCTACTAGGTTGTAAAAGGGTGATGTTTGAGGAATTACTGGCTGTCAGCAGAAAACGCACGTTTTTCTTTGTCAAAAACAAAAAGGGTCGTCTAGTAAATAAGTCTAGAGTATTGTCAGGTGAATTTGCAGTACCGGTCGTCACGACTCGGATGGTAATTTGTCATACAAAGATTGTGAATTCTATAACTATCTTTTACCTCTACTTGCACCTTGAACCATAGGTTCATATAATATATTTAAGAGGTTCACAATAAATGAATTTATCCGATTGGACACAGATACATATCCACATTCTTCAGTTGGAACAAGAAGGGCGCGTAACCCGCACATTCAGGCGGCTCGATCCAAACCGCCAGCAAGTAATACTCGCGGCAATCCTGGATGAGGCTATTGAAAAAGGGCCAACTGCATTGAATATCAAGCAGGTTGCCAAACGGGCCGACGTTTCAGTTGGTTCACTTTATACCTACTTTTCAAACCGGGATGGCCTGCTGGAATTTACTATCGAGTTATGTACCCGGTACATCGTAGACGAATTTGACCGCTATCGCTCCATGTTGGCAGCCATGCCGCTCCGGGATGCGTTGGAGGCTTATCTAACCGGCGGCGTGGAATGGAGCCAGACCCAGGTTGGCTTGATACAGTTTTTTATGAAAGCAGCTTACCAGGGTGATCCCGCTTTACAAGAACGCCTGGTTCGCCCGGTGGCCGATACCATGCGGGAGATGGTGCACGAGATTCTTGCCCAGGCTGCCGAGCGGGGCGAAATTCGCAGCGACGTTGACCTGGATGCCTCCACCCGGTTAATTCATGCCCTGATGATCGCCGTCGGCGACAGCCAACTGCTGCCCTACCTGAACACCTATTTCCAGGTAAGCAGCGATGAGATCGCACCGGAGCGCATGATGGCCGCACTTCTGGACTTTATTCTGAATGGAATAGGAACGTGAAAATACTAAGCATCGCACGTAAAACACTATTGGAATTGATCAGGGAGCCGCTCTTATTGGGATTGCTGATCGGCTTTCCAATCGCCTTGATCGGTTTCTACTACATTGCATTCGGGCAAACCGATCAGGGGTTGGCAACCTATCTGACCGTGCTGGTGATCAACGAGGATCAGGGCGCATCACTGGATGGAAGGCAGTGGCAGGCGGGAGATGATCTGGTCGATACAATCCAGGCTGCCGAATTCCAGGGGCAGCCCATATTTAACGTCAAAGCGGCGGCGGATCGCCGTACCGCCGAGATAACCCTGCGTGAGCACAAAACCGCCCTCCTGATCATCATCCCACCCGATTTCACGGAGCGCATTGCAACGGAGGACACGACACTCAAGTTGGTCGGCGATCCCAACTCAGGGGACTTTGTCTTTGCCCGCAGTTTCCTCGACGAGATCGTGCGCCAGTTCGACCGCGAGATAACCGGGCAGGACATTAAGCTGTCTATCACTTACGATTTCCTACCCGGCACGGGCACCATGTCGGACTTTGACTTTGGGGTGGGGGGCATCATTGTATTTGCCATCATGTTCCTGATCATCGCCACCGCCCAGATCATGGTTCGGGAGAATGTCAGCGGCACGCTCCGCCGCCTGAGATTAACCCGCGCCGGTTCAGCCGATTTACTGATCGGTGTCACCCTCGCCCTGATGATTGTGGCTGCGGTGGTCATCCCGCTGACCTATGGTTCAGCCGTCGCCCTGGGATTCCGTAGTAATGGATCATTATTATTAGCAATCGGGATCGGGTTGATGCTAACCCTATCAGCGATTGGAACCGGGCTGATTGTCGCCTGTTTCGCCCGCAACGATGGCGATGCCGCTAACCTCGGATCAGGCGCAATGGTTCCCCTGGTCTTTCTTTCCGGGGCTCTGTTCCCTATGCCGAAAGCCGTTCTGACCACCATCGCGGGGCAGGAGATCGAAATCTACGACTTGCTCCCAACCACCCACGCAACCGAGGCCATGCGGCGTGTCCTGATCTTCGGTGAGGGGATCAGGGATATTAGCTATGAATTGGGCGGTATGACCATCCTGTCGATATTGATCCTGGCAGCCGGAGTGATCCTGTACCGGCGTTTGAAGATGCGAAAAGAATAACGGAGAGAACGATGCACACTGTGGTGCTTAAAACGGAAGGCCTGACCAAGCGCTATGGCGATCTGGTCGCCGTCAACAACCTGACATTAGAAGTTCACGAAGGCGAGGTATTCGGTTTCCTGGGGCCAAACGGGGCAGGTAAAACCACCTCGATCAACATGATGTGCGGTTTGCTCAAACCGGATGCGGGAACGGTCACCGTCCGGGGGGAGCGGATCGACAACAGTTCCGCCGACGTGCGGGCACGGGTCGGAGTCTGCCCACAGGATATTGTATTGTGGGAAAGGCTGACCTGCCTTGAGCAGTTACAATTCATCGGCCAGATGTACGGTTTAGCAGGCCGGGAGTCAAAACGTCGCGGAGAGCAGTTACTTGATGATCTTGGCCTGCTCGACAAGCGCAATAAACAGGCCCGAACCTTATCGGGTGGTATGCAGCGGCGGCTTAATCTGGCGATGGCCCTGGTGCATGACCCGGAGATCATCGTACTGGATGAGCCGGAAGCCGGGCTTGATCCGCAAAGTCGGGTCAAAGTACGCGAGTACATCCAATCGATGGCTAACCAGAAAACCGTCATCCTGACCACCCATAACATGGACGAGGCAGAGCGTCTGGCCGACCGGGTCGCGATCATCGATCACGGGGAATTATTGGTGCTCGATACGCCCCAATCGCTCAAACAGCGGGTGGGCGAAGGGGATGTAGTCGAGATCGGCCTGAGCGAATCACCCAACAACGGTACGACATTACAGGCCGCGTTCGCCGATTTGGTCAGCGAAATCCAGTTGGATGATAAGCTCCTGACCGTGCGGGCGCTCAATGCAGTTGGTTCATTGACGGCTATCCTGGATAAGTTAGAGACGGTCGGTGTACAGCCCGGCGAAGTCCGTATCCGGGAGAACACCCTAGAAGATGTGTTCATCCAACTTACGGGG
>JBNKDD010000003.1:0-63125 GCA_050288085.1 Anaerolineae bacterium
AACATATGTTGATCGTGGCAATTGAGGGAACGCGCAGCCGGGATGGGGGATTGCAAAAAGGAAAAACCGGTGTTGCCTATATGGCAACGAAGGCAAATGTGCCCATTCTACCCGTTGTCGTCTGGGGAACGGTTGATGCGGTTGAACAATGGAAGAAGTTTCAGCGCCCAGAGTTCTTTGTCAGCTACGGAAAACCTTTCAACTTACCTGAAGGACGGGCCAACAAAGAACAGCTTGAGATTTATACTGAACAAATCATGCTGGCACTGGCGAATCTTCTGCCAGATAAGCATCGTGGGTACTACCGCGATCATCCTGACGTCAAACCATTTGAACATCCAGCAGATGACCATTAACAAAATACGCACTCTTAAACTCCCGATAAAAGATTAGATTATCTATGGAGAGATTTTCCAACTTCAAGACTATTGGACAGAATACAAGCGAGGAAGGGGTTCTTGGGGTCATACAATTAACGGCACAACAGGTGAATCTACTGGCACATATGTGGTGTTATACCATCACTGAGGATGCCGCCAACATCCTGACGAACCTAGTCTGAAAGAACCTTATATTATACCGATCACCCGACGATGCCAATTATTTGAACACGAACCATAAGATCCCAGGGAAAAATCAACCTACCATCTGGATGATGACATCAAAGAAAAACAACCTGCCTTTTACGGTTCTGAAAATTGGCCTCAGCGCTGGCCTGCTTATATGGGCATTCAGCCGTATTCATTTAGATCAACTGGTTGATATCATTCAGGATATTCAACTGCTTCCCCTGATCATGGCGTTTGTTGTCTTTCAGGTAGGTATGGTACAACGTACTGGGCGCTGGGCTGTGCTGCTACGAGATACGGATTATCGAATTCCCTTTTTTCGACTGGTGAGTATGAACTATGTTGCTAAATTCTTCAGCCTGTTCATACCAACCTCACTGGGGGTGGATATCGTACGAGTTGTTGAAGTCGAACAATTCGATCGATCCGCGCGCGGAATGCTGGGAGGATTGACTGTTCTGGATCGGATGCTGGGTATGATTGTCATGCCTATCTCTGCATTATGTATCCTACCCTTCAGCCTGAATGATGTGCCAACAACCGCCATTGTCGGAATTATCGGATTGGTGTTGTTTAGCTTCGTGATGCTGGCCGCACTTTTCAACCGGCAATGGTTGACTGTTTTGCATCAGTGGTGGCCTCAACGCTTACCAGGACGCAACACTTTTGAGAATGTGCTAACGGGCATTGTAACGCTGAGAAATTCAACTATTCTGGTGAGTTTATTTATCTCAGCCACCCATTATGTGTTGATTGCGCTTGTGGATTATCTGGTTGGCTTGAGTTTTCAATTACCCGTGACCTACTCGCAATATGCGATTTTTCTTCCACTGGGTGTCCTGTCACTGGTGCTGCCATCCATGCAAGGTTTAGGCGTACGGGAGAACGTATATGCATATTTGTTGTCACAGGTGGGTGTGCCGGAAGCTGCGGGTGTACTCTTCGGGCTGGGATTGTATGGTATTAACTCCGGCACAGGCCTACTCGGAGGTATCTGGTATCTGCTGCGTTCGTTCTCAGCTATAGGGCAACCCGACCGCGAAATCACCAGATAGTCAGGACTGTTACGCCGACCAACTTGATACTGTCATTAAGTCGTCTGATCAGGTGTGGAAGTTGATATCAGAAAACGGATACGCCTTTCAAACACGCCAATACTTCCATTTATCCAGAACATCGCAGCGGCAGCAACATGGTATAAAAATGGAATCTCAGGATAAATATACTTGTAGTATAAAATAGCAATGGCGCGATAAAACTCAATCGCCGGTCGCCATCCGGCATGTTTCATACTGGTATGTTTTACATGGGTGGCAACCACCTCTGGAAAGTAGCATACCAACCATCCCTTAAGCCGAAACCGGTAACACCAATCAATATCTTCTCCAAATAAAAAGAATTGTTCATCCATCAGCCCAACCTCATTAATAGCTTCTCGTTTCGCTAAAAGACTCGCACCACTGACCATATCAACATATGCCATCTCATCAGGATCCATATAACTCAGATTAAAGCGCCCAAATTCTCTGGAATCAGGAAACATCAGGTGGAAGCCCAACATGATATACCAGATATCAACATACCGGGGAAAAAGCCGGCGACAGGCTGCGTCCAAATTTCCGTTCCTGTCGATCAGTTTAGGGCCAATAATCGCTAATTCTGAATTACTTTTTAAATGATCGAGAAGCGTAGTCAGAGATTCAGATGTGATTTCTACATCTGGATTTAATAGAAGGACATACTCTGATTGAGAGTTTTTCAGTCCGATGTTAACCGCTTTTGCAAAGCCAACATTGTCAGGCAAATAGATGTTTCTGATTGTTCGAGAATCCAGTTGGTGATACTGTTCTGGTTGAGCGTCCGATGCATTATCAACAATCAGGATTTCATATGATATATCTAACTTTTCGAGCATGAGGGTAGTGATGCAATGGGTTATCCACTCCCATGAATTATAGTTTACGATGATGATTGTTAGTTGGACATTTGTTGAAAGTGACATTTTATCGTCATTCAGAGAATCGAGCGGCAAAGTAAATAATATAGAGATACCCAATTGACGATATTATGCAACTCATCCCGGCGATCTGAAATCTGCTGCATCGCCTGAATAGTTGTAGGTTAACACAATATGCTTGGGCAACCTGTACATCGATTATATAATACTGGCATGCCATACAATCAAATTTACTGAAGGACGCTCAAATTAACATTCATGAACTCACGGCGGATATTGGGGAACTTCTACTCACCGGGCAGCTTATTATCACAACGTGGATGGATAAGCAGTTCGCCAGACCTTATTCACAAGACATCTTCAACAACCTTCATACATGGTGCATATTTATTGGTTACCCACGCAGCGGTCATAGCCTGATCAGTTCGATTATAGACGCTCATCCTAACGCTGTGATCGGACATAGATTGAATGCGCTTGAACATCTGCAAGCAGGGCTATCCGTTGATGAGGTTTCAGCCTTGATGCTACGAAATTCAAACCGGTTTGCCCGGAATGATCGGCACTTGACGCGGTATCAATATGCGGTGGACGGTCAATGGCAGGGAAAATATGCAACCCTGCTGGTCATCGGAGATCAGGAGGGAAGGGGGACAACTGAGTGCCTGCGAAAGACTCCCGAACTTCTTGACCGGCTCCGGGAATTGCCCTTAAAAGTCAGGTTTGTACATGTTGTAAGGAATCCATTTGATAACATCACAAGCTGGGCCAGACGGACTAAACGAAGTATTGACTATACAGCGCGACGATACTTCAAGTTGTGTGAGACGGTATCACAGGTGAGGGATACTCTGCCCGACACAGAACTCATTGATGTGTATCATGAAACATTTCTGGAAAATCCCCGGCAGGGGATAGCAGGCTTATGCCGCTTTCTGGATATTGAGCCTGATAGCGATTATGTGGATGCCTGTACATCCATCGTCAATCCGTCACCTCATAAAAGCCGACACCTTTCCTCCTGGACTGCCGACAATATAACTATGGTCACACAGCAGTTGAATCGCTTTGATTACTTAAAACACTACGGATTTGAATCATAATGAAACCCGTTCATATTGCCAGTTGGTCAAATATACTACCAACAACAACAAGACTTAAACCTTTTCCCACTGAGGGCAACATCCCTCTTGCCAGTAAACCCTTCATACCGAGAGGGAGCGGCAGCAGTTTCGGCGATTCAGCATACCTGACCGATGGTTTCACCATCACCTCTGAGCACCAGAACCGGATACTCCATCTGGATGAAGAGCACAATCTATTGCTCTGTGAAGGGGGCGTGACACTCGGCCAGGTGCATCGTTACCTCGAAGATACTGACTATTCATTCAGAATGTACGGTGGTTCTCAATGGGTAACAGTTGGTGGCGCAATTGCCTCAGATATTCATGGCAAGAATCACCGGAAAGATGGTGCGTTTGGTCACCATGTTCACTCGATGGAGATCGTCTGCGGGAATGGAGAAGTAATAACCTGTAGCCCGGAAGCACATGCCGATTTGTTTGCTGCCACCATTGGCGGGATGGGGCTGACAGGCTATATCAAGACGGTGGCTTTGAAGCTTGTCTCGCAACGACGTTCAGCCGTATTAAGACAATATAAAATCATCAATTCTTTTGATGAAGGTATCGCCTGTTTTGAGGAGATCGACAGTGATGCCGAGTATTATACTGAATGGGGAACACGAGAGGTGCCTCACCAGCATTTTTTCTCTTACATTACCCCAGCGGAAGGTAACTGTACACTACCCGGGACCCCTATTGATTTTCCTGTTCCACGAATCAAGTTTACTGTACCGTTTCTTGTATCACTTGGCGGCAAGATGGTGCGCTGGAGTTACAATTTCAAACCCAAGACGATTCACCCATGGGAATTTAACTTTATAGGGATACATCAACGCTTTAAACAATACAATAAGCTGTTAGGTGGAGTACTTGAGTATCAGTTTGCCGTCTCGTCGGAGCATATTCGAACGGTCTATGACCTGCTTATTCATCAGGGTGAAGCAAAGGATTTATTTGCCGACTATGTCTTCAATATGAAGAGATTCGGGGATAAGCCGGATGCCGGATTATTATCATTTCCCACAGCCGGATACACCATCGGTATCATGGCTCATTATGAACCGAAAGTCATCACTTTTTTTCAGGAGTTTACAGAGAAGATTATCGATCTTGGCGGGCGAATATACCTTGCCAAAGACTCATGTCTGCTGCCGGATCAGTTTAACCGGCTGTTCAAAAACGCCGATCAATGGCGGGATATTGTGGCTCGATATGATCCTGATAACTGTGTGCAATCGGATTTGTCGAACCGGCTGAAAATGAAACCATGAGGATGATTCCCAAACATACCCCGTCATTGACAGCGGGTGATTTCATACCTTACATTGGCGGCGTACTAAACAGGAAAAAACATGCCGCTCTGGATATTCACCGGGTGTGGGGTGAACTACTACCTGATCGCACGCTCATCCCTACGCCTACCGGTCGCCATGCTTTATGGTATTTTCTGGAAATGCTTGATTCCCAACCGGGCGATGAAGTCCTGGTAGCGGCTTACAATTTTTATATCATCGTGCGGCTGGTGATTCAGCGGGGCTTGAAACCGGTCTTTGTAGATATCGAGCCGGATACACTGTGTATGGATTCCGACGATCTGGCCCGTAAGATCACCGATCGGAGCCGGTTGGTGATTGTCACCCATATGTTTGGCAATCCGGCGGATATGCCCCGAATTCAACAGACATGTGAACAGCATGACCTTTTGCTGTTTGAAGACTGCGCCCATGCAGTTGGCTCATTTTGTGAGGGGCGGCAGGTGGGCCTGTTCGGTGATGGAGCGCTTTTTAGCTTCGGTATTCAAAAAGCTGTTAACTCTTTTGGTGGTGGAATACTGGTCTTATCAAACAAGCTGGCTGATAATTTTTCTCCTCCTGACCATCAAGTCCCCTGGTTGTCCAGTACAGTGGATACATTCGGACGTTTCCTCACTTCCCTGTTGATGAAGCCAGGTTTTTACTGGACGTTACGTCTTATATTAGAGATGACGGAAAGATTAAACCTGAGTCAGTTGAAAGCCGTTTTTGATCCATCGAGGGATAATCCCGATTATCGGTTCGAAGTGAATGAACGTTCTCCATTCAAGCCCTTCATGCTGGAAATGCATAGACGCCAGCTAGAGCGCATTGCAGTCAATAACACAACAAGAGAACACATTGTAACTACAGTGAAATCAGGGCTTGCTGATAGCGAACAGGTTACTTTTCTAAATGAGAACAAACATGGTCAATCAAACTTTTTGTATTTCGGGCTTTATGCAGAACACCCCGAAAAAATGTCAGACCATCTGAAAAGATATAACATAGGCTCAAGCCCTCATGAATACTATAACTGCGCCTCTCTGGAACAATTTGCCGCCTACCACGCAATTTGTGGTCAGGCCGAATATGCATCGCGCCATCTGCTTCGTTTGCCCTCATACCCCATGCTCAAGAACTCTGATGTTGACTTTATAATAACCGTATTGAAATCAGGTTTAGCTTAGTGCCCTGTTCGGTAAATGGGTTAAAAACAATTTACCCGCAGATTACGCAGATTTTTAACTCAATTTTACCTACATGGTATTTGTCTTATTTACCGGATAAAGCACTTAGAACCATACGAAGACGACCTTTTTGCTACAAATGCGTACTACAGAATAGACCAATAAGAATTCTGATGATCACATAGACATCATATAAGCATGGAGACCTGATGCCCTACAAAACCGATACTCGTTTACAGAAATTTTCAAAAGGCGAAGTCATCGCCAACAGCGCCACACATGGTATTGGGGTGGCCTTGAGCATTGTCGGATTGATATTTTTGATCACCCGCGCGGTCAGGCTGGGGACGACCTGGCACATTGTCAGCTTTTCGATTTTCGGCGCGTCGTTGATCTTTCTCTACCTCTCATCAACCCTGTATCACAGCCTGGCACACAAACCGATCAGTCCCATTTTGCAGCGGCTGGATCATTCCGCGATTTACGTGTTGATCGCGGGAACGTATACCCCATTTCTTTTAACCGAACTGAGAAGCCCGATTGGGTGGGTGGTGTTTGGTATTCTGTGGGGGCTGACCCTGATCGGTATGGTGCTGAAGCTTGGCCTGACCTCACGTTTTCAGAATCCATCGGTTCTATTGTATGTTGTCATGGGCTGGCTGATTGTGATTATTAGTGGACGGGTGATCCGTACCTTTGACTTGAATACCCTGCTGCTGGTGCTGATTGGTGGTGTGCTTTATACGACAGGAATTTTGTTTTATCGCTGGCGTAAAATGGCTTACAGTCATGCCATCTGGCACGGCTTTGTGCTGGCAGGCAGCGTGCTACACTTCTTCGGAGTGTTGTTTATCTTGTAAAAACTGACGATTTACTTTACACCTCTATCAGCCCGGTCAACAAGATGCTTGATAGTCATTTTCCAGACCGGGCTTTGATCAACTGAACCAGGCTCCTCCTGTTTAATTTTCAAGCCTTTCATTGATTGCCTTTGCAATAATACGATATCCATTGGCGACGGGGTGACCATCAGGATGCTCTCGATATAATTGCTCGTGGTTTTCGACAGCTTCTTGCATTGCAGGGAGTACGTCAAGGCAGTTGATGTCATGCTCTGTACATAATTGAAGTAATTCTTCACGGACTTTCGTTTCCTGTACTATAAGTTGCGTATAGACATCATCCAGATCACCATATTGTGCTTCCATTGCATTTGCATACACCGCTTCTTTGGTCGGGATGAAGACGATAAGTAACTCAATCTCTTCCTCCTGTGTCTTCTCCTGAATTCGGAGGATGATGTCTTGTGTAATGCTCAAGCCTTCTGCAATTTGAGGCTCGTCAAGATCTATCGCCAGCGAACGATAACCGTAGGTCAACACGGTACGAACTTCATCTGTTTCATAGACAGCCCCTTGATGTGGGTTCTGGACAGCCCAATTTTCATAAGCATCAAACCACAGTTCAGCCTCATATAATTGCCGCGCAAGGATAGAAATATCAAGTAGCCACGCGCCCTTGACGGTATTAGGTATCCGACGTGATTTGTACATGGCTGTAGTTTCTTCCATATTATCCCACTGATATTGGGATTCTGAGGAAATAGTATCCTCTTCTATTGTCATTTCTATATCCGAGTTACGGAAATCAGAATAGAGATCATTTGTATAGACCATTGAATAGGCATCCCAGATGTCATTTCCGAGGTAAATAGCAATGACAATAGTCGTCGGGGAGAAAGCTATCGCATCATCTGTCAACTGCCAATATTGAACAGGGCCATAGCCACCAATACCAAGATTGTAAATACTATGCCCTGATAGAGACTCCACCTGCTGCGGCCAGGCTTGTGAGCGTGGAGCATTTTGCCCCCATGTGTGAGAATCGCCAATGGCAATAATATCAGCATGATCCGGTACAGTGACATTACGAAAACCATGGGCATCATGCCCGCCAGCATTTGGTGGAATGCGGAAGCCTAATTCTGGGTCTGGAATCATCTGATATTGCAGTGCAAACTTCTCGCGCGTTTTTACGTTATATTGTTCTATAATACGCAGACTGACTTCAGTGAAAAGCACTCCCATAAGTAGACCGCCCACAACAAGAGCCAACCTGGCTACTACTGCCTGAAGAGGTTTATATGACCGAGTGTTTGTGCTTTCTTCCAATACGTTTTGCCCTTTATTCGTCATAGGTGTTGATCTCCAGAGGTACTTTATCGAAAAGTGACAGATAATTCGCTATCGGTCAAAGGTTGCCCAAGTGGACTGAAAAGCTAGAATCCAGACCTTTGTAATTCGCTAACTTCCCTTTCAAGGTCTGATCAGTGTCTCTCATCATTCTCATTGAACATTGTATAGTAGTTTGTCTGGTTGGTCTTATTGGCTACTTGTTGTGGCAGCAACATCAGGAACGGTTGAAGAAACTGTGGAAAGCAGCCCAAAAGGTGGTCCGCGTTCCCCGTACATGGAAGGCGAAGTCACCCAAAGATTGTCCAGCTTGCCGATCAGGATTGCAATTGGCCATCCGGCCCATCAAACGCGATGTGAAGCCCTGGGGTGAGTGCAAAAGCAGCCGAGGGCGAAGGAAACGCATCAAGACAGAGGGGCATGCCTGTCCCAATCCACAGTGTCGCTACTTCGGTATCACCGATGAATCAGTCCACGCGCTGGTGGGTAATAGCAAACGCGGCAAACGGAAGGATATTCAGACCTTCAAGTGTCAGTGTTGTCAAACCAGCTTCAGCACGCGGCGCAACACACCGCTCTATCATCTGAAAACCCAGCCTGATCGGATCGAGGTGTGCTTGTGGCTGCTCGCCGAAGGCATGGATATCTCTCTCTGTGTTGGTCCGGTTCACCGGGCATGTGGATGCCACCCTCAGCCGCTGGTTGACAAGAGCTGGCATCCACAGTGACCACTTGCACTCACTGCTGTTTGTGCAGCTCTCACCCAGCTATCTGCAAATCGATGAACTCTTTGCCCCCGTGGCAGGCAACAAGCGAAAGAGCTGGTTGTGGCTGTCGAGCCCGTAACCAAGATCATTCCCGGTATTCATCTTGGCGGACGGATCAATGATGATGCCTACCACTTCATCCATGACCTCAAGCTGCGCTTAGCTGAAGGGTGTATACCGGCTTTCACCAGTGATGGACTTCGCGCTTACTTCTACACTTTTACCGATGTCGGAGATATAAAACAATACATATAATAGGAGAAAGAGATATAGTTGTAGTTTCGTTACCTATCAATTTACTGTCTGTGGCAACAGAATAAATAGAATAGGTAGATTGGATAGATAGGCTGCTCGGTTAACAAAATAGTAATCTCATTAGAACGATGTTGATATATCTTACGTCGATTTGAGGCATGATCTACCAATTTATATCTCGTCTCAAATCCTCTGTTTTGGAGGGGACGATGCACCTGCAATATACGCCCTTCGCATTATTAGCTTTTGTTGCTGCAATCACATCGGCACTGCTTGCCCTATTGGGAGATCGCCGCCGCCCTGCTCCTGGTGCTGTCTGGTTCACTTTGCTCATGCTATCTCTGGCTTGGTGGTCGTTGGGATATACCTTTGAACTTCTCAGTATCGATTTGCCTGTCATCGTCTTTTGGGCCAAAGTCCAGTATGTTGGCATCACCGCTGCCCCTGTACTGTGGCTAACACTCGTGCTGGCCTGTACTGACCGATCAAAGTGGCTGACTCGCCGCAATCTGACTTTCTTATTTATCGTACCCGTTCTTACCCAATTATTGGTTTGGACGAACGAGTTCCACAAACTGATCTGGATGGATATCACACTCAATACCGATGGCGGGTTCGTTTGGATGGACTTCTCTCGAGGTCCATGGTATTGGGTGAATGTTATCTATGCCTATATTCTGCTCTTGCTCAGCATCCTCTTGCTCATCCGCTCATTTTTCCGTTCATCAGGTCTATACCGTAGGCAGTTCGCAGTGTTATTAATCGGTTCCCTTGCTCCCTGGTTGGGAAACCTGATCTATATGACCGGTCTGTCTTTCTCACACCTCGACCTGACGCCTTTTGCTTTCACCCTGACCGGTTTATCGGGTGGATGGGGGCTTTTTTATTATCGCCTGTTAGACATCGTGCCGGTGGCCCGTGATGCGGTCATTGAGAGTATGAGCGATGCAGTAATGGTACTCAACGCTAAAAATCACCTGGTTGATCTCAACCCTGCTGCCCAGGGAGTAATCGGCCAACCAGCCAGGGAAGTAATCGGTCAGCCAGCCGAGCTGATATTGTCAGACTGGCCCGCTCTGATCGAACAATATCAAAGTATCACAGAAACTCATACAGAGATTACGGCAGTCACAGAAGAAGGAAAACGCCACCTGGATTTAAGTATCTCACCTCTATATGACCGACAAGGACGCCTGACAGGACGACTGATTGTCTTTCGTGACATTACTGAACACAAGCGGGTCGAAGAAGAATTAAAAACCTACCAGGAACAACTTGAAGACCTGGTTCAGGCACGGACAAAGGAATTGACACAAACAAACGAACAACTGGTAAAAGAGATTGATGAACGCAAACGGGTGGAAAAGGCGCTACGGTATAGTGAGCAGAATCTGGTACGAGCGCAGAGCATTGCTCATATCGGTAGTTGGGATTGGGATATTGTTGATAATACACTAGCTTGGTCAGATGAGTTATATCGAGTTTTTGGAGTAAGCCCAAAGTCTTTTGAGCTTACTTATGACAACATTGCGATCATGATTCATCCCGATGATCGTGATAGGAACGAGGCAAAAGTCCAGGAACTGCTTGCAACTGTCGATCGGGTGGACTATGAATTTCGTATTATCCGCCCAGATGGCTTGATCCGGCATATCTATCAGATGGCGGAAATTTCACGTGATGGGGAAGGAGAATCCCAGAGAGCCTTTGGTGTCATGATGGACATCACCGCACGCAAACAAGCCGAGGAAGCGCTCAGGCACGAGCGTGACCTGATGCACACGCTTATGGACAATATCCCGGATAGCATCTATTTCAAGGATGCAGGAAGCCGATTCACGCGGATCAACCTGGCCCAGGCTAAGATGCTGGGATGCGCTGCTCCAGAAGATGCTTTGGGTAAGACCGATCTTGATTTCTATTCACCAGAATTCGCCCAGGAGACTTTCGCCGACGAGCGGCGGATCATTACAACGGGTCAGGCCCAGTTGGGGAAAGTCGAGCAGTTGAGGTGGCCCAATGGCCGGGTCCGCTGGGGGTCCGCCTCCAAGGCTCCCATCAGGGACAGCCAGGGACAGGTAATCGGTATCGTCGGAATCACACGGGATATCACCGATCGCATCCAGGCGGAAGAAGCTCTGACCCAACGTGTCGGCCAGTTGGAGTTGCTCAACCAGGTCAGCCGGCATCTCACGGCTGAGCTATCGCTGGATTACTTATTGTCAAACGCAGCCAGCTTGATCCAGGAGAGTTTTGGCTATCCACACATCGGATTGTTTCTGGTCGAACATGAACAAGAAGAGTTGGTGATGAAAGCCCGTGCTGGATCGTATGCAGAACTCTTTCCGCTCAATCATCGGCTGACGTTAGAAGAAGGGATCAATGGCTGGGTAGCGCGGAATGGTCAGCGGCTGTTGATCGGAGATGTACGGAAGGATCCACGTTACTATAATCCTTTCCCGGAGCAGTTGATCTTATCCGAGTTGAGTGTGCCAATCAAATGGAGAGGGGAGGTCGTCGGTGTACTTGATGTACAAAGCGATCGATTAGATGCATTCGATAGTAATGATGTGATCGTCCTGGAAACTCTGGCCGACGAGCTTGCGGCAGCCATTCAGAATGCGAGCCTGCTTATTCAAACGCAGCTTGCGTTGGTCGAGTTGATGGCAGTTGAGGCAGCCGAGCGCGAGCAGCGTACCCTGGCCGAGGCATTGGTCAGCGTCGCGGCTAAACTCAACAGCACACTTGATTTTGAGGAAGTGTTGGAGCACATCCTGGACAATGTGGGGCAAGTCGCCCCATACGATTCAGCCAACATCATGCTGCTCGAGAATGAAGTCGCACGTGTTGTTCGCCAAAAGGGGCGAGGTGCGCTAGAGGACACGGAAAAGCTCGTCTGGACGATTGCTGAGATGCCTATCCTTAGTCGGATGGTTGAAAAGAACGAGCCGGTGGCCATCCCCGATACAAAAACCGATCCGCTCTGGGTCGAAAACATACCCTGGATCCGGTCGTATGCCGGGGCACCCATCCGCCTGAATGAAGAAGTGATTGGCTTCATCAACCTTGATGGGGCCGAGCCTGACATGTTCACAGCCGAACAAGCCCAGCGCTTGCAGGCCTTCGCCAACCAGGCCGCAGTGGCGATGGCAAATGCCCGCCTGTACCGCGAGTTGGAGACTTACAGTGGGATACTGGAACAGGCGGTTGAGGAACGCACAGCCGAACTACAACAGACGAAAGAGCGGGTGGAGACGATCCTCAACTACAATCCTGATCCGATCCTGCTGCTGAACTCCAACGGGATAATTGAGGCTGCTAACCCCGCTTTCAAGGAGGTGTTTGGTCATCACGTTGACGATCTGTATCGGCAGCCGCCCACCTCCTTGGTCATAGCTGACCAGTTTGATACGATGAAGGATGCACTGCAAAGTGCTATTGAGCAGCATGCTGTCACCCGGCTTGAGCTTACTGCCCGCCGCCAGGACGAAACCACATTCGACGCCGGGGTAGCCTTGGCTCCCATTCAGGTTGGTGACACCCTCCTGGGGGTAGTCTGCAGCGTGCGAGATATCAGCGCACTCAAAGAAGTGGAACGCATGAAAGACGCTTTTGTGTCGAATGTTTCCCACGAACTGCGGACACCGATCACCAGTCTGAAGTTAAGCCATAGATTGCTGGAAATGGATCCTGCGGGTCGAGAAAAATATATGGGTCGGCTGGGCAGAGAAATCAACCGGTTGGATGCTCTAATCGAAGACCTGCTGCGCCTGTCGCGCCTGGATCAGGGGCGCGTGGAATTGAACCTTCAGCCGGTTGACCTCAACGCGCTTGCCGTTCAATATGTCAACGACCGCACCCCTCTGGCCGAGAGCCACGACTTAACCCTCTTATTTGAGGAAGTTCCAGACCTACCTCAGGTTCAAACCGATGAAGGATTGATTGGGCAGACGTTGAGTATCCTGCTTACCAACGCCCTCAACTATACGCCCGCCGGTGGTCGGGTGACGGTCAGGACTCAGGCTCAAGAGCTTAATGGTGACCGGTGGGTGGGGGTCAGCGTTAGCGACACCGGGCCGGGTATCACCCCGGACGACCAACCCCATCTGTTCGAACGTTTCTATCGGGGACAGGCTGGACGCAGTTCCGGCGCACCGGGCACGGGACTGGGTTTGGCTATTGCTAAGGAGATCGTTGAGCGGCATCATGGCCGGATCGAAGTACAAAGCGAAGGTGTACCCGGCCAGGGTGCAACCTTTACAATATGGCTGCCTGTTCCTGATAGTAAACAACTCGAGCTATAACATGATTGTGAGGAAAACATGGCGAACCAGTCGCAGGCGACGATTTTGGTGGTAGACGACGATCCGGCTATTCTGGCAAATGTGACGGATCTACTACGCCTTGAGGGCTACCATTATCTTTCGGCGAGTAATGGAATAGAAGCCCTGGGGATCATGCAGCAGCATACGCCGGATCTGATTCTGGCCGATATTATGATGCCCCAGATGAACGGCTACATGTTCTTCCAGGCAGTTCGCGATAATCCGGCCTGGACCTTGATCCCATTTATTTTTATGTCGGCCAAGGGTGAGCAAAAGGATATCCGGTGGGGATATCAATTGGGGGCTGATCATTACTTAACGAAACCCTTTGAGCCAGAGGACTTATTCATCGCGGTCAGGTTACGTCTTCAACGAGCAGCCGAGATGGAAGCCGCTGCCCAGGAGGGGGTGGAACAGATCAGGCATTCTTTCTTGAATGTGGTTGGACATGAACTGCGCACGCCGCTGACCTACATATATGGCTATCTGAGCCTGTTTGAAGCAGCAGGTGAGGATGTCAGCAAGGAGACTATCGGCGACTTCTTGAGCGGAATGCGCAAAGGCACCGACCGGTTGATCAAACTGGTTGAGGATTTGATGTTGGTAATTACTATCGACAGCGGCGCAGCCAAGAGGGAAATCGGCCAGTTCAGCGAGCGTGTTGACCTGAGCGTGGAGATAGGTGCAGCGATCCAATCATTGGGCGACCAGGCAGAGGCCAATCAAGTCACCATCAACAACGAAGTTCCCCTTAATTTGATAGTCTACGGCATCCCGGTTTATATCCAAGGCATTTTTAAACGGCTGATCGACAACGCCATCAAGTTTTCAAAGCCCACCGGTGGTCGAGTTTGGGTAAACTCAGAAATCAGGGATGGGCAGGTTCTCATCTCGGTGCGGGATGAGGGGATTGGGATTGCGCCCGAAGTGCAGGCTTCCATATTCGAGCGCTTCCACCAGATCGAGCGGCACAGGATGGAGCAGCAGGGTATGGGATTGGGATTGGCTATTGTCTTTGACCTGGTTCAACTGCATGGGGGTGATGTTCAGGTGAAAAGTCAACCCGGTGAGGGAACAAACATGTCGGTGTTTATGCCGCTGGAAAACAAAGAATAACCGGCCCAGGCGTAGATTTCCGGGTAATTGAATCGAAGGTCATGAGCAATAATACTGCCGTCTGTTCGTTTATGATGAGTCAGGCGTGCTGGAAAACCTATCCGATTTGTTACGGCTGTCTGGTTATGAAGTTATCAACTGTGCTCACCCTCAATATGGATATCTTGATCGCCTATTGTAACGCCTTTTTATATTGATACTGGATGAAGACCAAGTGTCGAGTTACATATGAGATGAATCTCAAGTCAATTGGGAGACTACTGTGTCAAGTGTAGTAGGTAATGCGAGAGGTAAATTTGATGCTGTGCGTGAAGTAAGTCAGTGGATTCGCTTATATGGGAATCTAAACGAGGTCACTTGTTGCCGACGTGTCCCCGAACGCAGTGAGGGGTAGGTTCCCATATGAATTAATATCATTACTTACTTTTTGAAACGAATAATATGCAAGTTCGTTTTGCTGCTTGGTGATTGTGGGGATCTCCCAAAGAGAAGGGCACGTAGATTGATTAGCATCCGCTGTTTGGATATTCGCCGGATAGCAGTCTCGCCAATGCCAACCCGCTGGCGGTTGGCATCCAATCCCAATCGGGAGCGTCGCCGGGGTAACGCTGCACCCACCACATGTATTCCATCATATATTTGGCCGGCTCACAGCGGCTTTCTCCCTGGGGCGGTCTACCGCGAAATGTGTAGTAATCGCGGTTTTGGAAATCGACCACGTGATTCATCTCGTGGGCCCATCGACCGTTTAGTACGCCGGGGTAGCCCATGATCACATCGGAGAGTTCATAAGAAGAGATGATGATTTCCTTCCGCCGGGAAGGAACCATCACCCCGTCATCTATATCCGGACTAATCCTGATGACCAGCGGATCGTCGCCGTCGTAGGTTGCGCCCAGGATGATTAGCGCTTCCAGGTCGTTGAACAACCAGCCCGAACGGTAAGGCTTCAACAGAGTATTTACAACATCTTCCCGACCCTTATCCTCCATAAAATAACCATCTCTGGCGTAATCGCTGGATAGAAATTCGGATAGGCTGGCCTCGTCAATCTGCACCTTACCGAGATCGAGCGCCTCGCGGAATCGCTCGCGCCGGATATCGACTGTTCCCGAATGTGGAAGTAAGACGTAAGGGGGCACTGTCTCTGATGGCAGCCAGTCGGCGACCTGCTGTGGGGTGCTCTCATCCCAATCGATCAGTTCCAGGTCATAACCGAAGGTGTCTGCCAGGGATTGATAATCGATCAGAGTATTTTGGATGTGGGTTACCCCCTGACTGTAAAAACCCTTGATCATGTCGATGATTGGATCAGGTAAGATGCGCCGCCAGCGCTGATAGTACGAGAATCCGTAGTGGTAGAACTGCTCACCGTTCGGTCCCTCTTCGATCCAGGTGCCGGTGTGATCGCGCAGGTTGAGACGGTAGTTAGTGCTGGCCTCGATCAGGTCGCCGGTTTTCTCTTCGATCCAACCGATGGTCACCGTTTCCCCGCTGCGGGTGTCTATTGCTGCATAGCCGATCCGCTTGACGATCTGTCCCTCCCAACGTTCGATGGGAGTCAGGTAAGCGCCGCCGATCCGGTAAACTGATCCGTCACGTAGGGCACGGATCAAAGTCAGGTCTGTGTCGCGGTAGGCGGTATCATCCCCGGCGAGAAAGGCATTCCACCGGGCGATCAGGTCGGGATCAAGTTGGGTGGACTCATCTGAGCTGATTGGAGCGATCTCGGAACGGAGCGTGGCGTAATCAGGTTGGGTGGGACTCGGAGCGGGGAAAGTTGTTTCGACGGTTCCGGTTGCTCCCACACCGATCAGCAGGGGGGTGGTATCATCCCGGTAAGCCAATATAAAAGGCGATTCACCGATCATCAACCGGCTGGCGGCATAATCGATCCGGTCGGTGGTGGTAGCTAAATTGATTCCAATAGGAAGGTAGAGATTAGACGTTTCGCTGCCGATGTAGGTGTCGTATAACCATTGGCGGTCGTTAAGGTGAAGGATTTGGCCGCTCCAACGCGTTAAGCCGGTGTTGAAATCTGATAGGCCGGAATCGAGCAGCACCAGATAATCGCCCGCCGGGACGGCTTCCAACGTGAAGCTGCCCGTCGAATCAGAAGTGGCAGTAATAGGCTGCACGGTGCAATCGCCGGGGAGTACCTGGCTGCCTGTAACCTGGCAAAGTGCAATCTGTCGCCCCGCGATCTGATCAGCCTGACTCGATGAGATGAGCGTCCCGCTGATCGTGGCGGCAGGAAAGTCTGTAGCCTGTGGTGTAGCCTCAGTATCAATGGTTCGCCCGCAGGCGGTGAGGATCAAGGCGGCCAGCAAAATAGTCAGGATGTGATGTCGCGTCATGGCCTGGATTGTAGCGAGATTCAGGCCGGATGGCATCCATGCGCGGTGTTCTATATCTAGAATTCCCCAACGCAGTCCAGCAGGCGCATCAGCAGCAGGACAATATCCTCGGTCTGGCCGTCGGGCCGCATGAAGTAATCCTCCAATACACAGCGGCGCTCGAAGCCCAGCGACTCAAAAGCCCGGATGACCTTTGGCTGGCTGGCGAACACTTCTGCACGGAGTTGATGCAGCCCTTCCTTCCGCGCCAGTTCGACCAACGAGTGAAGCATTTCGGTGCCCAGACCCCGGCGGCGATAATCTTTTGCCAGGAAGATACGCAGTTCGCCGATGTGGCGGAAGGGGCCGCCGGGCCGGTGCAAGGTGGCATTGCCTACTACCCGGTCATTGATGATGGCTAATAGCGGGAATACGTAGTGGTAATCCAGATCGTCTACCCACGAATTGACGACTTCGGCATTGGTTACGTCGTGGCGCAGCGAATGCAAATCTGATGGTTCAGCGGTGGTGTACAGGTCGAGTAGGGCTGCGCGGTCTTCCTCGGTCAGTGGGCGGAGCAGCAGCCGTGCCCCATCGGTCAATGTGATCAATCGACGATAGGTCTCTGTGGCAGAAGTGGTCATGATTTCCCCCCTTAAGTGACTCTGTGTTATACGCATCTTCCCGGAGTGTTTTGAAGGGGCGTGGGGAATATGACTGAAGTTTCGCACAAACCCTTATAAATTGCTAGTGGCGACTCTCTCTGCATTTGCCCGCCTGCTCTTTTGACCGGTGGAGTCGGTGATGGTATCTTTCAACCTGTTATACCTGTGATGCTGGGAAAGAAGGGATTGAGCTTTGAACCAGATCAAGATTGATTTACAACGGACGGTTGGCGAGGTGAATCGCCATATCTTTGGCGGCTTTGCGGAACATCTAGGCCGCTGCATCTACGGGGGAATCTACGAACCGGGATCGGCTCTGGCCGATTCATCTGGCTACCGGGCTGATGTGCTTGAGGCAGTACGCCGGTTGGGATTTTCTATTATTCGCTATCCGGGCGGTAATTTCGCGTCGGGTTACCGGTGGCGGGATGGTGTTGGGCCAACTGCCGACCGCCCGTCGCGGATCGATCTGGCCTGGCACAGTACGGAGCCAAACACCTTTGGTACTAATGAGTTCATAGATTTCTGCCGCGTGGTTGGAGCAGAGCCGTACCTGGTCGTGAACTGCGGCGACGGCGATCTACGGGAGGCTCGTGATTGGGTCGAGTATTGCAACAGCACCACCGATTCGGCCCTGGTGAAACTGCGCCAGCAGCATGGCGTTGATGCTCCCCATAATGTCAAATACTGGAGTCTGGGGAACGAGGTTGATGGCCCCTGGCAGATCGGTTACAAGACTCCGGCGGAATATGCCCGTACCGCGACGGAATTCGGTAAGGTGATGAAGTGGGTCGATCCTTCTATTAAGCTGGTTGCAGCAGCGACTTCGTTCTGGGAAGAAGGTTTTGTAGAGCGTGCCCAATTACTGCTGGAACAGGCCGGGGACCTGCTCGACTATATGGGGCTGCACTGGTATGTCGGGAATCGGGAAGATGACTTCGCCGCTTATATGGCGACCTCAGAACTGATCGAGGATCGGCTGACCGCTTACGAGGGTTTGATCCACGCCATGCGGTTGGAACGCGGCCTCAAACGCCCGGTGTATATCGCCGTTGATGAGTGGAACGTCTGGTATCGTACCTTTGGTAACAGTAACACATTGGAAGAAATCTACAATCTTGAAGATGCGCTGGTGGTTGCCATGCATCTGAATGCCTTTATCCGGCATGCCCACTCGGTGAAAATGGCGAATATCGCGCAGATTGTTAATGTCATTGCGCCGATCTTCAACCGGTCTGATGGATTGGTGCTTCAAACGATCTTTTATCCCTTTGAGCTGTACAGCCGCACCTGCGGACCGGTGGCCCTGGATGTCTACTGGCAGGGTGATACTTTCTCCGAGGGTGTCCGGTTGCTGGATGTAGTCGCTACCCTTGATCCGGCCCAGAAACAGCTTGTGCTTTACGTGATCAACCGGAGCAAAGATGATAGTACACAGGCCGAAGTGATACTTGATGCGGGAAGTTTTTCCGGTCCGGCGCAGGCTCAGATCGTTAATGGACCGGATATCAAGGCTGAAAATACCTTTGATACCCCCGACCTGGTCAAGACCCACCAGATGAGTGTGCCTGCCGGTGGCAAAACGCTCACGTATGAATTTGAGCCGCATTCAGTGACTAGCCTGATCTGTCCACTTGAATAAGTGTGTTAATGTCCGGGGGCGTGGCAATGATTCTGTCGCGCCCCTACGGATTATTCTGTAGATTAAAGCGCTTTCTTCCGCGTAAATACGAATTTCCTCCTGAACGACCCCCTCAAAATAACATAAATAACCCCTTCGGGTACTGGTCTTAATACACCCTAACCCCCTACAATGACAGCATAACTTTTCAAATGGAGGAAAGAAATCATGAAAAGGAAGAAATCACGTTTTTTGCGATACTTTTCGCTGTCCATGCTCGTTGTCGGGCTGGTCATGTTGTTCCCCACCCTGGTCTTCGCGCAGGATGATCTGCCGACGGTGACCGATCTAGCCAAGTCGATCAATACCATGTGGGTGTTGATCGCAGGATTCCTGGTGTTCTTCATGCAGGCCGGTTTCGGTTTCTTGGAAGCCGGGTTCGTGCGTTCCAAGAATGTGGTCAATATCATGGCCGAGAACTTCCTGGATACCACGATGACCACCATTGGTTTCTGGGCTGCCGGGTTTGGTATCATGTTCGGGGCAGGCAATGGTATATTCGGTACGGAATGGTTCTTCTTAACCGGGCTGCCTGAAGAATTGAACGGCCTGCCGCCTCTTGCGTTCTTCTTCTTTCAATTCGCATTCTCAGCTGCTGCTTCAACCATCGCCTCCGGTCTGATGGCTGAACGAACCGACTTCAAGGCAGACCTGATCTACAGCTTCATTGTTGGTCTATTGATTTACCCCGTTGTCGGCCACTGGATCTGGAGTGGTGACGGCTGGTTAGCCAACCTGGGTTTCATGGACTTCGCCGGTTCGACGGTCGTCCACCTGGTCGGTGCGCTGGTTGGTCTGGCGGGTACGCTGGTACTCGGCAAGCGGGCTGATAAAGAATTCGGTCAGACTATTCGTGGTCACAATATTCCATTGGCTGCCATCGGTACGTTTGTCCTGTGGCTGGGCTGGTTCGGCTTTAATCCTGGCAGTACGCTCGGCGCGACCGATGCCAATGCTATTGCCCTGATCGTTCTCAATACTGACTTTGCAGCCACTACCGGCGCGATTATAGCGATTTTCCTGTCCTATGCTTACACCGGCAAATGGGATGTTGGTATGGCCTTTAACGGTTCGCTGGGTGGCCTGGTGGCGATTACGGCTCCGTGTGCCTTTGTCACCCCGGCAGTTGCCCTGCTGATCGGTGTCGGCGCTGGCGTAATCACTTACTACGGCGTTGTAATGATGGAAGCCCTCAAGATCGATGACCCGGTCGGCGCGTTCCCGGTACATGGTCTCAACGGTATCTTCGGAACCCTGTGCAATGGTCTGTTCGCACTTGAGGTTGGCCTGTTCTACGGCGGTGGGTTCACCCAACTTGGTGTCCAGGCGCTTGGTGTGCTGTCTGCTATTGCCTTCGTCTTCCCCGTATCATACGTTATGTTCTTAGGCATCAAGACCTTCTTCGGCCTGCGGGTTACCCCGGAGATCGAAGCAGAAGGTATCGATATTTTCTACCATGGTATGGCTTCGTACCCAGAATTCACGAATGAAGATGTTGAAGTTGCTGGTGGGTTACTCCCAGAGGGGGCAGCAGCTGACTAATTAAGGTAAACGCAGAAATATAACTTTCTGTTTTTACTTTAGTAGGGGAGGCAATCCCAGGGAGAAATCCCCAGGATTGCCTCCGGTAAAGGAACTTAATTGTACGGGAAAAAGCGGGTCACGACAAAAAGTTTTGGCCCGCTTTATTGTCTAGCTGTGGTAGATGGTATTTCTTTTAGTCACTGAGTAGAATACGGAGAAGCGGTTCGGTGGATTACAATCATAACCAATCACACGACAATCAAGGAGCATCACTCTATGGAGTTGAACCAGAATGGCTCCTCTATGATGGAGAAGATAGTTTGCCTCCTAACCGGCTGTTAGATGCCCTGGATAGTCTGAATCAGATCAGCACGACGATCAACCGGATCGGGCAGGATGATTCGACTAACATCGAAGATACTTTGCACCTGATTGTTGAGGGCGCGATCAAGGTGGTTCCTGAGACTTCCGCCGTTGTTTTTACCTACGACCTGGAACAGGATAAGTTCCGGCATGAATCACGTGTCTCTGCCGGTGAAGATATATCCCTTGTACTCTGGGATGAACCTCGTCCAAATGGCATGGGCCGCCGGGCGATCAGGGATCGGCGGCGGGTGCTTTCCTACGAAGAAGCCGATCTGGATATCCACCCGGTCAAGATTGATGCGGGCGCAAAAGTTGTCGCCTGCTTTCCACTGATTGTTGCCGATCAGATCGTGGGGGCGTTATATGTCTACCTGCACGAGAAACGGGAGTTCGGCCAGCTAGAACTGCGGATGTTGGACAACTTTGTCAACCAGGCAGCGATGGCGATCTACCATACTCACCGGGTATCCAGCGTGCAGCGCGATCTCCTCCGTAAAGAAGAAGAATTAGCACGACTGCACCGCGCCGGGCTGCTGATCTCATCACGACCTCGCCTGGAAGATACGTTGGAGGCCATTATCCAGATGGCGCTGGAAGTCACAAGTGCCCAATATGGTATCTTCCGGTTGGTAGATAAAACGGGAACATTGCTAGTAACACAGGCAATTTCCGGGAAATATGTCAGTACACCCTTGATGGAGAGTCTTCGAATTGATGAAGTGAGCATCATGGCCTGGGTTGCGAAGCACCGCCGCCCGGTATTGATCTCCGATCTGAGAGAAGAACCCTGGGCCAGCATGTACTATCCGTTGGATCCGGCACTTGAGATGCGATCCGAACTGGCTGTCCCCCTGATCGGGGCCAGCGGTCGGCTGGAAGGTATCTTGAATCTTGAAAGCCCTCACGTCGGCGCTTTCACGGAGCAGGACAGCCACCTGCTGCAATCTCTGACTACTCAAGCGGTAATCGCTATCCAGGAGGCCCGGTTGATAGATGCCCTACGAGAAGTGTCCGAGTTATTGCTAACTCAACCTTATAAGCAGGTATTGGTGCACCTGGCGGATCTGGCTTGTGATTTGCTCAATGCTTCTGCCAGTGCAATCTGGATGTTGGATCATGATACACTGGTCTTAAAAGCTGCCAGCGGTGGCTATGATCGTGACAAGTATATTCCCCTGGGAAACAGCCTGATCGGGCAGGCGATCTTACAGCGAAAGTCAATTATCTCTCATGATGTGCGCACCGATCCCTCCTTCCACCGGCCCGACCTGGCCGCTGCCCAGGGATGGACACGGGCATTGGTAGTTCCTTTATTGGCCGGGGACGATCAGGAGCCAATCGGCGCATTTAGTGTTTACAGTGTTGAGGATAGTCCGGGCCGGTTGGCAGAATCGGAATGGGATAAGAAGGTGCTGACCATCCTCTCGCATTATGTGGCGCTGGCTGCTCACAATGCGACCCGCCAAAAGGCACTGCGTGAAGCGCAAAATCAACGAACGGTGGCCGAGACATTCGCCGCTTTGGGCGATATCGCCGCCAATTTGCTTCACCAGCTTAACAACAAGGTTGGAACTATCCCGGTACGAGTCCAGGGGATTCAGGATAAATGCTCGGATACCCTGGAGACAGAACCTTACCTTGCCAGTAATCTGATCGAGATTGAAAAAAGCGCCAGTGATGCAATGTCTGCCGTGCGTGAAAGCTTATCGCTGCTGCACCCGATTCACCTGATTCCGGTGACGGTTGCCTCCTGCATCGCTGAAGCGATTGCTACTGTTGACTTCCCGGAAGCGATCCATGTCAAGATGGAAGGGCTGGATGACCTGCCCCCGGTAGTGGCCGGGAAGCAAGGGCTGACGATGGTGTTTACAAACCTGATTGACAATGCGGTCAGCGCAATGGGCGATCAGGGAAAGATCACCATTCAGGGAAGTGTACGGGGCAACCGGGTCAATATTACCGTCAGCGATACTGGGCCGGGCATCCCATTAGAACTTCAGAACAGCATTTTTGAGTTTAACTTTTCACGGCAGGAGACAAAGCACGCGGGGAAACTAGGATTTGGTTTGTGGTGGGTCAAGACCTTGATGGCTCGACTCGGTGGATCGGTATCGGTTGAGAGCGATGGGCAAGAGGGCACGACGTTCATTCTCAGCCTTCCTCGCGTTGAAGAGGTTGATCATAATGAGTAGCCCACGTGCGTTGGTTGTCGAAGATGATCCTTCCTGGCAACAAATATTAAGCGAAATCCTGGCTGACTCCGGGCTGACGGTTGATATTGCTGATAACCTGGAAGATGCGATCACCTACCTGCGGGAGAACCCGCATCGGGTGGCGGTGGTCGATCTCTCCCTGGGAGGGATTGATCACCGTAACAAAGATGGTGTCAGCGTGCTGGATGCTATCAGGCAGTACGATCCCGGCTGTGTCGCCATTATGCTGACCGGCTATGCGACTGTCGAGATCGCTGTCAGTGCTCTGACCGAGCATGGCGCATTTACCTGCCTGCGGAAAGAGATGTTCAACCGCTCAGAATTTCGTGAATTGATTCAACGGGCATTAGCAGAGGCTTCCCCGGCTGGTAAAACCTCACCGGGGGTAGAGGTTGAGGCGGAGCCAACCGATATTGAGCTAAAAAAAACTGATGAGCCTGATCAGGATGCGCCCGGTATCGCATTGGTGGTAGATGATGATGCGGGCTGGCGGAGTATCCTCTCAGAACTGCTGGAGGAAGTCGGTTACGAGGTTCGGGCCTGTAACGGGTTTGCGGATGCACTTGGCTATCTGGGGCGAGACCGGCTCAGTCTGGCGGTGGTCGATCTGTCGTTGTCCGGGGAGATGATACCCAGCCACACGTTTGCCTCAGATCGCACCCATGATGGATACCGGGTGCTGGCCTATACCCGTGCCAACAGCATCCCGACGATTATGGTCAGCGGGATTGCTACGCCTGACGAGATCGAGCATGTTTACTCGGAATACAGTATCTTTGCCAGTCTGCAAAAGCAGACTTTTGATCGCAAGACTTTCTTCAATACGGTGCAAGAAGCCCAAGATGCCAGCAATCTACAGGGGGAGTTTGCCGATTTGACCTCCCGCGAGCAGCAGGTCTTAGGGCTGCTGATCCAGGGATTGACCAACAAAGATATTGCTGACACGCTTTACATTTCGACCAATACGGTTAAGCGTCACCTCAAATCTATCTTTGTCAAGCTGGAGGTCAACACCCGTGCGGCGGCGGTTGCCAAAGCAGTGAATGCCAATTTTTCAGCGGGATGAAAGGCTACTCCTCGCGCTTCAGAGCGCGGTTTAGGGCCGATAACAATCGCTGTGCATTGGCAGGCGACCGAAGTAGATAAGCTGTTTCGACCAGACTGGACAGTTCATCCGCCGCTATCAGGGCGACATCTTCCTTACCTCGCCGTCGGATAATGACGATCTCGCGGTTTTCGGTAGTTTCGTCTAGCAGCTTTGCCAGGTTAGCACGAGCCTTAGTGTAGGACACTTCGAGCATCATAAGAATCTCCTCCCTTTTTGAAAGGACACAGCATGCTGTGTCCCTACTGAACTTTGCTCAATACCGCCGAAATAATCGCTGAGGTGCTGTTCAGGTTGACGTCACCCGCCAGGGTGGCGTGTACGGCCTGCTCGATGGCCAGGGCGGCGGCCTCGTTTCCCCAGACATGACGGGCTAATAGCGCCCCGCTCAGGATGGCCGCTATCGGATTGGCGATTCCCTGCCCGGCGATATCGGGTGCGGAACCATGCACCGGCTCGGCGACGGCTACGCCATCTCCCCAATTCAACGAAGGAGCCAGCCCCAACCCACCGCCCCAATGAGCAGCCGCATCGGATAGGATATCACCAAACAGATTGGTGGTCACAACGACATCAAAGGTTGTCGGCTCCCCGACCATCTTGAGCGCGGCAACATCGACCAGGAGTTCGGCGATCTCGATCCCAAATCCGTTTTGACGATACTCATCGGCTACCTCTCGAACGGTATCACGGAATAAGCCGTCGGTCAGGGGTAGGACATTGGCCTTATGGACGATCGTCAGATGTTTGCGTCCAGCAGCCTGGGCCAACGACAGCGCCCGATTCGCGATGCGGTGCGACGCCGAACGGGTAATCACCCGCTCGGCGATGGCTGTATCACCTTCTCGGCGTTCACGACCGCTGTACAATCCCTCGGTGTTCTCCCGGACGATGATCATGTTCACATCGGCACGGGGCGAGACGGTCGGCCAGCTTATAACCGGTCGGATATTGGCGTACAAATCAAGGGCCTGCCGCATGGTGATGATCGCACTCCGGTAGCCCTCCACCTTATGGAGCGGTGAAGACACCGCCCCAAATAGTGCAGCCCCGCATTCTTGGATGGCGGCTAATGTCGCGTCAGGCACTGAGACTCCATGCTTCAAAAAACATTCCCAACCGGCCTCAGCCTCGACCGTTTCCAGATCGGGGATGACGGCCTGTAGAACTTCGACGGCGGCGGGGATGACTTCCTGCCCAATTCCATCGCCGGGAATGACACATAACTTCGGCATCGGTTAGCCCTCACCCTCACCGGGAAAATGTCCATGCTGGCGCACATAAGCGACAATCCCGCCTGCGTCGACGATCTCGCGGGCGAAATCGGGGAGCGATGGCAGGTCGAATACCTGATCCCCGGTGCTGATTTGCCCGGCTTCGAGATCGAGTGTAACTTCCTGCCCGTCCTCAATCGCGTCTACGACTTCCGGGGCCACGAAGATCGGGATTCCCAGATTGACCGCATTCCGATAGAAAATACGGGCAAAACTGCGGGCGATGATCGCGCCGGTCTCACGTCGTTTGAGAGCCAGTGGAGCATATTCACGAGAAGAGCCACAGCCGAAATTATCTTCTGCGATGATCACATCACCCGGCTGGGCGTTCTTGGCGAATTCAGGCCGGGCTTCGATAAAAGCCGCATCGCCTACGTCAGCGTCAGGGCGCATATAAGGGGCATAACGGCCCGGTACGATCTGGTCGGTATCTACGTCTGATCCAAACTTCCATACTCTGGTCATGGCAGGTTCTCCTATAATTGGCGGGGGTCGGTGATCTGACCGGTGATGGCGGTCGCAGCAGCAACAGAAGGCGCAGCCAGGTAAATCTTAGAAGTGGGTGCGCCCATCCGACCTTTGAAATTGCGGTTGCCGGTCGATAAGCAGACATCGTTATCACCAAGTGTTCCCTGATGGCGACCCATACAGGCTCCACAACCAGGGGTGGTCAGGGTGGCCCCGGCATTGATCAGGGCTGCCATCGTGCCGTCAGCCATTGCCTTCTGTAATTCCTGGCTGGAAGCCGGGGTAACCAGGAACCGCACGTTGGGGCTGACTCTCCGACCGTTGAACATATCGGCAGCGGCTCGCATATCTTCGTAGCGACCGTTGGTGCAGGTTCCGAGGAAAACCACGTTAACCAGGGTTCCGGCGACATCGGAAATGTCTACAACATTATCGACGGCATGGGGGACAGCGACCTGTGGTTCAAGGGCATCCAGATCAATGGTAATAGTTTGGGCATACTCCGCTTCTGGATCGACGTATAACCAGTCGGGGACTTCAAAGCGTTCGGCGACTTCACCCGACGGAGGGACGATTCCGGCCTTAGCGCCTAATTCAACCGCCATGCTGCACAGGGTTTGGCGACCGTTCAAAGGCAGCCAGTCCAACCCGTGATATTCAACCGATGCGTAAGTCGCCCCGGCGATGGTCAGTTCACGGCCTATCTTGAGGGCTAAATCTTTGGCATCAACGCCCGGACGGAATCGCCCGGCCACCTGGACTCGGATGGTCTCCGGGACGCGCAGCCAGGTGCGGCCAGTGGCCCAGATCAACGCGATGTCGGTTGAACCCATGCCCGATCCAAATGCGCCAACCGATCCGTAGCTGGTCGAGTGGGAATCGGAGCCGAGTACGATCCGGCCCGGTCGGGCGATCTGCTCCTCGACCAATACCTGGTGGCAGATACCCCGCCCTACATCAAATAAGGGGATACCCTGCTCGGCGGCGAACTCCCGGACGAAGTTCTGGTTGTTGGCCGTCCCGACTGTCGAAGCGGGGGCGACATGATCCATGACCAGTACAATCTGGTTGGGGTTGTGGACTCGCTCCGCGCCAAGCTGCTCCTTCATGATCTTGATCATGCTGGGTGACAGGGAATCGTGCCCCATCGCAACATCCGGCTCCACGATGATCAGTTCTCCCGGCTGTACCGGTCGCCCCGCCGCGTGGGAGAGGATTTGTTCTGCTAATGTCTGTCCCATGTGAATAAATCTCCCTTATTGTATTGTGTGACCGTTTTCAACGTGGATGCGGCGCAGCAGGCTGTCCACATCATCCAGGGTTAAAGCCTGCTCGTCTGATAAGGCTTTGATATGCTCGGTGATCTCTTTGACCTGGGCGTCTGAAAATTCGAGGCCCAACTGCTCGGCGCGATGGCGGACGGCATTCCACCCGGTCAGGCGGTGAGCGATATGGATGTAGCGGGTCAGGCCAAAGTCTTCCGGCTTGAGCACCTCGTAAGTCGAAGGGTGGTTAAGTACCGCTTTGGCGTGGATTCCGGCCTTATGCGTAAAGGCGGAAAATCCGGTGATGTAGTTGTTGAACGGAATATCTACCCCGACCAGATCGGCGATCAGGCGGTCGAGTTTATGAATGGTCGGCAGGTTGTATTTGGCGACCAGTTCGGAGTTGGTCGCATATAAGCGGGCGATGAAACCGCCGAGCGGGGTGATCCCATTGCGTTCACCGATGCCCAGCACGCTGGTATCGACGTGGGTGGCACCGGCTTCCAGGGCGGCATAGGCGTTGGCAATCGCACAGCCTGAATCGTTGTGCCCGTGAAATTCGATATCGGCCTTGACCCGGCTGCGGAGTTCGGCGACCAGATCATAAATCTGGCGGGGCGTCCCGATTCCGACCGTGTCTGCCACCCCCACCCGGTGGACGCCCAGGGCATCAACGGCCTGATAGGCATTGAACAGGTCTTCTGGCTCACTGCGCAGGCTGTCCTCAGTGCTGAAGCGTACCTCTACATTCTGAGTGAGCAGATAAGCGACGACCTCTTGGGCCAGCTCAACGATCTTTTCAATGCTCTTCCCGTGACTGAATTTGCGCAGGTAGGACGATGTACCGATGACGATATCGACTCCGTCCACGCCGGTATCGACAGCGCGTTTGGCGTCATCCAGGTGACAACGGACGTGGGTCAGGGTTTTGGCCTTCAAACCCAGGTTGGCGATGGTGGTGCAGTCCGCTTCGCTCTGGGGCGATGCACAGGGCGAGGTCAGTTCCAGGTATTCAACGCCAAAATCATCGAGCAGGTGGGCGATCTGAACCTTCTGCTCGGTGGTGAAAAAAGCGTTGACGAACTGCTCACCCTCCCTTAAGGTCGATTCGATAATTGAGAAATTTTCTAAGCTCATGTGATTCTCTCCTTGTCCTACCAGTTCAACGAGTCAACCGGTATAAAACTTGCGTCAGTACGTTAATGGCCCGGTGATACTCATCCAGCACAAGATGCTCCTCCGGGGTGTGGTCGAGTTGGCTGTCCCCAGGGCCATACGCCACAATCGGGCAGTTCCAGATTGGGCCGACCACGTTCATGTCAGATGTGCCTGTCTTTAACTTGAAGCGGGGCTTCAACCCTGCTTCGCGGAAAACTTGATTAAAAGCGCGCGCGAGTGGCGTTCGGCGGTCAGACTGGTAAGCGGCCTCGTGACCGTAGGCCCGCACCTGGGCGTCCCCGGCCCAATTGCGGGTCAGGGCCTCGAATGCTGCTGCATCAAAATCAGGGGGTAAACGGAGTCCAACGGTGGCTTCAACACGGTCGGCTAAACCGTCGCTGCCGGTCTGGATGTGGCGGAGGGAGGGCATTAACTGGTCGAAGAGTCGTTCACGCCCGGTGTTGAACTCATCTGCGTAGTTTTTGATTGCCTGCCACCAATCGACTGCCGCTTCCGCCACGCTGGTGGATGGGCCTGCGGTGTGGCCCATCGGCTGGACGTATTCATAATCGAGCAGCAGGCGGCCCTTGTAACCGAGTGTGGCCGCATCCCAGCCGCTTGGCTCCCCAATGATGCAGTAATCCGGCTGATACTGGGTGGCGGCGTGGCGTGCTCCCTTGGATGTGGCGGCCTCTTCCTCGACTGCGCCAATCACGATCAGGCGAGTTCCGCGAGGGAGATCGGCCTGGGCGGCGGCCATCACAAAAGTTGCCAGCGGGCCTTTGGCATCAACCGAGCCGCGCCCGTACAGGATGCCATCCTCAATACAAACCGGGATATCCCCCGGCACAGTGTCAATGTGGCCCAGCAGCACGATCTCACAGGTGATCGGCCCCTGTCCTTCACGAACACCAACGGCGTTACCCGCCTGATCGATGTAGGCATCAAGGCCAAGTGCGGTCATCTGTTTCACAAGATAGCTGACGGCCTGCTGCTCGTGCCTGGAAAGGCTCTGGATTTCAACCAGGCCCTTTAGCAAATTAACAGGGTCTACCGGCATGATGATCAGCCTCCCAACTCCGACAGAACGTCGCGGAGTGTATCAACCACTGTGTCGATGTCCTCTCGCTCGATGACAAGGGGCGGGAGCAGCCGTAGAACCGTAGTGCCTGCCGTCAATGCCAGTATGCCGCGCTCGGTCAGGGCTTCGACTACCGAGTGAACGCGCTCCTTCATTTCGATTCCGATCATCAAGCCAAGCCCACGTACTTCGCGGATCAGAGGGGAATTGATCTCCTGCAAACGTTCCAGGAAGTAAGCACCCAGTTCGGCGGATCGGGCGACCAAATCTTGTTCCTCGTAAACTTGAAGTGAGGCTAGCGATGCCGCGCAAGCCAATGGGTTGCCACCGAAAGTGGAACCGTGTAGGCCGGTGGTCAACCCTTCGATGCGAGGACCGATAGCAACTGCTCCCATCGGAACGCCCCCGGCAATCGCCTTACCCATCGCCAGCAGGTCGGGCACGAGATCGTAGTGCTGGCAGGCGAACCACTGGCCGGTGCGTCCGAATCCGGTCTGTACCTCGTCGATGATCAGCAGTGCGCCGCGTTCATCGCATAATTGGCGAACTGCCTGGAAATAATCCGCTTCAGCGAGGCGAACACCACCCTCACCCTGAACGACTTCCAACACAACAGCGGCAGTCTGATCGGTGATGGCGGCCTCCAGCTTACCAAGGTTTCCAAAAGGAACATGGCTGAAACCGGGTACGAGCGGCTCGAAAGGCTGGCGGTAATGCTTCTTATGGGTAGCGGAAAGAGCACCCATTGTCCGCCCGTGAAAGCCGCGCATCATGGCGACGATATCGGTCCGAGCGGTGCTCAGGCGGGCAAACTTGATCGCGGCCTCAATCGCCTCGGTACCTGAATTGCACAGGTAAATGCGATTCAGGCCATCGGGCAGAATGTTGACCAACCGCTCAAGGAGTTCGGCGCGGCGGTCGTTGTAGAACATCTCCGCGCAGGTGATCAGGGTTTGGGCCTGTTCAGCGATAGCAGCGGCAACGGTCGGGTTAGCATGCCCGATGCTGGCAACTCCAATTCCGGCAGTGCAATCGATGTACTCGCGCCCATCGGCATCCCATAGATGTGCGCCCTGGCCGCGAACGATGGTCAGGTTCCGTTTGCCGTATACACCACTGGTGTATTGTTGTTCGGTTTCCATCCAATTCATAGCCGGTAGTACCTCCTCAATAAACGAATCGCTCACTTGATTAGAATCCTGGTGGCCTGCCTGTACAGGTAATCCCCCACAATGTGCATCACGAGTATGAACGGTACAGTCAGGACAGCACCGAGCAGGGCATAGATCGGCAGCTCTGATAACTGGACGATCCCCTCGTTGATCAACCGCCAAAACAGAATCAGGCCGTAGGGGATGACAATCAAAATTGATGTGATGACGGCGGGAACGTATCGCCGTAGGGCCACTGCCTGTCCCAGGTGCATAAAACCATGTACAAAGAACAACATGCTGGCGGCGAGGAAAAAGCCGTACTGCTGATATTCTGCTGCCAGCAGCGAAGCGACAGCGGTCAGGCAGAAAATCAAGCAGACGGAAAGAGCCAGTTCAGTAGTTGATTTGCCCAACACTTTCTTGATCTGGTTCGCCATAAAATCCGGGACTCTGTTCCCGATTCGGGCCATGATGTCGTCGGCGTTTTTCTTCAGCCAGGGTTCGCCCAGGATAATCTCCTCGAAATCGTGGAGCATAAACGCCACCGGGAATAACCAGATTAGCGTGTGCGTACTGATGATGGACATTAGCCGATCACCGTACCTTCACCGTCAAACGCCCGTGAGACAGGCCGCTCTCCCCGTGCATCGCCCAGAACAACCCGCTTAACACCGCCCTCAAGAGCTTCACGTGCGCCGAGCAGCTTGATCCGCATCCGGCCCTCGGCATAATCCTGGGCCACTTGCTCGATATCCTCTGGCACAATCGAGCGGATCAGCGATGACTCGTCCGGGAAGTTCTGCAAGACTCCGGGCACATTGGACAGGATGATCAGATCGGTGGCCTGAAGCGCAACTGCGGTCGCCCCGGCTGCCCGGTCACCATCCACATTGATCGCCTCGCCTTCATAGCTGATGGCAGGTGGCGTCAAGACAGGCAGGTAACCGCCATCAAGCAGGCTGGTGATCAGGCCGGTGTTGACCTGCTCAACTTTTCCGGTCAGGTTGTCGCGGATGATCCGCTGTTTGCCACCCTCAACAGCGCGGACGGCCTTCTTGCGCGGACCCTGCCACAATCTGCCATCCATCCCCGACAGGCCAACAGCGTTCACACCCAGGGCTTGCAGCCGCTCGACGATCCCTTTGTTAACCTGCCCGCAGTAAACCATCTCGAAGATTTCGATAGTGCGCCGGTCGGTCAGGCGGCTGGTATAGCCGGATGGTGAGGTGATGAACTGCGGCGGGTGACCCAATGCGGTAGCGACTTCGTTGGTCAGGTGGGAGCCACCATGCACCAATACAAGCTGCTGCCCGTCCGCCAGCATTTGGGCGATATCGGCGCAGACCGCATCCAGGTCGATTCCTTCACTTCCGCCTACTTTGACAACAATCATTTCTTTCTCCTCTAAATCGGGTGCAGGCCGACAAACTCTAATCCGGTGTCCTCTGCCCAACCCATCATCAGGTTCATTGACTGAACGGCTGATCCGGCTGCACCTTTCATCAGGTTGTCAATCGCGCTGATGACGACCAGCCGGTTAGACCGTTCATCCTTCTCGAAACCAACATCACAATAATTGGTACCGGATAGAATTTTGGGTTCCGGGTAGCGATAGATTCCCCGCCGATCCTTAACCAACCGGATAAAGCGTTCATCACCATAGGCTTCACGGTAAATACGCCATACGTCTTTTTCGGCTAAATCCTCGGTCAGAAAGACATGGGCGGTACATAACACGCCGCGCACCATCTCGATGGCAGTGGCCGAGAAATGCAGGTCAAACGCGCCGAGTTCCTGGATCATTTCAGCCTGGTGACGGTGACCGGTCGGCGCAAATGAGCGTACACTGCCGCTCCGCTCCGGGTGATGACTGCCGGGGTTGTGAGCGTTGCCACCCTCTGATGATCCGACCTTGACCTCGGCGATGGCCCGTTCAATCAGGCCGCGTGAAGCCAACGGCCATAAAGCCAGGTTAACGGCAGTCGCATTGCAGCCCACCCCGCTGATGTGCTGAGCGTCGCGCAATTGATCGCGGTGCAGTTCCGGCAAGCCGTAGACGAAGCGATCCAGCCAGGCCGGGTTGGGGTGATCTTTGCCGTACCATTCCCGATATAAATCAGCATCACGTAAACGGAAATCTGCCGAGAGGTCGATAATCCGATCGGCCAACGTGGTGAATTCATCAATCCGGGATGCGGTCTCGCCGTGGGGCAGCGATAAGAATAAAAGGTCACAGGGTTCTAAATCTTCGGCGGCGGAGAATTTCAACTGGGTAGCCCCGCGCAGGTTGGGATGGGTGCCGTATACGTACTTCCCGGCAAAGCGTTGAGAAGTCACCTGAGCGACTTCAACCTGTGGATGGCTCAACAATAGACGAAGGAGTTCGCCACCCGCGTAACCTGATCCGCCAACAATGCTTGCTCTAATAGTCATGATGCTGCCTGCCCTTCTCCCACCCGGATGACGTAATCGATGATTCGATCTGGGATGTCAACGCCGGTTGGCTTGATGCTGTTTCGGAATTCCATCGTATGGTTTACCTCGGTGACCATCAGTTGACCGTCGGCGTCCTCCATCAGGTCAACGGCGACCACGCCGCCGCCTACTGCCTGCGCCGCCGCCTGTGAAAGGCGATCGATCTCAGGGGTGATCGGGCAGTTACCCGATTGGCCGCCGCGGGCCGTGTTGGTGATCCAGTGGTCGGAGGTGCGGGTGATCCCGCAGATCGTTTCATCTCCGACCACAAAAGTGCGGATATCCTGCCCCGGCTTATCGACATATTCCTGGATGTAGAAAATAGAATGCTGGTAGGAGCCGAGCGTAACCTTGTGTTCGAGGATAGCTTCGGCGGCTTCGCGGTCGTTGATTTTGGCAAGCAGCCGCCCCCATGATCCAACAGTGGGCTTGAGGACTACCGGGTAGCCCATCGCTTCGATGGCTTCCAGCGCCGACTCGACGGTCAGGGCGATCTGCGTTCGGGGTGTTGGGACCCCGGCATTGACCAGTGCCAACGAGGTGCTCAGCTTGTCGCCGCAAACCTGGACGACCTGGGCGGTGTTCACACAGGGAATTCCCCACGCACCCAATACCTGTAAGGCTGTCAGCGCTTGAGATTGGCTGACGCAGCGCTCGAAAATGACATCGTACTGCTTCCAATGTTCGCTGTCGTGCAGATTAAAAACTGCCGGGCGCACGTCGATCATCTCGAAGTCCACGCCGCGATTCTCTAATGCCTGCACGATCAGTTTCTCCTCAACGCGGATGCGCGAATATAAGACCCCGATTCGCATACTTCTCTCCTCAATAAAAGCTCAGATGGAGGCAAAGGGGTTGGAATGCAAACCCCTTTGCCTGCTCCAATAAAAAGGAGGGTTGAGGCTATTCGCCCCAATCCTCCTCAACGTCTGGTGCCAATTCGACCGTCAACGGGTCGGTCGAGATGACTTCGAGTTCCACCCCACAATCGGGACACTCGATGATTTCGCCTTCGATCACGTCGTCGAGTTCGAACTCAGCTTCACATTCGGGACAAGTTATGGTTGCCATTTTTTTATTCTCCTTAATTAGTGAAAATCGGTTATACGATGAATTTTATCTAAAAAAATAAGCGGGCCTACCGCTCCTCTGGTAAGCCCGCTTCTTGTCATAACCCGCTCAGGGACAAGCGCAACTAACCAGAGGGCCACTCCGGCTTGCACTTCTTGCTCTTCTTCAATTCGCTGATGTTGATGTTTATCTCTGGCATGGTCATTTCACTGGAAATTAAAAACCGCCACCAGGTAGTCTGGTGGCGGTTCCTTTTAGCTCTAATTAAGGTAAGCGCAATAAACCAGACTACCTTTCGGTGTCCGACTTCTTGCACTTCTTCTTGGTGTCAACTGCTAAATTTTGCATAACGCGCACAAATATAAACGGCTATCAGGGATTTGTCAACAATTTTCCCGATCAATTTTTTGATCGTTACCGGATTGTTATCTACCGGCGGGGTTTGGATAGGGCTGCTTCGCTGGTCTGACCATTGATCACGCCCTGCGATGTCCCGCCTTCACCATCAGTCAGGCGAACCATCCAGACAGGCAATAAGGCCAGCCGGTAGGACATACCGGTTGTCTCCGCCCGTAGCACTAATTTACCCGGTTCGTCATTATCAAAAGTGATAATGGGCCGTGTGGATACTTCAATGCGGGGTTCGGCATGCTTTCGTACCAGCTTCTGGAGCTTGTCACGTACCTCAATCGAGGCACGGTCGAAATCAATGTCGTACAATTCGGCGGGATAATCGGCCAGCAGGCGTGGGTCGTAATCAACAGCCTGATCGAGGTCAAATGGTTCGATGGTGTCCATAAAGACTCTGGGGGGTATGCGAGCGGCGAAGAACAGCACGTCTGTCAGAGGGACAAGCTGTTCACCCTTTTTATCCATCCCAGTCCATGACCAGTAGACGGTCATATCAGCATCAAATACCCAGAATGGGAGATAAATGCCTTCGATGTCCAACCGGCTGATCGGCGGTCTGGACGCTCCTAGAATGCCCTTTAAGCCTTTCGGGGGGGCGGTCCACATCCCTTCAATGCGCTGGCGGGCGGCGTGCTCATCGACGGTAAAAGGCAGGATCAGGTCGGGTTGGTCAAAACGGTCGTTGACGTTCTCTTCGATTACCTGCTGCGAATGGCAAAAATGGCAGGTATTGGTCAGGGTGTGTGATGAGAGGGTGGTGGTTGCGCCACAGGATTCACAGCGCAGCCAACGCTGCCCGATGTTCCAATCGACCGGGTTTTTCTTGCGTTGGAGCAGCCCGACGACAAAATGCGTCCACTCCCCGCTGTCGTGGAGAGCTTCCACATCCAGAATCAGGTGGTTGCAATGCTGGCAGCGCACTTCCGTCTGGCCTACATCATAGGTCAACATGCCACCGCACGATGGGCAGTTGATCTTGCGGGCGGTGGTTTCACCGGTCTCAAGCCGCGAATCGCGCGGGTGGGAAGTTGGTTCTTTGAGCAGGCCGTCCAGTTCGGCCTTGGCCCGGATGGCGTCCGCGTTGTGCGGCTCCAGGGCTAACAGGTTATTGAGGCATTCGCGCTGCTCTTCAACTGTCTCGGCCAGTCCGGCCAGAAAGAGCCAGACATCGGCAAAATTCTCTGTGAAGTCTAAGGTGTATTTGAGATGCTCACGGGCGACGGCACGATCACCACGAGAGATAGCATCCAATGCGCGTTCACAGTAGGAACGGAGGGTTGGTAAAGAGGCTGCCTGGTAGGGATTATCAACGGAAAAACGATGGTAACGGAAGGTCAGCGGCAGTTTGATCTCAACCGGCCCGGCGGAAGGTGTGGATTTCTGGATAGACAGGCGCTTGATGGCGGGCTTGGGCTGTTGATGCTCGCAGGCCGGGCAGCGCATCATGTTGATGGTGCTGTCGTAGGCCATCCCGGTATGGCCGCAGTGTGGGCAGATCATGTTTCATGCTCCCTTATGGTAATTCAGGCCACCACAGCCGCCGCACTCGCGACCACAGTACTCGCCAGATCAATAAAGATAAGGTGCTGGTCAGTGTGCCAACCAGGAAGAAGGTCGGCGCGGGCGGCCAACGGTTCGACGAAAGTCCCCAGAAGACTACCCCCAGCAATCCGCCGCCGATCCCGGCTGCTGCCGTTTTCCAGATTACTCGCCCCAGGGGATAGAGCGCCTTCCCGTTGAAAGTCCCGACAATGGCACTGGCGATCAACCAGGACAGCATAAAAGGGATGGCGGTGTTCAGCACGCCCAGAAAACCGGATTGGGCCAGTACACCGTGACTCGAACGCCCGGCGACGGCAAATAAAATCAAAGCGATCAGGTCGCCAACGGCCAATGCGATCATCTCCCAGAGAGGGAGTTGATCGGGGTTGGCGGTTGTGTCTGTCGGGGCAGTGTCGGTGTATGGTATTTCGTCGGTCATGATCCTATCTCATTCATGCTATCAGTGATGCACACTGCATTAAGTATAGCATTGCCGCTGAGATCTAACGTTGTTCCAGGGCCAGCCGTACCCCAAAGGCAATCAGGATCAGGCCGGTGGTGGCTTCAAGCCCTTTCTTGACCTTCGCGTTGGTGAAGAATGCCTTCAGGCGACCCATAAACAGGCTGATCAGTGAGTACCAGATCAGGCCGAGCAGAACATGAATACAGGTCAGGGCGACCGACTTTACCAGGACAGGGTCGCCCGGATCGATGAATTGGGGCAGAAAAGCCAGGTAGAAGATCACAACTTTGGGGTTCAGGACGTTGGTGATCAACCCATCACTGAAAGATCGCCAGCCCTTGACTGGGGGTTCGTTAGTCGCTTGATCGTCTAGGGTAACGGCTTCTTGGTCGGGTTGAGATCGCAGCGCCCGCCAGCTTGATGATCCGCCCAGGTACAGCAAATAGCCCGCCCCGGCCAGCTTGATGATCTCGAATACCGCTGCCGATCTCATCAGGATCAGCGATAAACCCAAAGCAGAAAGGGTGGCATGGACAAACAGCCCGAAGGAGATTCCGAGCGTGGTCAGGATTCCGGCCTTCCAACCCCGTGACAATACGCTTCGGATGACCAACATCGTGTCTGCACCGGGGGTCAGGGTCAGCAGGGCAACGATCCCGGTAAAGGCCAATAGTTGAGAGTCAAGCATAAACAGGGCTAGATTGCCGGGTTACCCGGCCCAAGAATATCTGAGGTGCAATCCCCGCCCACATGTTCACCCAGCAGTTCCAGGACATCAGCCAGCGCCGATTCGACGACAGCCCGTCCGCCGGGGTGCTGGGCCTCGATGGTGATGATCGCGTTCTGGGTGTTAGGATTAGCAGCGCTTTCGTCGCTCTGCCGCCAGCACCAACGCCGGGCAACGACCAGTTTGTTCTCATCACTGAAGATCACCTCGCCCTCTTCCGGGTGCTCAAATTCTGGCTGACCTAATGGCTTGAATCGCTCCGAGCCATCGGCAAAATGAACGGTGATCGGCTTTTGAACATCCCGCGTTTCGAGGGCCGCAATCGGGATCGCGTAGCGAATGCTGATCATGTTGCACAAATCAACCAGGCTGTTGATACAGGGGATATCACCCTTCTTGGTCAGGCGGCGGAGGAGTGCCTCGGTTGCGCTGCGATACTTGGTCGGGTTAACGCCAAAAGCGCGGAAGGCTCCCCGCCAGGCGGCCAATGTTTCCAGTTCGCTGAGTGGCGTATTGCCGATCCGTTTGATGGTATCAGCCTGCTCTGCAAGGTAAGCTTCGCGCAGCGCGTCCGAAGTTGGGCCGTTGGTCAGGCCATTGACCAGGATGACTCCGCCGGTCAGGTCGGGAAAACGGTCGAGAATGTCCGGGTGATATTGAAAAGATGCCATGATTAACGTGTCTCCTTGTCCTTGATAGGGCTTACGCAGTTGTTATACCCCCCAATCCTCGCTGCGCTCAGATTTGCCCTCCTTGCAAGGGGGACGGATGAGGGCGACTGGAGGGAGGTCGCCGCTCACGGGGGGGTGATCTGTGTAACTCCTACGTGACCCGGATGGTTCCGGGTTGTCCTTCTTCTCCTTCAACCACGATCTCTCGTTCGATAAAGGCCCCGATGGTGCGGATGTTGGTCAATGTATGCCGGGTAATGCACTGCGTGCTGAGTGTGGATTCGCCTTCGGCCCAGGCCAGCATGGGGATAATCTGATCCGGTAAATGTGGTTCGAGCGGCCTATCCCGCTGGTGATAGGCGATCAGTTCATCGGCGGCTTCGCTCGCCACCTGTTCAGAGGCCTTGCCCTTTTTGCCCAATGCGCTGAATCCGGCGGTGATTCCCTCATATTCTGCCATCAAGAATAAGCCTGCCCCGGTGGAATGACCGCCAGTCCGAACCGGCTGCACAACTGCCGGGAGATCGGCTTCTTTGAGCAGGTTGTTGGCCCGGTTGGCGATGCGCTGTGGGATGTGCGCCGGGAGGTTGCTGACAGCAGCGATCCCCTTGACGGCGGTCAGCTTGCCGCGTCGGGTTAAATCGATGCCGCTTAATTGGGCATTGCCCCGGATTTCGACCTCGACCTGCCCGCCGCCTTGTGGATACCATCCCCACCGGTCAAGCGTGATGCTGGCCTCGATTCCGATCCGGGACAGAGTCGGCAGCAGCACCCACTCAACATAATGTACCGGCGGACTCCAGGCGACGTGAGTCCCGCCTCGGAGCACCAGACGTGATGATCCTTGAGCCAGGGCAAGTGGCAGCAGCAGGGTTTGCAGCAGGAGGGGCACCGCGCCCGCGCTGCCCTGTCCGGCCAATTGGCTGATGTCAAACTGGTATTCGCCGGATCTGACAGAGTCTCCCGGTTCAAAAGTGACCTCGGTGGAGCGGAGCCGCGCGCCCTCCACGCTGGCATCACAGATCTGGGCGGCGGTCAGAACACCGGATAAATGTTGAGGCGCTAACCCCGGATTGCGGCGGTTGGCCCGGATATTAAACAGGTGCACCGGTTGACCGGTCAAAACGGAATAAGCCAGCGAGGTGCGTAAGACCTGCCCCCCACCTTCACCTTTAGAGCCATCGATCTGGATCATTTGATCTCTACCCGCTCAAGGAAGAGGCGGCTGGCGTGGGCCTCATTGTTCTGAAAGGCTTGAAGCCGCTCGCCGGTGCTGGGGATGTATAAACCCACCGACAGGGGATAGTAGCCAGGGGCCATCCTGCCGGGCGTCTGGATCATGCTGTATTGCAGGAAGACATCCCGTGTTTGAAGGGTATCGATTCGCGGTCCCAGGCCGTCAACCTGGGCCATCACGACCACCGGGTTACCCAACAGGTGAGCGAACACGGCTAACTCCGGGGGAGGAGGGCCATCCAACCGCCAGTAGGTGGTCAGTTCCACCCAATCGGTCGAGCGCAGCGTGTTATCCCGTACCTGATAACCCAGGAAAGCCAGATTATAACCGAAAGATACCGGCAGGTCGGCCAGTTCTGACTCGCCGTATTCAGGCGGCCAGGCGGTAGGGGCGGTGGTAATGAATGCTCCAGCCCGATCGGCAAGCGGCTCACTGACATCTACCCGCATCACCACATCCGGGCGAACATAAGGCACATGTTCATCTTTTGCATAGCGCATCCAGGCCAGGAGCGGACCGGGTAGGTGATCGTAATAATGCCCGCGTGGGAAGATCAGGCGTTGGGATGCGCCGCCGTCCGCCAGGATCAGGCTTTGCGTACAATCAAAATAGCGGATCGGCAGGTTATGGCGGTGCATTAAATAATCGGATAGGAGCTCCTGGTTGGTCAGGGCGAAGGGGTCGGATTGTTTGTCAACCGGGGTGGTGCAGACAGATACCGGTGATGGGTCATGGCTGGTATCCAGATAGTGAGCCAATACGCCCAGGTCAGCCTGATAATTGTGGCGAACATCCCCCATCATCGGCCAGGTGATAAAATAGTCCCGATAGGTCGAAACTGCGTTGACGACGATCAACAAGGTGACGACTCCGCCGATTCCGGTGATGCTCCAACTGCGGATTCGATCACGGAAATAATACCGCGCTGCTTCGAATATCTGGTACAGGCCAATGGCCGGGAAGACGAAAATCACCGGCAGGATCACGCCCATAAATTCGAAATCGGGCTTTTGGGGTAAGAAGGCGGTCGGGATCAGGCCAATACCCAACCAGAGCAGGGTGAGCGCATAAGAGGATTCTTTCCACCGGGCGATGGCAACCCCGATTCCGATCACGGCCAGAATCGCGATCAGCGGCCCCATCATCGGGCGTCCCGGTAGATTATGGTCGGGTAGTAAATCCCCCCGTAAAGCCAGCCCGCCAATGGATGAGAGGACGCGCTCCGGAATTTCGGCCAGGATGCGGGGCTGATCGGCAAGCGGGACAGGTTCCCGGACTCCAGGGTGACGGCTCAGATAAGTTAACAGGGGCAGCATCAGAATGGCAGCCAGGGCCAGGGTGAATATAACGTTGGTTCCGTGTACCTTCAGCGTATCCCGCTTAATCGACCAGCGGTAAGCGACAAATGCTATAAATAAAACCAGCATGGTCCAGGAAATGACATGAACGTACTGAGCCACTCCCAGGGCGATCCCTCCCAGGGTAAACCACAGGCTGGATATCTGGACGCTGCGAGCGCGGAATGCCCGCGCAAGGGTATAGCCTGCAAAGGATGCTACCAGGGGAACCAGACCAATCCGAAGAATGGCCCGCCCCATCCAGACTGGCCAGAATGATACCACCATCAGACCCAGGGCCATTAATGCGACCCGGTCACCGAAGAGATATCGTAACAGGCTGGCGGTGAGAGCCAACGTCAGCATGGCGATCCAGACCGAGGGCAGCCGCCACAGGATAACGCCCTTCCCGGTGATCAGTGTTGAGATTGCAAGCAGGGTGTGGTATACGCCCTCACGGGTGGGTACGGCTTCGTCGAAGATCACCGATACATCACCCTGTTTTATCCCTTCGGCGATCTGGGCATTAATTAATTCCTGCGCGCTCATGCCGGGCGGAGCCGTACTGAGATGCCACAGCCGGAAGAATGCGCCGATCAGCAGCAGCAAGACGGCGATGGCAAAGTACCAGTTTTCCTTGTTACGTTCTGAAGGCATAGCTCTTCCTAGACTGCCGTCATAAAAGCTGTGAGCAAGAGTACCACCAGCCCCAGGCCCAGATTGATCACTGTCAGCCGTTTCACCCGGCGGTTGAGTTGGGCTTCGTCGGATGCGTCTTTATCGCGCTGAGCGATCAGTTGGGCACGGGCCAAAGCTGGTTGTACGCCCCATTGCAAAACGACACTGATGATCACCATTGCCGCATAGACAATATGCTTCAGCAGCAAGGCGATAGACCATTCGTTAGAAATTGCCAGAAAGCCTTCATAGTATGGATTTTCGTCCATCTGAAGGAATCCGGTGATCAGCAGCACAAGCAGGCTGATATTTGCCAGTGGGCGAAAACTTTTTTCCAGCCTGTCGGGTATGCTCCCGTTAGCAGGCCAGACCACCAGCGTCAGGATCAGCAGCCCTCCTATCCAGGCGACCGTCGCCAGGAGATGCAGCCAATAGCTTAGAGCAAGAATCCAGGTCGGCATGCCGCCCATTATAAGATGTTTGGTAGAAAGCGGAAAGGGTTTGGTTTGTATCTTGCCGGTTTGGGTTGGCGAATCGGGCCTGGTCGGGCTATTATGCTAGGCATGAACTTTCCAGATAACCAAGGATTATCATGCTAAAATCGTTGAAACGTGTATTATGGTTATATTTAACTGCCGGTTTAGTCCTGTTCATTGACCAGCTTGCCAAGCGGCTGGTGGTGAATTTACTTGAATTAGGCCAATCGTGGGAGCCTATCCCCCAGATCGGCGGCTTTATCCGGGTGACGCGCAGCTTTAATACCGGGGCCGCTTTTGGGATGTTTCCCTTTGCTTCCGACCTGTTCCTGATAGTGGCACTGGTCACCATTGGTATTTTCGTTTTAGTCATTTATCCACGCCTGCCCGAAGATGCCTGGCTGTCACGGATGAGTATTGGCCTGATTATCGGCGGGGCATTAAGCAATGCTCTCGACCGCCTGACCCTTGACGGGAGAGTGGTTGATTATGTGCATGTGCAGTTGACGCCGACTTTTTCCAATATTTCTAACTTCGCCGATCATGCCGTCACGGTAGGTGTTGCCATATTATTGATTGAAGCCTGGATCATGGAGCGGCGCGAACAGGCATTGCAGCTTGAGCAAGAACAAGATCAAGAGCAGGAGCCAGAGGCCAATACGGAAGCAGATGAAGAAAAAAGGGAATCCGATCAAGGCCGGGCGTTAACGCCAATTGGCATGGAAGATTCTTCACAAACACAATCCCCGTAAGTGGAAATAGCCGGAGCTGTTTCCTATGCAGTTGGGCCAGACAATTTTTTCAGATGGCCCAACCTGAGAGATGGTGTCCTGAGACTTTTGGAGATCACGACATGTTGAGCGAAAAACGAGTAAAATTAGCGCTGGTTGTGTTCATATTATCTATCCTGGCCTGTAACGCTCCGGCTAGAAATGTTGAATCACAGGGTGAGGATCCAACCTATATGGTGATTACCAACACTCCCAGCCCCACCAATACCCCCACCTTGACGCCCACCGAAACCCCGACGCTCACAGCTACGGATGCTCCGCTGCCGACACTTGTTCCGACCAACACGCTGGCCCCGCCGCCGACATCGCCGCCGCTGCCAACTGATCCGCCCGCTACTAAGACACCCACTCCAACCGATACCCCTTCGCCAACCCCCACACTCACGCCAACGACCGCGCAGGCACAGGCACAGTCATTGACAACGGGTAACCGCCTGAGCAATCCGGGGTTTGAAGGAGCTTTCCGGGCGGTGATCTTCGGCGAGGTGAACGTCGCGCCGGATTGGGAACCATTCTATTGTGATGAGCCTTATATGGATGCAAAATGTCCGGCGGAGCGGATTGGAACCGGTAATCCACCGGGGTTGGTGATGGGCAGGCCGGAATACAAACCGATCGATGCAGCGGGCTATCCTAATCAAGTACACGGTGGTGAACTGTCCCAGACCTGGTTCTGCTTCTGGCGCACCTGCCGGGCCGGTGTGTATCAGACTTTTTCTACCTCACCGGGCGAAACCTGCAAAGTTGGGGCCTGGATACGCTCGTGGAGTAACTATGACAACGACCCGGCATCTGACCTGGAAAGCCAGGACGACAAAGATAACTCACAGTGGTTCATCAAAGTCGATCCGACCGGCAGCGACCGGGCATTTAATAACAGCAATATTCAGATGACCAGTGCGTTTATGTACGACCACTACGATAAGTGGATCGAGATCTCCTACACCTTCACGGCAACCGGTAATAAAGCAACTGTATTCTTTGAGAATCTGCGCTTATGGCCGATTGCTAATAATGACAGCTATATCGATGATGCCTATGTAAAATGCAGCGGCGGGTAATCATCAGCCAGCCGCCGCACAAGGGTTGGTGACGGTGCGGGCTGCCATCTTTGAGGCCCAGGTCAAAAACCGGCTTTTGCCTTGATAAGTGTGCAGATTGGTTTTGATCTGTGCCAGGGCATCTTGAGTGGTTTGGCTGGCAAGATTTCGGAGTTCATCTTCCGAGAGGTCGTCCCGCCGCTGGTGAAAATAAGCGAATAATCCCCGTTCGAGATACAACCGCAGGCTGTGTATTGCCTCGGCCTGCCGGTTGTCCTCTGCCTGTAAGTCTGAAACCCACTGCTCGTTTGTCCGGTTCATTTACCACCACCTCCTGCTGTCATTCTACGCGATGTCTTTTCGGTACAAAGGCGCAAAATGGCGGGGTGCTGATCCGGAAATCGGCGTATTGGGAACCTGTCAGACTCGCTGTGTATGTGTTATTTTTTGAAACGTCTTCCTCCTTATTGTTTCTCGTTGGCTGACCGGGGTATTATAGGGAGAGGACTGCAATTCCAAAACGAGGAGCGATAACCCTATGACTACAGATGTTCCCGGTGCCGTCTGGAAACGGCGGCTCGATCAACAACTTGAAACGCCAGGACTTCCCCGCCAGTATACGCTTGTAAATGCTCTCTCCCAGTTGGGCGTGGCTCGGAGGGAAAAGCAGTGGGTCAAACAGACCCGCAAAGCTGGCCGCGAACCTTATATGGACCCCTTCAATCCTCCTGAACTTGGCCCGGTGCAGGGCGTGCCGCTTGGCGGTTTAGGCGGTGGGACGATCACACGCGGTTGGCAGGGAGGGTTTACCCGGTGGCAGATGCAGGCCGGGATGCATGAATACCGCGTTGTGCCGGTCGATCAGTTCTCGGTGTTTATCCGGCGGGTTGGGCGGAACCCTCAAACGTCGGTGCTCTATCCGGGCGAGTTGGAAAGCGGCCCGGCGGGTTGGGGGTGGAATCTGAGCGGGAGTCGCTCGACCTATCATGCCCTGTTCCCGCGGGCGTGGACGGTCTACGAGGAACCTGATCCCAATCTCAAACTGACCTGCCGCCAGATTTCCCCGGTGATCCCCCATAACTATGAAGAGAGCAGCACCCCGGCGGGCGTGTTCGCCTGGACGATTGAGAATACCGGTGAGGAGAGTGCAACGGTCGGGTTGATGTTCACCTTCCAGAATGGTACCGGCGGCGAAAACGACCGTAAAGGCGGACATCACAACCAGCCGTTTCGGGTCGAAGCGGACGGCGGTGAGGTAGTCGGCGTGGCGCTGAATCATATTCACCGGATGGGCAAGCCGCTTGAGGAAGGTCAGAAACTGGAAGACCAGGAATTCTGGGAAGATCCGCTGACCTTCGCTATCGCTGCTCAGGAAGCCGATGGTGTCGAAGTGACCTACCGGTCGCGGTTCGTTACGACCAGCAGTTGTATGGATATCTGGACGGATTTCCGGGACGATGGCAAGCTGCAAAACCTGGAAGATGACCGGCCTTCCGGTAAAGGGACGGCCATCGGTGCGGCGGTCGCGGCAACGGTCGAAGTTCCGGCGGACGAGACGCGAGAGGTTGTCTTTTCGTTGGCCTGGGATATGCCACAGGCCCGGTTTGGGGACGGCACAGTCTGGAACCGGCGCTATACCCGTACCTATGGCACGGCTGGCGATGCGGCTCCGACTATCGCCCGTGATGCACTGGTCAATTACCCTGAATGGGAAAAACTAATCAATGCCTGGCAGAAGCCAGTCCTGGATGACGAGACCCTGCCTGACTGGTACCGGGCAGCGCTGTTTAACGAATTGTACTTCCTGACTGCCGGTGGAACGGTCTGGGTTGATCCGGTTTCCGGCGCGGAAATGCCCCTGGCAAAAGACGATCAGATCGGCAAGTTTGCCTATCTCGAAGGGCACGAGTACCGGATGTACAACACCTACGATGTGCATTTCTATGCCTCGTTTGCATTGGCGATGCTCTGGCCGGAAATTGAATTGAGCATCCAGCGGGATTTTGCGGCGGCGGTTGCGCTTGAAGACCTCGAAGAACGCAGGATGAACGGCACGGGCAAACCGGCCTATCGCAAGACTCGCGGGATGGTTCCGCATGATATCGGCGGCCCGACCGAAGACCCCTGGCATAAACTCAATATTTACAACTTCCAGGATAGCAACCGGTGGAAAGATCTCAATCCGAAGTTTGTGCTGCAAGTCTACCGGGATTACGTCGCGACGGGGAATAAGGATTTTCTGGCCGAGGTATGGGACGCGGTCAAGCTGTCGATTGAGGCGATGGAGGAATTCGATCTCGATGGCGACGGCATGATCGAAAATGAGGGCTTCCCCGATCAGACTTACGATACCTGGACGGCAGAAGGTCCAAGTGCTTACTGCGGCGGGTTGTGGATTGCCTGCTTGAGTGCAGCGGCAGCGATGGCCGATGAACTGGGCGAAAAAGATCGGGCCGAGGATTATCGTGCCCGTTCAGAGAAAGCTGCCCAGGTTTATGAGGAACTGCTGTGGAACGGCGACTACTACGATTACGATACCGGGCGCAGCGCCCACAGCGCCAGCGTCATGGCGGATCAACTGGCTGGTCAGTGGTATGTGCGGGCTTGCGGCCTGCCGAACATTGCGCCAGAGGATAACATCAAGAAGGCGTTCGACTTCATCCAGGAATACAACATCAAGTTGTTCCAGGGCGGTGAGATGGGCGCGATCAACGGGATGCGTGCCGATGGTCGGCTTGATACCTCCAGCGATCAGGCCCAGGAAGTATGGGTTGGAACGAACTATGCGCTGGCCGCTGCCATGATCCAGGAAGGGCTGGGTGAGAGAGGCTTCGAACTGGCAAAGGGTGTGGTCAATATGACCTATAAAGACCTCGGCTATTGGTTCCAGACGCCAGAATCCTGGGACTACCAGGGGAACTTCCGCTCACTGGCTTATATGCGTCCACTGGCGATCTGGGCGATGCAGTGGGCATTGCAGAATAAGTAGCCTCGACAATGGGCGATATCACAATCATCAGGCTTGATTCTGCAAGGTGGCGGGCGTTAGTTGATGCAAGCCTTGATTGAGGGACTTAGCCGCATTCCCCAGATCGTGAAGCTCCGGTCAGGTGTGAACACGGAGCAAGATGCGGCAGTTGGCCTCTACGAAAAGTTTGGATTTGAGATGATCGGCACTGTCAAAAAAGAATTGAAGATCGGCGATCAATACTATGACGAGTACCTGATGGAGAAATTCTTATAAATAGTGCCCACAGGGTGTTGGTAGATTACCTGATCAATTAAGATATAATTGGGCGAAAGGGATGAAACGATTTCTTCCCGATCTTCGTAGAAAACAATGTATGTAGCTGTTGAATTGGTTAGAGAAACGGAGTTATAAAATGCGGCGACGGATCATCGCTTTATTGTTCATTATAGGAATCGTGGCCGGGGCAGCCATGCTTTTACCGCTCCCTGCCCAGGCGGAACATAATATCCCGGCTGTGGAATGCCCCCTCCGTGATTGGGAGGGCCAGCTTACCATCTTGGAACCTGCCGCTGGTGTGCCGGTTGCTTCTGGGATAGAGTTCCGTCTGATGTGGACGCGCTATCCTGATCCCGATAATGAGTTTCTGTTTTACTATGTAGAGGTCTTTGCCACTGATCCAGAAGCGGCTGATTCGAAGGTGCTGTATCAGGACTTCCGCTATGTCCCGGAGCGCGACCGTGATTCCTTGCGGTGTAACCCGGTCATGAAGGCTAATTCGCCTCCAGGGGGACAGCCCTTTACCGTCATCATCACGCCGATGGGGGTGACTGACGAGCTTAAGGCCGAGTTCCCTGATAAAGACGCGGATATTCCCTTAGACCGGCCCATGGACCAATATAAAGTATTGGCGGAATCGAACGAACCGTACACTATCCCGGTTGAGTAACGCATCATCCTTTAATAGCAGTTTATAGCCATTAAGCGAGCCACCCGAAAATGTTGGCTCGCTCTCTTTTTTCTGCGAGGTATTGGTCCATGGCAAGATTACTCAAACAAAGAGCTGAGTCGGTCGGTTTACCCCCTGGAGCGTTGATCCACATTGGGGAGTATGTGCGTGAGCAAACCCGGATCACGCTCTATAACTACAACCGTGATCATCTTGATGAACAGGAACTCAATGCGGTTGAAGACTGTGTTCCTTATAAAGACCGGCAGGGAACTATCACCTGGATTTCGGTTGAAGGGATGCATGATGTTGATGTCTTAGCCGACCTGGGACGCTGTTTCGATCTACACCCCCTTATCATGGAACATATCCTCAGCACCGATCAACGCCCTAAGCTGGAGGTTTTCGATAACATTGTCAGCACGACGTTAAAAATGATCCGCTATGATGAAAACCTGGGCGAGATCGATGTTGAGCATGTCTGCCTGATCCTGGGGGGAAACTATGTTCTCTCTATCCAGGAGGGGAAACCCGATGACGTGTTCGATCCCGTCCGGCAGCGTTTGCAGGCCGAGATCGGGAATATCCGCGAACTGGGGCCGGACTACCTGCTGTATGCATTGATTGACGTGATCGTCGATCATTACTTCTTAAGCCTGGAGAGTCTGGGAGAAAGGATCGAATCTCTCGACGAGCAGGCCGCCAACGATCCTACCCCTGCCGTACTGGCCGAGATCCGGGCCTTGAAACGGGAAATGATCGTGCTGCGCCGCTCGGTGTGGCCGCTCCGGGAGGTAGTTGATCAATTAGAACGGGGCGATCTGCGCCTGGTGAAGAAGTCCACACGCCTGTATTTTCGCAGCGTGTATAACCACGTGATCCAGGTGATGGATGCTGTTGATGCTTACCGCGAGATACTGGCGGTTATGATCGATATTTACCTGTCGGGGGTCAACAATCGGATGACCGCCGTCATGAATACGCTGACGATCATCTCAACGATTTTCCTGCCGCTGACCTTTATTGCCGGTGTCTACGGGATGAACTTCCACTATATGCCGGAACTAACCTGGCGTTGGGGGTATCCTGCCATCTGGGGCGTGATGATCCTGCTTAGCATAGCCATGTTGATCTATTTTCGCCGCCGCCGTTGGTTGTAGTCTGACCAACCTGTAGAGAACCTGGACAGTTTCTCCATATTTTCTCCAGATTCATCTGCCATCATAAGAACAGATGAATTGTTGGTAAGGAGAAACAAAGTGAAGAAACTGGAAACGGTAAAAACAATTGCTCAACTAAGCGGCGTGGTGCTGCTTATTCTCGCTATTTTGGTGGTTGTCCTTAGAGGCGGTGAGCGGGCTGTCGCCTTCACCGGAGTACTTACCGGGCTTTACCTGGCGCTGTGTCTGGCAATGACACCGTTAAACATTATCTGGGGAGTTCGAGGTGGGCTGGCCTGTAAAAAGCCTTTTGGTCTGCATGCCTTCGTATTCTCAGTAGTGCATGGCATTGCTCACCTGAAAGCAAATGGCTATGCACTGTCGGCGCTCACGGCGGAAACCGGCGTGCTGGTGGGAGTGATCGCCGCCCTGATTATGCTTCCGTTGGCGCTCACCTCCAATAAGTGGGCAATGCGCAAGCTCGGTAAAAACTGGAAACGCCTCCAAAATATGTCTTATCTGGTCGGATTGTTGGCTGCTGTACATATTCTCATGGTAGGTGGCCCGTTTGCCATCCTTCTTATCCTGCTGCTGGTCATCCGGCTGCCACCGATCCGTAAATACTTCTTGAAGCGGCGTGACCGCCGCCGGGCATCGGAACCTCAACCCGCGGCATAACGACCTCCTGTATCCAGGTGCAGCCTGATCAATGATCAGGCTGCCCGTTTTTCTGGTACAGTATGTGTATATTGCCCCAATGAGGAATAACTCGATGTCTGAGCTTAACATCAATATTGAACAGCCTATACTGGTCGTAGATGATGATCATGAGATCGCCGGGGTGGTGCGCGATTACCTGGAACAGGCCGGTTTTCGCGTGTTGTGCGCTTACGATGGCGGAACTGCCCTCCACATGATCCGGAATGAGCGCCCGGCCCTGATTGTGCTAGACCTGATGCTGCCCGATTACGACGGTTGGGATATCACCCGGATGGTGCGCGGGGATCACCACCTGAAGCGAACACCGATCATTATGCTAACCGCACGGGTCGATGATACCGATAAGATTGTGGGATTGGAGCTTGGTGCGGATGATTATGTAACCAAACCCTTCAACCCGCGTGAGGTGCTGGCGCGGGTGCGGTCGGTGCTGCGGCGCAGCTATCAGGAAGACGACAGCTTGCAGGTAGCACGGGTGCTGGAATGTGGCGATCTCCGGCTGAACTTAGCATCTCGCGAAGCCGAGACCTGTCAGGGTATCGTATCGCTGACGCCAACCGAATTTAAATTGCTGCATGCGTTGATGTCCCATCCCTCGTTTGTGATGACCCGCGCCGACCTGATCGAGAAAGCATTTGGTTATACCTACGATATCACCGACCGGACGTTGGATAATCACATCCGCAATTTGCGAAAAAAGATCGAACCCGATCCCAACCAGCCGACACTTATCCAGACGGTTTACGGGATCGGCTATCGATTGGTGGAGCCGGAATAATGAAAAAGACACGCCTGTGGGTGCGTTTGAGCATCGCATTTGCTATCGTGACCCTGTCGGGGGTGGCCTTTGTCTATCACATTGTTGAGCATCTGGATGAGAGAACGCCCGATTGGGACTATGCTGTGGCCGCCTTTATGAACCAGCCGGGGGGAACTATCGAGCAGCTAACCGAGAGTTATGAACAAACTCAGAGCTGGGATGAATCGATAGTGCTGCTCCAGGCGTTGACGGAGCATTATGTCGATCTGCTTGAGGCTCCGGTGATCTTTGAATTGTTGGAACCTGATCAGACGTCGATCTATATCACGGCGGAAAGATCGCGCGCGGCCAAACGCTCACGTAAGTCAAGAGGTTCAGACGAGTCAGAAGGGAGCCTGACCTTGCCAATTGGCCCGGAGGCTCAACCCTATGGTTATTTGAGGTTGTATGTCTCAGATATCATCCCGATCGACGCAAGGCGGTTTGTCTTCGGCGTGATCGTCCTGAACAGCCTGATCAGTGTAATGGTCGGGGCGCTCATCGGCCAGCTTGTTACCCGCCCGCTGGGACATTTGCGTAGAGCTGTCCAGGCTTTCCGGGATCACGACCTGAGTCACCGAGTCAAACCCAGGGGGCCGGTCGAGATTGTCGAGTTGGGGAATACCTTCAACGAGATGGCCGATGCGCTACAGGAATCGGAAATGCTGCGGCGAAACCTGGTGGCGGACGTGGCGCATGAACTGCGTACCCCGTTGAGTGTGCTGCAAAGTAAACTCTACGGGATCATTGACGACGTTTACCCGTTGGAGAAAAGCTCGGTGGCGGGGTTGTATGATCAGACTCGGTTGTTAAGCCGGTTGGTCGACGATCTGCATGAGCTATCTATAGCCGAAGCCCGCCAGCTCCCTCTGAATATCCAGCCAACCGATCTGAAGCCGCTGCTGGAAGATACGATGATCGCCTTTGACCTGGTAGTCGAAGACCGGCAGATCACTTTGCAGACCGGCATTCCCGATAACCTGCCGCTGATTCAGATCGATGCCCAGCGGATTAATCAGGTGTTTTACAACCTGGTCAATAATGCTATTCGCCATACACCATCGGGCGGCACGATCACCATCAAGGCGGGGTGCGACCGCAAAAATCTGTATATATCAGTGCGCGATACGGGGAACGGGATTCCGCCGGAACACCTGGAACACGTCTTTGATCGCTTCTACCGGGTTGATGCTTCACGGCAGCGGGTCAGCGGTGGAACCGGTTTGGGATTGGCGATTGTGCGGGCGATTGTCGAAGCGCATGGTGGGACGGTGCGCGCAGAAAGTGAGGGAGTCCCCGGTAAAGGATCGGTGTTTACCGTTTGCCTGCCGATGGTCTGCCCGTAACCGGTCAGCCAGCCATATCTTTCTGCCCGATCACCTTATCAAGCGTAACACGGATCACCCACTCACCTTCAACGGCGTTGCGCTTCCCAAAGCTTTCTGCCAGATCTTCCCCCATATAACGACCACCGATCCGGGTGGCGATCTCCAGGAGTTCGTCCGGCTGCTGGCTGATCGATGCTGTGCCTTCCAGCATGACAAAAGCATAGGGCGGGGTTTCTTCATCGACACAAATCGAGACACGCGGATCGCGGCGGATATTGCTTGCTTTGACGGTTGTGTGCCAGGTGGTAAAGACCAGGGTATCGCCATCGATGATAAACCAGACTGGCACCACGTGGGGGCGGCCATCGGCACGGACGGTCGCCAGCTTGCTGGTGTGTGTGCCCATCATGATAAAGTCGAGACATTCCTGGCGCGACATTTTTTCCATACGCTGCTCCTATCAAGCCAGCGGTTTCTGAGCCACAACGACCAGCCGCTCGGCGGTATGGTCATAGGGCGAATCGGCAGCGAGGCTGCCGTAGATTCGGATCAGTTCGAAGCCGGTTTTAACCAGCAGTTGTTTCAAATCCGATGCGCCATAAATGCGGTGTGTGAAGGGATATTGGTGCTTTTCCCCACCTCTGATCAGCGTCCAGCAGACTTCGATCCAGGTCCAGTCCCGCGTGATCCGGCGATCTTCAAGCAGGATGGTATCGTCGTCTATCTCATGCCAGGTGCGGGGGATGAACTTGCGGGCCAGCACTTCTTTGCCCATCATCTCTATGACCAATGTGCCGCCGGGCCGGAGCGATTGGTAGAAATTCATCAAGACCTTGAGGTCGTCTTCCTGATCCTCAAAATAGCCGAAAGAGGTGTACAAGTTGACGACGAGATCAAATGCATCTGGGCGGACGAAATCCCGCATGTCAGCCTGGATCACCTCAGCCTTCAGGCCGGCCTCGTTGAGGGTGTTCTGGGTGCGCCTGATATAGGTCTTGGTGCGGTCAACTGCTGTGACCGTACAACCCAGCCGGGCAAATTCGAGGGTATGCCGACCGAATCCGCAGGGTAGATCGAGCACGCGGATCGGGGGTTCTAAGGCGGCCAGCGTTAATACCCGTTCGACTTCTTCTGCGGCGCGTTCCCATGCCTGGGTGCTGAACATGATCAGCGCCGTGTTTTCCCACCATTCATCCTGATCGTACCAGTTAGCCACACTATCCTCCTGATCTTTTCCTCCAGGCACACGCCGCCCAGAAGCCTGATCTGGCTGTCTTTGAAGTAGAAATGCACGTTTCATGTAGATTGTAGCAACCGGGGGGAAGCCTGCAAAATGAGGGTTTTTAAACAAATTGTCATAGATTATGGGAGAAATTTCGATAAATATGTAATAATAGTCTAGGACAAGGACAAGCAGCGGGAAGAGGGACGGGACACTTCTTCCCGTTAGCCGCAAAAAAGGAGGAGAAGATGAAGGCTCAAAGATTCCCTGAGAACCAGGGACTATATCAACGCATCTATGAGCATGATGCCTGCGGTATTGGCTTTGTGGCTAATATCAAAGGACGAAAATCACACAGCATTATCCAGCGTGGCCTGGAAGCCCTGGAGCGGATGACTCACCGGGGGGCCGAAGGGGCTGATGGCACGACCGGGGATGGTGCTGGCATCATGATTCAAATCCCGGCTTTTTACAACGAAATTATTCCCAATCTGCCATTGCCGGGGGAATATGGCACCGGATTAGTCTTTCTCCCACGCATTCCCAACGAAATGGAATATTGTATTAACGTCTTTGAGCAAATCCTGTGCGAGGAAGGGCTTGAGCTGATTACCTGGCGGGATGTGCCGGTTGATAGCTCCGTGCTGGGCAATATCGCCCGCGCTTCTGAACCGGTTATCAAGCAGGTATTTGTCAAATTACAGCAGCAGCAAGATGTTGACCAGCAGCAGCTAGAGCGAAAGCTGTATGTTGTTCGGAAGCTGGCAGAGAGCAGAATCAGAACATCGGAGTTGTCACAGGCTTCGATGTTTTATTTTTCTTCGCTGTCCAGCAAGACGATTGTCTACAAAGGGATGTTCATCTCAGCGCAGCTCAGGCAGTATTACGGCGATCTACAGGATTCCCGTTTGAGCAGCGCTATCGCGATGGTGCATTCGCGGTTTAGCACCAATACCTTCCCCAGTTGGGATTTAGCCCATCCATTCCGGATCATCGCCCACAATGGTGAGATCAACACGATCAAGGCTAACCGGTTCTGGATACAGGCCAGGGAAACCAGCTTCGAGTCGGAGTTGTTCGGCGAGGATATCAAGAAGATTCTGCCGATTATCGAACAGGGGGGGAGCGACTCAGCCTCGTTTGATAATGTGCTGGAAATGCTGGTGATGGCCGGGCGGTCGCTGCCCCACGCGCTGATGATGCTGATCCCGGAATCGTTTAACTGGTTGAACCCGATTCCCGACGATCTGAAGTACTTCTACGAATATCACGCGGCGATCATGGAACCCTGGGATGGCCCGGCGGCGATTATCTTCAGTGATGGCCGGTATGTCGGCGGAACGCTTGATCGGAACGGGCTGCGGCCTTCGCGCTTTGTGGTGACTAAAGACGACCTGATCGTGATGGCGTCCGAGGTTGGCGTGCAGACCTTCCCGCCGGAGCAGATCGCTTCGAAGGGCCGTTTGCGTCCGGGTAAGCTTCTCCTGGTTGATGTGCAGGAAGGGCGGATTATCCCCGACAATGAAATCAAGAATATGATCTGCCACCAGCAGCCCTACCGGGAGTGGGTTCAGAAGAACCGGATCGTGTTCCGGGATATCGAATTGAAAAAATCGGTTTCGGTTGGGCTGCCGGATGATGAACTGCACCGGATGCAGCTTTTGTTCGGTTATAACACCGAGGATATCAACAACCTGATTATCCCGATGGTATCGAATCACAAAGAACCGGTCAGCAGTATGGGGACCGATACGCCTATTGCGGTGTTCTCGGATAGGCCGCAGCCGCTGTTCAACTACTTCAAGCAGACTTTTGCCCAGGTCACCAACCCGGCGATTGACCCCATCCGTGAAAAACTGGTCATGACCTTGACCAGCTACATCGGCAAGGAGCTTAACTTGCTGGGCGAATCATCCGAGCACTGCCAGATGATTCAGATCAAACACCCGATCTTCAACAATGTGGACATGCAAAAACTGCGGGGGTGGGATAACCCGGCATTCCGAACCGGTACGCTCCAGATGTTGTTCCCGGTCAAAGAGGACGCCACCGGGCTTAAGGCGGCGCTGGATCAGCTCAACGCAGAAGCCGAACGAATGGTTGATGAGGGGTACAGCTTCATCATCCTGTCTGACCGTGAAGCCGATGCCGAGCATGCTCCGATCCCGTCGCTGCTGGCCTGTGCGAGCGTTCACCATCACCTGATACGGGTCAAGAAGCGGACGGAAGTGGCGCTGATTATCGAGACGGCGGAAACCAAAGAGGTGATGCATTTTGCGCTGTTGTTCGCTTATGGGGCCAGCGCGATCAACCCGTATGGGGTTTACGCGACTTTATATGCACTAACCCGGCAGGGGAAACTCTCTGTCAGGGATTATCTCGAAGCAGAAGAAAACTACATTGAGGCCATTCACAAGGGGTTGTTGAAGGTTCTCTCCAAGCTGGGAATCTCTACCCTGCGCAGCTATCACGGAGCGCAGACCTTCGAAGCTATCGGCCTGGGCCACGAGGTGATCGAGGCTTACTTCCCCGGTACCGACTCCCGGATCGGGGGGATCGGGCTGAAGGAGATTACCCAGGAAGCGTTAATGCGGCATCAGGAAGCCTTCTTCAACCCGCCTGATAAGCTGGAATCGGCAGGCATTTATCAGTATCGCAAAAATGGCGAGAAACATGCCTGGAATCCTGAGACGATCTCTTTGCTGCAATGGGCCTGTATCAATAATGACCCTGAGAAATACCGCGAGTTTTCAGACCTGGTTAATGCTCAGAACCGGCGGCCTCATGTGATCCGCGGGCTGTTGGATTTCAAGCCGGGGAGGACGCCGATTCCGATTGAGGAAGTCGAACCGGCGGAAGAAATCTTCAAGCGGTTGACGACCGGGGCGATGTCGTTTGGCTCGTTGGGTAAAGAAGTCCACGAGACAATGGCCGTCGCTATGAACACCATCGGCGGGCGCAGTAACTCCGGTGAGGGCGGCGAAGACCCGGCCCGCTACCAGCCTCGGCCTGATGGAACCTGGGCCAGAAGTGCGATCAAACAGGTGGCTTCCGGTCGGTTTGGGGTCACCAGCAACTACCTGGTCAATGCCGACGAACTACAGATCAAGATTGCTCAGGGGGCAAAGCCCGGAGAAGGCGGACAGCTTCCGGGGCATAAGGTCGATAAGGTGATCGCCAAAACGCGTTACTCGACGCCGGGTGTAACCCTGATCTCGCCGCCGCCGCACCATGATATTTACTCGATCGAAGATATCAAGCAGTTGATCTTCGATCTCAAGAATGCCAACCCAACCGCCCGGATCAGTGTCAAGCTGGTGTCTGAGGCGGGTGTTGGAACGATTGCGGCAGGGGTCGCCAAAGCGCACGCTGATACGATTGTGGTCAGCGGTTATGATGGCGGCACCGGGGCCAGCCCGCTCAGTTCGATCAAACATGCCGGGCTGCCTTTCGAGTTGGGATTGGCGGAAACGCACCAGACCCTTGTCATGAATAAGCTGCGCAGCCGGGTCAAGCTGCAGACCGACGGGCAGCTCAAAACCGGGCGTGATGTTGTGCTGGCGGCTATGCTGGGCGCGGAAGAATTTGCTTTTGGGACGGGGGCGCTGATCACCCTCGGCTGTGTGATGATGCGGAAATGTCACCTCAATACCTGCCCGGTGGGTGTCGCGACCCAGGACCCGGAACTGAGAAAGCGATTCCGAGGCCGACCGGAATACCTGATCAACTACTTTACTTTCCTGGTTCAGGAAGTCCGCGAGATCATGGCAGAGTTGGGGATCCGCACCTTTAACGAGTTGGTCGGTCGCACCGATCTGTTGACCATGCGGGAGATCGATCACTGGAAGGCCAGGACAGTCGATCTGTCGGCGGTGCTGTACCGGCCCGAAGAGGCAGAAAACTCGCCTACGTATTGTTCAGAATGCCAGGTACATAAGATTGATGATGTACTTGATAAAACGCTGATCCAATATGCGACACCGGCACTGGAAAATCAGAAGCGGGTGCAGTGTGAAATACCGATCAGCAACTCCGACCGGGCAACCGGCGCGATGCTGTCGTTCGAAGTCTCCCGGCGCTACGGCGAGGAAGGAATGCCGGATGATACCATTCAGTGCACCTTCCATGGGAGCGCGGGTCAGAGCTTCGGCAGTTTCCTGGCAAAAGGGATCACCTTCCGGTTAGAAGGAGACTCCAACGACTACCTGGGTAAAGGGCTGTCCGGCGGCAAGTTGGTCGTTGTGCCGCCGCGAGGAAGTACCTTTGATCCCCAGGAAAATATCATCATCGGGAATACCGTTCTCTACGGTGCAACTCGTGGTGAAGCCTATATCCGGGGCGTAGCCGGAGAGCGATTCTGTGTGCGGAACAGCGGTGTCCATGCAGTCGTCGAAGGAACCGGCGATCATGGGGCTGAATATATGACCGGCGGACGGCTGGTTGTGCTGGGCCGGGTAGGGCGTAACTTTGCTGCCGGGATGAGCGGCGGTATCGCCTACGTGCTCAACACCGATGGGAATTTCACCTATTTCTGCAATCAGGATATGGTTGAACTCAGCCCTGTGTTTGAACAAGAAGATCAGGACTGCATCAAGGACATGCTCGAAAAACATGTCTTCTATACACAGAGTGAGATCGCGAAGCAGGTTCTGGATCGCTGGCATCGTTACATGCCGATGTTTATCAAGGTGCTGCCGCTGGATTACAAGCGGGTGCTTGAGCATCAGAAATACGCATCATCGCGAGAACAGTTTACCTATGTACCGGATACGGGTGAGTTGAGATTTGTGGAGTATACCGATGTCTGATCCAAAGGGTTTTCTCAAAACGGGTAGAGTTGATAATCCATACCGACCGGTTAATGTGCGCCTCATGGACTTCGATGAAATCGAGGTGCAGCTGCCGGACGATAAGCGTATTGAGCAGGCTTCACGCTGCATGGACTGCGGCGTGCCATTTTGCCACTGGGCCTGCCCGGTTGGCAATATCATGCCGGAGTGGCAGAACGGTATCTACGAGGGAGATTGGAAAGCAGCCTACGAGAATCTGCAAGCTACGAACAATTTCCCGGAGGTTACCGGGCGGGTATGTCCTGCGCCCTGTGAAGTATCGTGCGTGTTGGCGATCAATGATGATCCGGTAACCATCCGTCAGAATGAGCTGGCGGTTGCCGAACGTGCATTCGAAAGTGGATATGTGCAGCCCCGGCCCCCTGCCGTGCGGACGGGTAAAAGTGTGGCCGTGGTTGGCAGCGGCCCGGCAGGATTGGCCTGCGCCGATCTGCTGAATAAAGCCGGGCATACGGTGGTGCTCTACGAGGCTGCTGACGCGGTCGGTGGCTACCTGCGCTTCGGGATCCCCGATTACAAGCTTGATAAGGGCATCATCGACCGGCGCGTGAACGTCCTGCTTGAAGAGGGGCTGATCATCAAAACCGGCGTTAGAGTTGGCGAGGATGTTTCAGTCGATGAACTGCTGGCCGAATTTGACGCGGTGTGTATCGCTATCGGCGCGAGGGAGCCGCGTGATCTGCCTATCGATGGGCGGGAGCTGGACGGTATCCACTTTGCGCTGGATTTGCTGGAGCAGCAGAATCGATTGGTGCGCGGCGACCAGATTCCGGAGGATGAGCTGATCTCTGCCGAAGGCAAACACGTGATCGTGATCGGCGGTGGCGACACCGGGTCGGACTGCGTGGGGACATCCAACCGTCAGGGCGCGAAAAGCGTGACTCAGTTGGAGATCCTGCCCCAACCGCCTATCAGCCGGTTACCATCACAGCCCTGGCCGACCTGGCCGAATATCTATAAAACCTCCTCCTCTCACGAAGAAGGGTGCGAGAGGATGTTCAGTGTCTCAACCCGGCAGTTTATCGGTGAGAACGGGCAGGTCAAGCGGCTGGAAGCGGTCAATGTTGTGTGGCAGCAAGACGAGAACGGCAGGTACAGCTTCGAGGAAATACCGGCAACGCAGTTCGAGCTTGAGGCCGATCTGGTGCTGCTGGCGATGGGATTTGTCCACGTGGTGAAGGGCGGCCTGATCTCAGACCTGGGCGTTGACCTGGATGCACGCGGTAACGTGATCGTTGATCAGAACTTTATGACCAACGTTGATGGCGTGTTTGCTGCCGGTGATGCTAAACGGGGCGCTTCCCTGGTTGTCTGGGCGATTCAAGAGGGTCGCGAGGCTGCTAGAGGGATTAATACCTATCTATCCAACAAATAGGTCATATCAATTTTAATCGATGGGGGCATGGCGTTTTCGCTGTGCCCCTTTTCTGTTATACTGGTACAAGCACATTTGTTCTTGTGTAATTCAGAGGTGTGACCATGTTGGATTGGTTGTTGGAAAAGGATACGCCGGGAGTCCGGTATCTGGCATTGCGCGATCTGCTCAACCTGTCACCAGATGATCCAGAGTTAATAGAAGCTTGCACGGCTGCACATCGGGACGGTCCGATTGCGGCGATCCTGGCGGAGATGGACGAGGAGGGTTACTGGCATACACCCGGTCCAGGCTACAACCCGAAGTACCGGGCAAGCGTCTGGTCGGTGAGTTTGCTGGGCCAACTGGGTGGTTCAGTCGCTGTGGATGAACGTATCGCGACGGCTTGCGACTATTTGCTTGATCATGCCCTGACTGACTACGGACAGTTTTCGGCGTCAGGTTCGCCGTCGGGAAATGCCGATTGTTTGCAAGGCAATATATGCGCGGCCCTGGTCGAATTGGGGTGTGATGATCCCCGGCTCGAAATGGCCTTCGAAGCGATGGCGAGGAGTGTCACAGGCGAAGGCGTAGCTTCGAAGGATGATCGCAATACCCAGCCGCGCTTTTATGCTTCGGGTAACTGTGGACCGGGATTCGCCTGCTCTGCCAATAATAAGCTGCCCTGTGCCTGGGGTGGGGTTAAGGTCATGTTGGCCTTCAGCAAGTGGCCGGTTGAACGACGCACGCCCTTGATCGAACGGGCCATCCAGCAAGGGGTAGATTTCCTGTTCAGCACCGATCCGGCCAAAGCTGATTACCCGATGGGTTGGAATGAAAAACCTAATCGCGCCTGGTGGAAGTTCGGTTTCCCGGTGTTTTATATCACCGACCTGCTTCAGAATGTCGAGGCGCTGGTGGGGTTGGGGTGTGGTCATGACCCCCGGCTGGTAAATGCGCTGGAAGCCATACGCGAAAAGCAAGACGATCAGGGGTGCTGGTCATTGGAATATGATTATACCGGCAAGACCTGGGTGGACTTCGGCGAGAAGAAACAGCCGAATAAGTGGGTGACCCTGCGGGCTATGCGGGTATTGGCTGCTGTTGAATAAAAAAAGTAAAAAGGGGACTCGGTTGAGTCCCCTCAAATTGTTTATCCTCCGCCATCGGTAGTCGGCGTGAGGGTTGGTGTTTCGGTCGGTGGTGTGGTATCCACGCCTTCTACGGTTGGCGTGGGCGTTTTCGTTGTCCCGGCCAACGTCGGCGTAGGCGTGAGAACCTGCGTATTGGTTGGGGTGGGCGTGGCCGTGGGGGTCGGATTCGCCACGTTGAAGGTCACCCTTACGTCAGCGCTGTTCCCCTCCTGGTCATAGGCCGTCAGCCGGATAGTCACCGGGCCGTTTTGCATGGTAGCCAGGTCAACCTGCGCCAATGGCCCACTCTGCACCGTTTGAGAGGTCGTCCCCTGGATGGTACCCCAACCCTGTGGGTCAGGCCCCAGGCCGAATTCTACAATGTAGTGTGAGAAGTTCGGCGCATCGACCGTGCCGTAGATGGTCAGCAGTCCGCTTTGCTCCGAACCGGAGAGTGGCTGATCGATGAACAAGGATGGTACCGGGGTGTCCGGTCCGCAGGCTTCTTCCGGCGGCACGCCGAAATTATCCAATTCAATGGATCGCTGCGCGGCCCAGGCCCGACCGTTATCCGTATTGAGCAGCCAATCGCGGGCAAAAGCCGGTACATCGATCAACTGGCTGGGGTTCGGAATGACGAGGAAGGATTCGTCCTCTGCGTAGTTGGGGCAGTATTCATTGGCGATCAGGCCGGTGAACTTATCAACGCGGAGCTGGCGATATAAACCTGCATCGTTGGCTTCTTTCGGGGGATTATCTGCCGCGAAGACTTCCTGATAGGTTCTATCCCCGCAAAATTCGGATGGCTTGGCTCCATCGTCTTTGCAGACGGTCTCGGCGATCACCCCCGGCGGCTGCGGGAATTCTCGTGCCGGATACCATTCCTGTGAGGCGTCCATCACCGCTCGCCAGATCGGGCCAGCCCCGGTCACACCGGTGACGTTGAACATCTCCGAGTTATCAGTGTTGCCGACCCATACCCCCACCGCGATCTCGGTGGTGAAGCCCATCGTCCAGTTGTCGCGGAAGTCGTTGGTCGTGCCGGTCTTGGCCCCGGCAGGATAGGGTGGGCTGATCGGACTGTTCTCTCCGAAGGCCGGAATACGGGCAACCTTGTCCGACAGAATACTCTGGAGCAGGTAGGCATGAACCGGATCGACGGCCTGTTCACCTGGTGGTACTTCGTAGGGATAACCTTCGAGCACTTCACCGTTGATTTCGATCCGCTCAATGGCGTAGGTTGGGTGATAAACGCCGCCATCCGCAATGGTGGCAAAGGCGTTTGTCCATTCGAGCAAGTAGACTTCGCCCGCGCCCAGAGTGAGCGACAGGCCGTATTGATTGGGATTAGACGGATCACCCAGTGAGGTGATGTGTAAATCGTTCAGCGTTTGCAACAGGGCCGGAACGCCTACGTGATCCAGTGTGAGCACCGCCGGGATGTTCAGGGAGTTGGCGATAGCCTGGCGAACCGACACCGGTCCCCGGAAATTACCATCGTAGTTGACCGGCTCGTAGACTCCAAAGCCGGGTATCTCATACTCGATGGGTACGTCCCAGATGATAGTAGCCGGTGTCCACCCCTCCCGGAAAGCGGTCAGATAGGTGAAAGGCTTGATCGACGATCCGGGCTGCTGCGGTGTCAGGGCGACATTAACCTGCCCGTCGATAGTCTCGTCGTCGAAATTGCGACTGCCGACCATCGCCAAAATTGCCCCGGTATCCACGTCGATCACGACCACCGAGCCGTTGTTGACATTCCGGTCGGCTAGACCGGACAGTGTGACTTCGACCTGGTTTTCGGCGAAGTCTTGCAGCCTGGGATCGAGCGTGGTGTAAACGTCATAGCCAGAGGTATAGATGGTCGGGCCGATCACCGGGTCTTTTTCCAATAACTGCTGCACATAGACCACCCAGTGCGGGTATTTGACCGCGAAGTCCGGGGCGAAGAATTCTTTCTCCGCGATGGCGTTCAATTCAGGCTGGGCCGCAGCGATCTCAGCATCGCCCACACAAGGGAGCACCAACTCGGTTTTACCCATGTCGATGCAGTTGGCTTCCTTCATCAGGTCCAATACCTGCCCCTGACGTACCAGGGCTGCTTCTTTATCACGTACCGGGTCCCAGACTGCCGGGGCCTGCGGAATACCTGCCAGGAATGATGCCTCGGCCAGAGTCAAGTCTTTGGCGCTCTTGTTAAAATAGGTCTGCGATGCGGCCTCAATCCCATAGGCATGGTTGCCATAAGGAGCCTGGTTAAGATACAGCTCCAGGATTTCGGTTTTGTCGAACCGGCGGCCAAGTTCTGCCGCCAGGAAAATCTCCTTGATTTTACGCTCATAGCTCTGGGCGTAACGTTCCTCATCCGGTAGGAGCAGAGCGCGAGTCAACTGCTGGGTGATGGTGCTGGCCCCGGAAACCACCTCGCCTTCCTTGTAATTCTGGTACACGGCGCGGATGATGGCCGGGATGCTGAAGCCCGGATTGACGAAGAAATCGCGCTCCTCGGTGGCTACCGTCGCATGGATCAGATAGGGTGAAACCTCATCGATCGTCACGTAGTCACGGAGTCCGCCCTCCGGGTCGTTCAATTCGTAGAGAACGTTGCCCTCACGGTCACGGATGCGGGTAGTCTCAAATTGGAGC
>JBNKDD010000004.1:0-61208 GCA_050288085.1 Anaerolineae bacterium
ATGGCCGGGTATGACGTTCAGACCACCTATGATGAACCCATCGCCGATGCCGAGCTTATCGTCGCGGTTGTGCCGGGTGGTATCTGGGATTACACCGGGACCGACCTTAGCAGCACCGTCTTGAACCTGTTAAAAGGCGATGGCAATGTGATCCTCGTCACGACCTCGGCCTTACCGGGTATTGGCAATACCTGGCCGAAAGCCTATCCCCTGCTCGGTATTTCACCGGATTGGGCCACCGACTACACTGAAACCGGAATGCCGGATTCGGTTGGGTTCGAGGATCAGGTGATGCGCTGGCAGGGTTATCCGGTCTGGGGCTACTCGCCGACTACCAGCCTGATCCGCCCGGCGGATGTCACCGGGGAGGCGCTGATCACCACGCAAATCGACGGCGAGAACGTGGTGCTGGTCACCCGGAATGAGAATAAGGTGTTCATCAATGGGAATCTGCTCAACCTGGATACGACTTATCTCTTCAACCGGTTGGCGGCAGATTTGACCGGGAAATCTCCCCGGCTGCTTGAACCGTTCTACGGTTATGGGATCATCGGGACACGTTCGGCATTCCTGGCAGCAGAAGATCAGACCATCAATGCAGCCCTTTACTATGATGATGGCATGCCTATCCCAAAGGGGACCAGAATCCGGTTATTACATTTCAGTGCTGACGGGGCGTTTTTGGGGTATAAGGACATCAATTACCAGGGCAGTTTGCAGTATGAACTGTCCAGGCACGAACTACTTATTGTTGAGATGGCAGAGTAGTATGAAATTTATCCTGGTACTGGTATTTATCGCCATCGGCTATAGTTTGATCGGCTCGGTGACCGGGTTGCTGTGGCAGCGGTTGAGCAATCACCGGCTTTCACGAGACGATTTATGGGCTATTGCGACCCTGTGGTGGGCGTTCCTGCCGCTTGGGTTGGCGCTGATGCTGATGAATTTCCTACAGGATCGATTTGGGAATATCACCCTGTTCAGTTGAAGTTATGGGAAGTAAGCGCTCAAGCTGTTAGCCATGCCCGGCTTTTCGAGGGCGCATCTCCCTCACCTGGACTATTTTCTTATATGTTATAAATAGTATGGGGTGATACACTCTAAGTCTTAGGAGGGAGATGCAATGGCAACAGATTTATTGATCTGGGGGATAGTTGCACACTTAATTGCTGACTGGCCGCTGCAAAGCCGGTGGATGGCAGAAAATAAGACGAGTTTACGTCACCCGGCAGGTTGGGTACATGGCGGGGTTCATTTCGTCGCGCTGCTGTTCGTGTTCCAACCGGCAGTGGCCGCAGTTCTGGCGCTCTTACATATCCTGATCGATACCCGCATCCTGTTTAACTGGTGGCTGAAGGTTTATTTAAAAACCGACGAAGATACGATTATCTTCCGGCATGTCGCCATCTGGGTTGATCAGGTGATGCACATTATGTGTATAGCGGGAGCCGCCCTGATCGTGGAACGTTTCCTGGCAGGGTGAGCCTCTATTATGCCCGCAGAAGTCGATCAGCATATCCTCATACCCAGAGAACCGGTGATCATCCGGCGGGGGGATGAGGATGAATTGATCCTGCATTGGGATGCTGAATCGTCCGGGATTAAAGTCTTCGGCGGGCACTCACCGGATTCCATTGATCGCACTACTCCAATAGCTGAAGGGACCGGCGTTAATAGATTGGCTTTGCCCGCTTTAGATTCGGCTGTCCGCCCCTGTTTCGCGGTTGAGTTCGAGTCGGGGCAGGATTACCTCGTCGCCGAGCGGCGGCTCCCCTTTGATGAGATCAACAATTTCCGCGACGCAGGGGGGTATCTCACTGCCGATGGACGACAGGTGAAATGGGGCCGGGTTTATCGTTCCGGGGGATTATTTGGAGCGAGTAAGGACGATCTGGCGCATATCCAACAACTCGGCGTAAAGCTGATCTGCGATCTTCGCTCAGACTCAGAGGTGGAACAGGAGCCGGACGTTTTGCCAGATGGTATTGTGTATGAACGGATACCGGTCATGACGGCGGACCCGATCTCAAAAAGCGCTGTGTTTCGCCGCCGCAAAGAGTTAGATGTCGTCATGCTGGAGGTTTACAAATATCTCGGCATTGACGATGGGGCTTCCGCGTTCGGAGATATTTTCCGGCGGTTGGCCGATCCAACTAACCTGCCTGCTTTGATCCATTGTACCGGTGGCAAAGACCGCACCGGGATCGCTTCGGCGCTGCTGCTGCTCTCCCTGGGGGTTCCCGACGATGTCGTCATCGCCGATTATACGCTGTCGAATTACGATGCGGTGGTTCTATTCGAGCAGTACAGTCATCACTTGCGGGCGTTCCGCTGGTTGGGTCTGACCCGTGAACGGCTGATGCCTTTATTTATTGTACAGCCCAGGTATATTCAAGAGACGATTGGCTACGTCCGTGAGAAATACGGCTCGGTGGAAGCTTATCTCTCGGAGCAGGCTGGGGTTGATCAGCAAACTATGAGTCTGGTAAAAGCTAACCTGTTGAACTAAAATCTGTGGCAAATCCTGAATTGCCAGACGTGGCAATTTTTTTGCAGTATAAAACAATTCATCATGCCCAACTCGCAGACTCACTTGCATTCGGTCACCCATATTCTTGATCAGCCAGAATCACAGACTGTGCTTCCCTGGCTATTTGAGCCCCCGGCAAAAAGCGCTTTTCTACTGGGCGCGATCAGCCCGGATGTGCGGGCGATCAGTGGTCAGGCACGTGAAGAAACCCATTTCTTCGATATCCCTTTTTCCAGCGATCAGCCCGCCCAGGCGATCATGTTGGCACGCTGGCCCCAGATCAAAGATGCCGGAGCACTGACGCATCCCCAGGCGGCGTTCGTCGCCGGGTATATCACACACCTGGTGATGGATCAGACCTGGGTAGAGATGATCGTGCTGCCGGGTTTGTTCATTAAAGATATGGTCTGGAATATCCGGCACCCTAACTGGCGGGTATACAGCATCTTGATGACCTATATGGAATATCATGCTGCCGAGCAGATTCCATGCGAGATCATTGACCTGATGGCGCAGGCTCAACCCGACCACTGGCTGCCGTTTATCCAGGATCATTACCTGTACGATTGGCGTGATCACGTGGCGGAGCGGATCAAGGAGGGTGGGCCGCAGCTTATATCGGATATGTTTGCCCATTCTAATAATATGACTTCGCATGAACTGGAAGCTATCGTCCTGTCTGAGGAACGGATGGCCGAGGAAGCGTACCCGGTCATCTCGCATGAGCAGTTATTGGCATTCGAGACAGAAGCTAACCGCCGGTCATATGAGGCGGTTTTAGACTACCTTTCACCCTTAAGTCGGGCCAGATAATAGATTTTAGGCCCAACTGCACAGGGAATAGCATAGCTATTTCTACTTAAAGGAGAAATCCCCTTGAAGATTCTGGTTACCGGCGGTGCGGGCTATATCGGTTCTGCGACTGCTGCTTATTTTCTGGATGCCGGTCACGAGGTGATCGTCTACGATAACCTGGTGCGCGGGCATCGCGAGGCCGTCCCGGAGCAAGCCGCCTTTGTCCTGGGGGATGTGGGCGACCGCGACGCGCTCGATCAGGCTTTCGAAACGTACCAACCTGACGCTGTCGCGCACTTTGCCGCCTTCATTGAAGCGGGCGAGTCGATGCAAAAGCCGGGGATTTACTTCCAGAATAATGTGGCGAATGCGATCACCTTGCTCGAAGCGATGAACGATCATGGTGTGAAAAAGATGGTGTTCTCCTCAACCGCCGCGGTCTATGCCAGCAAGAATTCGCCCCTGAGCGAAGATGATCCTATCGACCCTGCCAACGCTTACGGTGAAACCAAGTTGATGATCGAGCGGATGCTGTATTGGTATAACAAAGTGCATGGGCTGCGGTATTGTGTCCTGCGGTACTTTAATGCCTGTGGCGCGATGCTGGATGGGGATGGCAAGGTGCTGCGGGGTGAAGCACACCAACCGGAGACTCACCTGATTCCGCTCACGCTGCAAGTTCCGTTGGGACAACGGGAGAAGCTGTATATTTTCGGCTCTGACTATCCAACCCCCGATGGTACCTGCGTGCGTGATTACATCCACATCGAAGACCTGGCTTCAGCGCATGTGCTGGCCCTCGATGCGTTGGATACCTACGAAACCATGACCTATAACCTGGGGAATGGGGCCGGATACAGCATCAACGAGGTGCTGGGTGTCGCCCGCGAGGTGACCGGCCATCCGATTCCGGCCATCCCATCTGACCGGCGGCCCGGCGACGGAGCGGTCTTGATCGCATCCTCGGAGAAGATCAACGACGAACTGGGCTGGACACCCAGATTCCCCAATCTGAAGGACATCATAGCGACGGCCTGGGCATGGCATCATACCCACCCGCAGGGCTATGATACCCCTGATGAAGGGTAGGTGTTCTTGGTCATGTCACCTGATAGGCGGCTGCACGCTGCGATTAATGCCTGGTTCTGGGATCGCCCGGATACCGGCAGCGGACAATATACACGCCGCCTGGTCGAGCACTTATTAAAGATCGAGACGCCCCCGCAGCTTACCTTGATCGCCCCACAGGGATGGGAGATCGAACCCCCGGCGGGAGTCAATGTCGAGTTTGTGGCACTGCGGGGAAAGGGACACCTGGCGAAGGTGCGTTTCGAGCAGCAGGATTTCCCCCGGTTGGCGGCGCAAGTTAGGGCAGATGTGGCTCATGTGCCCTATTGGGGCGCGCCGCTGCGGAGTCCGGTGCCGCTGGTGGTGACCGTCCACGACCTGATCCCCCTGATCGTCCCGGCCTACCGGGGCGGTTTCCTGGCCCGGCTATATACGGGATTGGTTGCAGCTTCGGCGCGGGGCGCAAATGCCGTGATCACCGACTCGGATGCTTCACAGGATGACATTCTCAAACACCTCCAGATCAATCCAGAGAGATTGTTTGCCGTCCCTTTAGCCGCCGCAGAGTCGTATCAGCCCCAAACCGGTAGCCTGGTCGATATGGGAATCCGCAAGAAGTACGACCTGCCCCCAGAGTACATTCTCTACCTGGGCGGGTACGATGTGCGGAAAAATATCCAGATGCTGCTGCGGGCGTTTGCCTATGTCATCAAGGGGCATGATATTCCCCTGGTGCTGGCCGGTCGGCTGCCGGAAACGATCACCCCGCGCCTGACCGATGTAAAAGCGCTGATCACTGAATTGGGGCTGGAGGATCATGTCCAGGTGATCGGCTGGATTGACGAGGCCGATAAACCGGCCCTGTACCGGATGGCATCTGTTTTTATCTACCCTTCGCTTTATGAGGGATTTGGTTTGCCGGTGCTTGAGGCGATGTCCTGCGGGACACCGGTTGTGGGATTGGCCCGGTCTTCTGTCCCGGAGATCGTTGGGGATGCCGGGTTTCTAGTCGAGCCGGATGATGTGCGCCATATGGCCGGTTCGATCCTGTCGATCCTGGTTCAACCCGATCTGGCGGCAGAGCTTCGGCAAAAAGGGTTGGCCCGTGCAGCGGGGTTCAACTGGCAATCGACAGCTCACAAAACTTTTGCCGTCTACATGCAGGCGTGGCAAGATATAGGGTGAGGGATTACGAACAGGTTGTCACTCACGACCGCCGGGGCGATCTCCGGGCGATTTATAGTGGGTTGTCCTAGTACAAAGGGTATCTTGCCAAATACCCTCATTCCGAGTAGACTGTCTTTGCCCTGGCAATTTAAGCAAATACTGCGAGGCCATGTGAATCGTATTAGCTCAAAACTCAACTTTCTAACCATCATTTTTGTACTACTTGCCGTTGTGCTGGTTGGCTGCGGCAATAAGGCTGCCCCCACCCCCGAACTCAATTACACACCAGAGGCAGCCGCACAGGGTGACACGGCAAACAGCGATCAAGAAGTTGCCGTTCTGGTCAATGGGCAGCCGATTATGACTGAGACTTTCCGCCGCGAACTGGCCCGGTTTGAAGCCGGTCAGGTCGCCCTGGGATTTGAAGTCGCCGACCAGGCCAGTTATGAACAACAGGTTCTTGATTTGCTAATCGAGCAGGAATTAATCCGCCAGACGGCGGCGGCTCAGGGGATCACGGTGGGCGACGACGAGGTTAATGCCGTCATTGCCGACATGAAGGCCGAAAACGGCGAAGAATACTTCAACGGCTGGCTGGCGGCTAACTACTATACCGCTGAGGAATTCCATGAGGTGATCCGGCTCGACCTGATCACCAACCGGCTGCTGGCTCCGGTGATGGAAGCTGTGCCGACCGTCGCCGAACATGCCCACGCCCGGCATATCCTGGTAAATACCCAGGCTGAGGCGGATGAAGCATTGGCCCGCCTCCAGGCCGGGGAAGATTTCGCGGCGTTGGCGGCTGAATACTCCGTTGACGTTACAACGCGTGATACCGGCGGCGACCTGGGTTGGTTCCCACGGGGTGGGCTGCTGGTGCCAGAGGTCGAGGAAACTACCTTTGGCCTCCAACCAGGGCAGGTCAGTAATGTTGTATCCAGTGCGTGGGGATATCATATTATCCAGACATTAGAATTCGATCCGAATCGCGAAATTGAGTATGAAACTCGCCAACGTCTGATTGAACACGCAATAGAGGACTGGCGTCTCAGTTTGCACGATAGTGCTGTTATCGACCAAAAGATATCGCTTGTATCGTAGCCAGACTGTCAGGAAGCGTTAGCCATGGCTGAATTTGAAGAACCGGCGTCTTCGGGTGATGATTCCACCCGGCTGTATAATATTATTTCAATCGTGATGGTGGCATTCACCGCCATTGTATGCTGTGTGGCGTCGGTGATGCTGCTCCAATCCAACCCATTGGAACAGCTATCCCTTGTCCCAGAGGAGCCAACTCTGTTTGTGCTGCCTACCGAGACATCGACCCTGCCCGGCCCAACTGTCAACCCAAGCTGGACGCCTTCTCCAACCACGACCGCAACAGCGACCGTGACGGTCACGCACACGCCGACCGTCACCAAGACGCCCACGCCCACCAACACACCGACCGGCACACCGGAACCGACGGCCTCTGACACACCCACGCCCACTATCACGCCGGTTCCGTCTAACACATCGGCCCCATCGCCCTATGACTATGTGCTTCAGAATAATGAGATCAGGTACCGGGCGAACTTCGCTAACTCTGCCGGATGTAACTGGGCAGGGCTTGCCGGGCAGGTGTTTGATATCAACGGGAAACACCAGACCGGTTTGCGGGTTCACATTACCGGCGGTGGGATCGATGACCGTATCACAACCGGTAGTAATACCAATTACGGCACAAGTGGCTGGGAACGGTCGGTTAACAATGCGCCTACCACCGGGACTTTCTATGTCCAATTGGAGAGTTCCTCCGGCGAACTGCTGTCGGCACAGGTCACCGTCAAGATGTACGATGACTGTGAAATGAATCTCGCATTGGTTAATTTCGTACAGATACAGAAATAGGCTCCTTGAGTGCACCTGATTTGAGTGACTACGACCCTTTTAACGACTACGAACCCCGGCGACCCGCGACGCTAGAAGAGGATCGCCCCAGGCGTGAACCGTCGGACCGGAAAAAATCAGGAGGGGTTTATAACCTTGTCTCACTGGTCTTTCTGGCTGCGACAGCAGGAGTGATTTTGCTGTCGGCGCTGCTGTTTTTGAATCCGACCGCCGCTTATAACCCCTTCCCGCCGCCGTCGCCTCAGCCGACGGTAACCCTGTTCCATCTGCCCAGCACGGTCGAGGCGATGACCCTGGAGGCTGTTCAAACCAATCTGCCGCCCACCTGGACCCCCTCGCCAACACCAACCAGCGGGCCATCATTAACCCCAATGGCAACTATCACGCTGACCCCCACACCCTTTGCCACCGCAACCGGTGTGACTCAGCCGCCCCCGGTTACCAATACGGTTGCCGTGTTCCCCTTCACGCTTCAGGACGAGGCCGTGACCTACAAGGCCAACGAGAACGACGAGGAATGTGCCTGGTTGAGCATTGCCGGACAGGTATTTGATTTGAACGGCACCCCGGTGCCCGGCCTGCCGGTTCAGGTGTCGGGAGACAACTTCGAGCAGATCGAATTCACAGGCACGGCAGAAGATTTTGGGCCATCGGGCTACGAAGTGTTTTTGAACCAGACTCCGGTCGAGGCCGAGTTTGAGGTGCGCCTGCTCAATACCACCGGTATGCCGCTCTCTGAGCCGATTGTGGTACGCACCCTGTCCTCCTGTGACCGGAATGTCGCTATCGTAAACTTCATCCAGAATCATGAATTCTCCCGCTGATGGGTACGCTTTACCTGGTCCCTACCCCGATCGGTAATCTGGAAGACATCACCTTACGGGCCTTGCGGATTCTGGGCGAGGTTGCCCTGATCGCAGCGGAGGATACCCGCACCACCGGTCGGCTGCTGGCCCATTATGAGATCGAAGGGCGGCTGACCAGCTACCACGAGCATAATAAAATCGCCAAATTAGATACCATCCTGGATGCTCTCGAAACGGGTGACGTGGCGCTTGTCTCGGACGCCGGGACTCCCGGCCTGTCTGATCCCGGTTATGAGCTGGTCAGGATCGCACTGGATAACGGGATTCAGATCGTGCCGCTGCCGGGAGCCAATGCCGTGATCCCGGCGCTGGTTGCGTCGGGTTTTCCAACCGGCTCTTTCACCTATCTGGGATTTTTGCCGCGTAAAGCCGGGGCACGTCAGGCGGTGTTGGAAACGGTACGCGAGGTATCGCATCCCCTGGTATTTTATGAAGCGCCCCACCGGCTGTTGAGCAGTCTATCGGATATGGCGGAACTTTTTGGTGGCGACCGCCAGATCGTGATCGCCCGTGAATTAACCAAGCTGCATGAGGAAATCTGGCGCGGATCATTAGATCAGGCTGTCACCGCCTTTAGCGAGCGCGAACCTCGCGGCGAAATCACCCTGGTGGTATCCGGTGCAAGTGAACGGCCCGCAGAGTGGACGGAGGCAGATGTCCGGGAAGCGTTGGCTGCCCGGTTGGCTCAGGGTGAATCGCGAAGCGCTGCCGCCAGGGAGATTGCAAAACAATCGGGGTGGACGAAGGGTAAAATTTACGATCTAGACGTGAGGTAAGGATGGTCGATATACGGCGCATTGTTGTGATTTTGTTGGCTGTTCTGGTGAGTCTCACTGCCTGTGGTGGGGCTGGTGCCGAAGCAAATTCGCCCGGCGAGGTGTCAGAGCGTGTGCCGCCCACCTTCCCCCCAACCTTCACCCCCAAACCGACCGTGACCGTCCAGCCGACCGTCACACTTCATCCGACCGGTGAGCCAACTCTGACCATCACCTTGACTCTTTCCGCTGTGCCTGCTGCCACCTCGACGCGGCGGCCTCCCCCTTCGGATACCCCGACCTGGACACCGGACGCCGACGTGACCGCACGGCCAACTTCTACGCCCGGTACGCCGGATTTTGAAGTATCCACTCCACTGCCGCAATCCGGTCAGGCGGGCTGTCTGCGTTCGGCGACTGCGCCGAATTTACTCCTCAACCCGGATTTTGAAGAAGGCAGTCACACTCAAACCTATGGAGATGTGAACGTGCCGGATAAGTGGCTGGCATTCTGGAAAGAAGGGGGAGAGATTGATTATGATCCCAACAATAGTGATGGCTACCTCCGCCCGGAATTTATCCTGATCCCTGATGCGCCACCCTACATCAATCCAGACCGCGTGCTGAGTGGTGAGCAGGCATTTTACCTGTTTGGTGGCAACCGGGTATTTGATGCCGGGATATTTCAGAAAATTGCGGTGACCCCCGGCGAGATGCTCTGCCTGACCGGTTTTGCCCACGCCTGGAGCAGCCAGGATGATGATCCCTTCGATTCAACCCTTGACACCGATGATGACCGGCGCAACGCTAACTTCTTGCTGGGGATTGACCCGGAAGGCGGAACCCTGCCCTGGGTAGACAGCGTGATCTGGGGAGAAATCGGCCATCTATATGATGCGTACCAACCGATTCCCGGCGTGGAGGTGCGGGCCGAGTCAGAGATGATTACGGTGTTTGTGCGGGGTTACAGCCTGTGGCGGTTCGCCCACAACGATTTTTTCTTCGATGATATTTCGCTTCAGCGGGTGGGGTCGTAGCCGCAATATAAAAGGGCGCAGTATGCTGCGCCCTTGCGATTGGTATCTGCCTGCTGCTAACCCTCCGGCGTAGCAAGCGGTACTTCAGCGGTCGGAGGCCCTTCCGGCTCTTCCTCATCTGTTGTTCTTGCGCCGCCGGTTGAAGGCCCACTGCGGCTGCAACTGCGGTAGTCTTCTCCGATAACGACGACGTAATCAAATACGCGGTTGGGGTCAGGTTGGATGATCACCTGGTCGTTGTTGACCCGTAAGATGGATTGCAGCTTGAGCAGTTGATTCCCCCGAACCGAGCCGGTGAAGTCGTAGATCACGGTTTTCTCGTAGTTGGTGCTCTCGGCGAAACCGGTTGGTGTGGCGGCTAATCCATTCCAGAGGACACGGTCGGCGGCGACTTCATCCAGGCGATCCAGGGTAGTTCCATTGCGAATCTCGACGGTGGCCGAATTGCTCTGGATGTAATTTTGCGAAGATGGCTGCATGGCCTGGGCGATTTTCTCTTCGATAGCACCGGGCATTGGCAGGAATACATCCTGCCCCTGGAGTGGGTCAAACCAGTTGACCAGTTCGTTAGGCGTCAGGACATAGCTGCCAATCTCGATGCTGTCCAGGTTCGCAGCAACCGGCGCAAATTCAAAGACGTTGCCTAATCCCATATCTGTCTGGACCAGGTCACTATACTCCTGCCACAGGCCAGGTATATGGGTGACATCAAGCAGCCCCAGGGATTTGGCCCGGGTGAGCATCGCCCGTAGAACCTGCTGCTGCCGGACGGCCCGGTCAAAATCGGTGTAACCCTGGCGATAACGTGCATACCAGAGCGCCATATATCCATCCAGGTGATGGACACCAACCGGCAGAGTAGTCATTTCCCAGTTCAGGTCGTCTGCGGTGTAGGCGACATATTCATCATAGGTGCCAAAATCTTCAGGCCCATATCGTGGCGACTTGAGCGTCCAGCCTTCGATAGCGCAGTCAACCGGTACGTCAATGCCATCCAGCGCATCGACGATTTCCTTAAAGCCGGTCAGATCGACAAAAGCGTAATAATCAACCCGGATGCCAAAATTGTACAGCAGGGTTTCTTTGAGCAGACCGGCTCCGCCGCCATCCCAACCGACGGCTTCCCCGCGAGAGAAGGCAGTGTTGATACGTGACATCGTCCAGCCGGGGATGTAAACGTACAGGTCACGGGGAACCGACAGCATATTGACCGTGTTTTCCTCGGTGTTGACCGTGACAATAATGATCGTGTCCGTCCGGTAGCCGGGATCATCGGGGCGCTTATCGCTGCCTAGCAGCAGGACATTCACCACACCGGACGGAATCTCGACTCGCTCGGCGGGCGGTGGGATAGCAGTTGATAGTTCAGATTGTGGGGTGGGATAGCCCTCAGCATCTATCGAAACCGAACGGGCCGGAACCGGGGTCGGCGATGGCGTGAGCGTCGGGCTGGGCGTGAAGGTTGGGGGCAGTGTCCCCGTTGGCGTGATGGTCGGCGTCATGGTGATCGTGGGGGTATCGGAAGGCGTTGGGGTGAGCGTATTGGTCGGGGTGGGCGTATCGGTGACGCTGGCCGTCTGGGTCGCGGCCACTGCCGCCTTGACCGTGCGATCCTGTTGGACGCGGACGGCAAATCCAGCCGCGATTAAGATCACACCAACACCGATGCTCACAAATAAAGGGGGTAAATGTTCCTTCGCACCACGATTATCTGACACGTTTTTACTCCTGAGTAAAGCAGATCATAGTAAGCGTTTTGAAAAGACAGTTATGGTTGATCTGCCTGCTTGAAACCCGGCGATTATACCACAACAAACTTAACCGCCACCTTTTTGTTGGTGTAGCGTGGGTATCAAAAAAGTTACAGGCCCCGGCACCATTGAATGATGCCGGGGCCTTACTTGTTAAAAAAATACTACCAACTACATCTGATTTTTAATGCTACCGACTTGTACTCAAAAATACCTACGTTTTACCCGAACCAACTACCAATACCAGTCGCTACCGTTTAACAACCTAATACTGAAAATCCCGAAGTAAATTAGCAAATTGCGGTTGGCGAAGCTGCCGCAGGGCATGCCGCTCGATCTGGCGAATCCGCTCACGGGAGAGACCCATCACCTGGCCGACCTGCTCAAGGGTTTGAGGAACCCCACTCTCCAGGCCAAAACGCAGCCGCAGGATTTGTGCCTCACGCGGCATCATCTTGTTGAGAATGTTGTCGATGGTTTCGGCTAGATTGATATTGTGCATGGCCTCATCGGGGGTGGGCAGTTGATCATCTTCGATGAAATCACCGAATTCGCTGTCATCCCCAACCGGCATCTCCAATGCGATGGTCTGCGGGTTGGCCTCCAGGGCTTCGCGTATTTCTTCAGGGGAGAGATCGAGCCGTCTACCCAATTCTTTGTCAGAAGGTTCTCGCCCCAGTTCGTGCCCCATAATCTCCTTAACAGCCGTGATCCGGCGCAGTTGGTCTGAAAGGTGCAGCGGGAGCCGGATCGTCCGGGATTTCTGAGAAAGCGCACGGGTGATCGTCTGGCGGATCCACCAACTGGCATAGGTGCTGAAGCGGTTCCCCATGCTGTAATCAAATTTATCGACGGCGATCATCAACCCGACATTGCCTTCCTGGATCAGGTCGGACATCGGGAAACCCTGGTTGCGATACCGCTTGGCGATGCTCACGACCAGCCGGGTGTTTGCCCGTCCCAGATGCTCGCGGGCTGCCTGCCCATCATCGACTAGATGCTGGAGCTTTCTAATATCTCTGGCGCTGAGTTTGGGGTTATCTTCCAATTCCTGTTGGGCTTCCTGACCCCGCTCAATACGCTTGGCTAACTCTACTTCTTGCTCTGCTGTCAGGAGAGGTTCACTCGCCATCTGGCGGAAATACAGGCTAACCGTATCATCCGCCGGGATATGATCAATATTTTCCGGCGTTGGAAGTTCTTCAGCGGTGAATTCACTCTCGTCATGAATTGTTTCAGATTGCAGTAGATTCATCACACAATCCTTTTTTTTCTGGTAAAATACCAATTGTCAATATTTTGTCTATGTTTTGTAGATATAATACAACTCTACAACTGGTTTGTCAAATGCTTACCACACCCTTTAGATGAGGTTGACTATAGATATCTTACGTAACAAAGAGAAAGGAAGTATCAGAATCAGAATACGAAGAGGATCAGATAGTAGTAGCCAAGCAGTGCCGACCAGATCATGGTGTCGGTGCGATCAAGCATCCCCCCGTGACCGGGGATCACCTGACCTGAGTTTTTGACATCTGCATGACGTTTGAAGATGCTGATGCCGATATCGCCAAGCGGGCTGAGGATGGCGATCAGTAAGCCTATAACCAGGCCGTGCAGTGGGTTAACAGCGGCGCTTGCCCCCAGAGAAGTCCAGGCCAGGGGAATCAGGGCCGCGAAGATTGTGCCCAGGATCGCCCCGCCGATGTAACCTTCCCAGGTTTTCTTGGGGCTGGCCTTGGGGCTGAGCGGATGCCGCCCGATAATGCTCCCCACCAGGTAGGAGAACGTATCCACCGCCCAGGTAGTCATGATGACGGATAAAGTCCAGAACATGCCATCGTCAAGTAAACGCAGCCTCACTAAGTGGGAAGAACTCCAACCGAGATAGAATGCCCCGGCGAGAGTCATTGCGAAGCCGGAGGTCACTTCGGGTTCCTCTAACCGGTAGCCGGTGATCATCCAGGCCATCGTGACCAACAACAATAGCGCTATACCAACCGGCATGATCCCCAGATCGGGCAGCGCGGCATCGGCCCAGAAAAGCGCCAGCCATGCCAGCCGAAGACCGATTGTGAACAGGTTTCTTTTCCTATCAACCAGCCGGGAAAATTCGATCATCGCTATTGCGAAAACCAGAAAGGCGACCAGGATATAGATCGGCCCCCCGGCAACAATAACGGCAACCGCCAATCCACCGAAAACTACGCCGCTGATGACACGTTGGTAAAACACGATGATTTAGATTTGTCCTTGCATGAAAGGCGTAACTCAACCCTATGAAACCAGTATAGCTCACATTGGGGGGATGACAATCAATCGCGCAGGCTTGGAGATTGACTGGTGCCCAGATCGATCACCCACAGCGATTCATCCTCTGCATTAAGAAAAACAACGAATCGCCCGGTTGGTGACACATTCCAATCGCCCGAAGCCACGCGGAAGGGCTGCTGGTCGGGATCGGTCAGCGGTTCGACCGTCCCCGTCTGGCTGTCAAACTGCCATAACCGGTGGCTGACGGTATCCATCTCAATGGGGATGATGAGCAGCCGCGAATCATCGCGCCAATGAGAACTCCCCACCACATCGAGCTTATAACGGGTTTCGCCATCGGTGCTGACCACCCACAAGCCGTCGCTCTCTGTGCCGTCGGGATCGAAGGCGATGGTATAAACTACCCACCCGCCGCCCGGCGCAATGCTGGCCGTGTAGATACGCTCCTCACTGACCAGGTCGCGCCGTGCCCCATCGATGATTGACAGCGTGAACAGCTTTTCATCCGGTTCTCCGGGCTTGTCCCTGCCGATCAGCAGCAGTGCCTCATCATTGAGCCAGCCGACGATCCCCCCACCGTAAACGGTGACCAACTCCTGCGCGTTGGCCCCATCAATATCCGAGATGCCGATCACCGATGGGCGGTGATCAAAATTCCCCGATTCGGCTGTATCGGCCCAGGCCAGACGCTCACTCCCCGGCGAGAAAAAGACCCGCAGCCCGTCGTTGGGGATGATGCTTTGTGCCCCGCTGCCCACCTCCTGTACGACGGTTTCGCCTGCCTCATTCAGGTAAGCCAGGTAACGGTCGTCCAGGCTGGGCAGTCCAATTTGTTCACTGTAGAGCCGGACGTTAGCGCTGCCTTCGATGCTCACCTCGTAGATGCCGGTGGGCATGGTCGGAGCCGGTTGGTCGATGAAGCGGACAAACTGCCCGTCAAATGACCAGAAAGGCTGCACACAGCATCCCGGCCCGGTCAGCCGCTTGAAGGCGATCCCCGGTGATCCCGGGTTGGCTTCGATAAATTCCGGGGTGGGCGAAGGGCCGGGTGATTCGGAAAGCGGCGCTTCCCCGGCAAGAGTAGCCGTCATCGGGACATCGGTGGGAATGCCGGGTGGAGTTTGGGTCACCAGCGGGACGGGCGTATAAGTCACCGGTGAGTTGCAAGCAGCCAGCATCAGGACAAACGGTAATATGATCAATCGGCGCATAAGTTTAATACCAATCCGGCGGCCAGGGATTTTCATACTCATTGAGCATCGGCCCCCAGAAATCCACATCAGGCTGATCATAAGGTGAAACCCAGCGGCGCGGGTTATCCAGGTCTTGTTCAAAGCCGCTGAAAGGACCAAGCAAGGCCAGTGTATCCCAATCGGCATCGATCAGGGGGATGGGATTATAAGCATAGCGATAACTGTTATCGCGGATTTCAAGGTGCAGATGAGGGCGCGAGGTGCAGGTTAAATCAGGATCGCCGCTCAATCCGATCACCTGGCCCTTTTCGACCGACTGGCCGATGTATAATTGGGGAGCTTCCAGCAGATGCCCATAGAGCGAGACATAACCGTTATCATGCAGGATCAGCAGGTTGTGCGGCCCTGAGCCGTGTTCCCTGGCATCGATCTTGGCAACCGTCCCATCGCCAATGGACAGGATTTCTGTCCCACAGGGCGCGGAAAAATCGACACCGAAGTGTAATCCCTGCCCCGCCTCGTACCACTTGTTGCGCCAGCGATAAGCCCCCTGGGTGTTCCCATAGAACTGTACCACCAACCATGTACTGGGGCCGGGTGGATCATCAAATGGCAGGCGAAAGGGCGGCTCGTCTGGGGGATCGTCGGCCTGCGCGGCCTGAACAGGCAAAAGCATCAATATGCCGATGACGACTATCAGGAGATGCCTTTTTAGGATCATACTTGAAGTACCCTATCAACTAAAAAACCAGCCCGCCGAGCGTTAAAACGCCCGGCTAAGGCTGATAGGTCGAATAAATTCGACCCAAAAACCGAGGAAATCAAGGCTGGTCTGGGGTCTGATTTATCAGACATATCTTTTGTAGCAGCGGAATTGATTCCGCTGTGGGCCAGGCCAAACACCCAAAGAGGCATTTCATAAGTTTGATGCCAATGAGACATACCTCATACTACCCTACTCCCGGCGTCCATGCCCCGGCTGCCCGGAGCAGATCGGCAAAGGGATCCTGGGGATAACCATCCTCAACCGCTGGCACATGTCGATGGAACGACTCGTTTGTCCGCAAAATTTCGCGGATGGTTTTGGCTTTCCTTCGGCGCGTAAAGAGCGCATGCTGCGATCTATGGCACAGCGTGGCGGCTTCTTTAGCATCAAGCCAGGGACGTACATCAAGCACCAGGTGGGCCGGTTCGCTCTCGTTCCAGGTGTGATCTTCAATGCCCGGCACTTTCGCGGCAAAAGTATAGAACAGCAGGTTATACGACGATTGTTTGACCGCCAGCCGGGTGGCCTGGTGAACCAGTTGGTGGGCCGGGTGTCCATACTCTCCATCGCTGCCATGCGTAATCACCAGTTCGGCTCCCACCTGTCTGATCACGCTGCGGATTTGCTGGGCCAGTTGATCAAGGTTTGCCTGGAAGGGATAGAGTTCCTCGTCCGGGCCGACCAGGGGATCAACGTATCCCAGCAGCGTGACACTGATCATGCCAAGCTGTTGAGCGGCACAACGAAGCTCATGTTCCCGCACGGTCCCCAGTTCGGCACGGTCACAAACCGGCGGTTCACCGAGTTCGCCGCCCTCTCCCCGCGTTGCACATAACAGGTGCACCTGAGTGCCCTGGCCGGTCAGTAAGGCTGTCGTCCCGCCAAAAAATACGGTTTCATCGTCGGGGTGTGCCCCCACCACTAATATAGATCTCAGAGTTGACCTCCTGATGATGAGTTGAATATACTGAATATATCAGTATCGATCTAGTTTTAGAGATAAGGTTGCGGAGTATGAGTCATATCCCCCGGTTCACACCGAATCAAAACACGGATGACCAGACCCGAATGGAGGGCCTGATAGAATTCCTAAGCGCCTATATCGAACAGTATCACGGCGGCTCCGTCAAGCTGCTGGAATACGATGGAACCACGCTCAAGGTTGAGATGGGCGGAGCCTGTGTAGGCTGCCCGCTGTCAGCCGCCACACTGCGTGGTTGGATAGAAGGCACTGTTCGCCAGTTTTTCCCCGATCTGAAAGAAGTTGTCGGGGTCGATGCTTCGGCTAAGTAGTCTTTGCTGGGGCGGATAATCCCAACCTGGCCCTGGAGGGTGGTCTGATCGGCGGGGGTGGGCCGTAGCGAAACAGCGGCCCTTCCTCCGGCTGCCCGGTTAACCAGAGCCGGATCAACATATCGGTTTCTTCTTCAATCGACAGGTGCGTGGTATCCAACTGCAAGAGCCTCGGATCGTTGACAACCGCGTGCTCCCGGCGTAACCGGCTCAACATCCGGTGCCGGATCGTCGGATCGCGGTAGTGCTGATCGCTGGAAAGATGCAGCCGCCGCAGCGCTTCCCCCAATTCGCAAGTCAGGCAGACAACCAACCCGGTTTCGGTAAACAACTGGTAATTGCGCGTGTCCAGCAGCGCGGCCCCCGGTGCAACGATCACCGAGCGGCGCATCAAGGTTGCATGGCGGCTCATCTCGTGTTCGAGTTTGCGCAGCCGGGTATCGCCATACAACTCGCGGATTTTGGCGATACTCATTAACTCGCGTAGTTCGATTTCCTCATCCACGTCAAAGAAATCGACGGCCAACCGGCGTACCAGATGCCGTCCAATGGTCGATTTACCAACCCCCAGGAATCCGGTCAGCACCAGGTTGTGGTAAGGTAAATCCAGCCGGGAGATATTGTTAAGGTCAAGTGACATAGCCGGTTAGCTTGAACGGGTTTCTACCCGGTGAGAGATCAGGTTGCCCCGGTCAACCCGGCGGATTTCGACGATCTCCAGGTCAGCCGGATCACCTGAGGTGGTGACGTACTTTTGCAGTTGCAAGCCAAGCGACTGCCCAAACAAGACAGCCCCCATCAGCGCTAAGACCATCAATGGGACGCGCTCCAGCCTGCCGAAGCGTTTCCGCTCAGAACCGGCCAGTGCGGTCAGGGTGGCCGCCGTTCCCAGAACCGCCATCGTGACCAGGTTGGTGCCGCAGTTCGGGTGGATAGCAAGTTGATGCTCGCCGCCCTGCATACGGGTCAGGGCACGGTTGACGGTTTGTTCCACCTCTTCGGTTGAAACCGTGCCGTGCAGCCAGAAGCCACTCCAATCCGACCGGCCTACCATCCGTAAATCAGGGACGCGCTGGGACAGCAGGTGGATGGTCGCATGTTCCAGGCCATGATTCCGGCGAATCCGCCGGACGACGGGCACATCTAGAAAAGTTTGTAAACGACTCAGTTGTCTTTCCATCAATAAATAACCTATCCTGTTTGAGTTCACATAATCAGTGATTATAACGCGTTATGGCCTGGGGCGACTCTTCCCGCAAATCAGATCGTTACAATTCACTTGAAGCCGCGAAATAACGCATTATTTTGTGAGCTAAAATGCGCTTTGACAGCCTCAGGGTGGGTCGGTACAATTTGCACACAAATGCGATATGTAAAGACGACGAACGGAAGTGATAAGCCATCGTTGCAGCGAACCAGGGAGGGTGTGAGCCTGGTAACCGTGCCGCCAACGAGCACAGGTGGCCCACCTCGTCCGGGAGTTGCAGCCGTGAACCGGCATGGTAGCGGCTGACGTCCAGCGCACGTTACGCGCCAGAGCGGATAGGATTGACTTTCCTATCAAGCAGGGTGGTACCGCGGAATCCTTCGTCCCTGGGTGGAAGAGGGATTTTTTCTTTGCACGACAGTGGAGTTGACGATGAGGCACACGGATGAAACGCTTACTGTTCGGGCTGATTGCTATGCTGCTGGTAGCCTGCTCTGCTTCTGCGTCGCCGCCAGATGAGAGCGCCGAGGAGGCCGTAAAACCGCCTGACCCGACCGCTGCCGATCCGGTGGAGGCAGTCGAACCGACCGAGCCTGATCCGGCCACCGAAGCGCCGACAGCCCAACCGACCGAGGAGGCAGTGATACCGACAGTATCCGAGGCCCCTGAATCGGAATCGCTGCCGGTCATCAGGCCCGCGCCGGAACTGCAAAACGAGGTCTGGCTGAACACCGATCAACCGTTGAGGCTGGCGGATTTACGCGGTCAGGTTGTCTTGCTGGACATGTGGACCTTCGGTTGAATTAACTGCAAGCGCGTGATTCCCTCGTTGAGGGAATGGTACTATGAATACGGCGAACAGGGTCTGGTCGTCATCGGCAATCATTATCCTGAGTTCGCTTATGAGGCCGAACTGGAGAACCTTAAACAGGCAATTATCGATCTGGACGTTCCCTACCCGGTCGCCCAGGATAATAACCGGGCAACCTGGGGAGCTTATCAGAACCGCTACTGGCCGACCCTTTATCTGATCGGCAAACAGGGGAATATCCGTTACATTCACATTGGTGAAGGCGATTACGAAGAGACAGAAGCCGCTATTCAATCGCTTCTGGCAGAACCTTATCCATAGGGGGAGAGATGGCAGAAAATCCAATCGTTCGCTGGGAAGATACAAAACCGGTCGAGATGGTGCCCGGACTGATCCGTCGGACAATGGGCGTCACAGAAGACGCGATGATCACCGTGTTCCATGCGGAAAAGGGCGTCGATCTCCCGGAACACAATCATCCGCACCAGCAGATCGGTTACCTGATTAGCGGGGAGTTGAACATCACCATTGACGGCGTGACGTATAATTGCAAGCCGGGTGATAGCTGGGCCATTCCCGGTGGGGTGATGCACCAGGCTTCCTTCCCGGAGGAGAGCGAGCTTGTTGAATGCTTCTCTCCGGCGCGTGAAGATTACATGGATTGAAATTGATTTAACCACGAAAGGAGGTTCGCGATGATGTGCATAGATAAGTTCACAAAGTGGGGTGCTCACTGCCTTCTCGTGCGCCTCCAGGTAGAATCCGGGACGATTGTAGGGTGATTATGACAGAGACTAAACATGGAGAAGGTATAAGGAATGAGTGATTCGTATAATCCTCAAGAAATAGAAAAACGCTGGCAGCAGCGCTGGGAAGACAACGGACTGCACCGGGCACGGGTCGATAAGGGCGAGAGGAAATTCTACGCCATGACGATGTACCCCTACCCATCGGGCAATCTGCACATGGGCCACTGGTACGCAATGGTCCCGTCAGATGCACGGGCCCGCTATCTGCGGATGCAGGGTTATAACGTCATGTTCCCGATGGGCTTTGACTCGTTTGGCTTACCGGCAGAGAATGCGGCCATCAAGCGCAATATCCACCCAAAGACATGGACATACGACAACATCGACAACATGATCCGGCAGTTAAAGTCGATGGGTGCTATGTTCGATTGGGAGCGGATGGCAATCACCAGCGACCCGGACTACTACAAGTGGACACAGTGGTTTTTCGTCCAGTTCTATAAGAATGGGCTGGCCTACAAGAAAATGTCGCCAGTCGATTTCTGCCCAACCTGTAACACCACCCTGGCCCGTGAGCAGGTCTGGGGCGACGATCGTCACTGCGAGCGCTGTGGCACCCCGGTTATCAAGAAGGACCTGGATCAGTGGTTTTTCAGCATTACCAAGTATGCCGAAGAACTGCTGGACTTCAGCAAGATCGAATGGCCGGAGCGTGTCCGGGCCATGCAAACCAACTGGATCGGGCGCAGCGAGGGCGCACACGTGATCTTCAAGACCGAGCAAGGACACGAGATGCCGGTCTTCACCACCCGGCCTGATACGCTGTGGGGTGCGACCTTCATGGTGATGGCTCCTGAGCATCCCCTGGTCGATGAGATCATGACAGACGATCAGCGTGCCGAGGTCGAGGACTACATCGCGCAGGCGGCCCGATCATCTGATATCGAGCGCCAATCGGTTGAACGTGAGAAGACCGGTGTGTTTACCGGCGCATATGCCATCAACCCGGTCAATCAGGAACGCATCCCGATCTGGGTTGCCGACTACGTGCTGATGACCTACGGTTCCGGCGCAATCATGGCGGTTCCGGCCCACGACGAACGCGACTTTGCGTTTGCGCGGAAATACGGGCTGGAGGTGCGGGTAGTTATCCAGCCGGAAGGCGAAGCCCTGGACGGCGCGACAATGGAAGTCGCCTACGACGGGGCCGGTGTGATGGTCAACTCAGCCCAGTTCAACGGGACAGCCGTCACCGATGAAAAAGGCCGGAAGAACCCCGGCATCAGCATAGTGATCGATTGGCTGGAGGAACAGGGCATCGGTCGTGAAGATATCAACTACCGCCTGCGCGACTGGCTGATCAGCCGCCAGCGGTATTGGGGCGCACCCATCCCGATGATCCACTGCCCATCGTGTGGCATCGTGCCGGTACCGGAAGACCAACTGCCGGTGCTGCTGCCCGATGATGTCGAGTTCGTGCCGACCGGCGAATCGCCGCTGAAGCTGCACCCGACCTGGAAGCAGGTCGAGTGCCCGCAGTGTGGTAACAAGGACGCCGAGCGCGAAACCGATACGATGGACACCTTCATGTGTTCGTCATGGTATCAGTATCGCTACCTGAGCCCGCACTACCCGGACGGCCCCTTCGATCCGGAAGAGGGAGCCTACTGGCTGCCGGTTGACCGGTATACGGGCGGCATCGAACATGCGACCATGCACCTGCTGTACACGCGTTTCTTCACCAAGGCGATGCGGGACTGCGGCGTTTTTGAGGGGATCGAACCGGCTGACCCAGAAAACCAGCCTGAGACGATCTTCGATGAGCCGATGACCCGCCTGTACAACCAGGGAATCATCCTGGGTGAAGACCGCGAGAAGATGAGCAAGTCACGCGGGAACGTGATCGACCCGGATGACCTGGTATCGAAGTTTGGCGCAGACACGGTGCGTACCTACCTGATGTTTGCTTTCAAATGGGACCAGGGCGGCCCCTGGGACAGCCAGGGCATATCTGGCCCGCAGCGTTTCCTGAGAGATGTCTGGTCGCTGATCGCCGAACCGGCTTCACCGGTTGAGGGGAGTGCAGCGACAAAGGATCAACCAACTGACCTGCTGCGCCGCCGGGTACACCAGACCATCATTCGGGTGACTCGTGATCTGGAAGACTTCAGCTTCAATACGGCGATTGCCGCCCTGATGGAACTGAAGAACACCATGCAGGATTTCAAGAGCAAGCACCCGGCCATCCTGGATACGGACGCCTGGACGGAAGCGCAGCAAACCCTGCTGCTGATGATGGCTCCCTTTGTGCCGCACATCGCCGAAGAACTGTGGGCAAAGATCGGTGGAACCTACAGCATCCACCAGCAGTCCTGGCCGGTCGCTGATGAGGAAATCGCCGCCGAAGATTACATCACGCTGGCGGTTCAGGTGAACGGCAAGGTGCGTGATCAGATCACTGTCCCGGTAGATGCAGCCGAAGATGCCGTGAAGGAACAGGCTCTGGCTTCGGAGAATGTCCAGCGTCACATGGATGGGAAATCGCCTAAGCGCGTCATCTACGTTTCGGGCAGGCTGGTTAATATCGTCGTCTAGCGTTCCAAAATCGCTTAAAAAAGAGGGCTCCAACCGTGTATACTATATGCGGATTTGGAGCCTTTTTTATTATCAAAGAAGCAAACAGGCATGCAATCGATCTCTACAAATACCAACTCGATTTTCAAAGATTTAAAATTCCGCTGGCCCTGGCGCATCTACCAGGAGCGTGTGCTGAGTGCCATCGACACCCATATTTCAGACCGCCGGTTACACATCGTGGCCGCACCGGGTGCCGGGAAAACCACCCTGGGGCTGGAGATTTTTCGCCAACTGGGGCAGCCTGCCCTGGCCCTTTCCCCGACCCGTACCATCCGCGACCAGTGGATTCTCCGCCTGAATGACTTCATCCCGCCTTACGAAACCAACGGCACAGAGCCAGACTGGGTCAGCCGTGACCTGGAAACGCCTGCCATTTTCACGTCGATTACCTATCAGGCCCTTCACACCACCTATCGCCGCTTGATCGCGGAGCAGCCGGACGAAGAAAACATCGAAGATGAATTAGAACTTCTCCAGGAAAAGCTCTCTGGCTCAGAGATCCAGAACTTGATCGACCGTCTCAAGATAGCCGGAATCAAAACGCTGATCCTGGATGAAGCCCATCACCTGCGGGCTGAATGGTGGAAGGCGCTCACCAGGGTGCTGGAGGATTTGCCGGACGTTGTGCTTGTCGCCTTGACCGCCACCCCACCCTATGATGTGACCGGCCATGAGTGGAACCGTTATCAGGAATTGTGCGGCCCAATCGATGAAGAAGTCTCCGTGCCGGAGCTGGTCAAGGCTGGCACACTCTGCCCGCATCAGGATTACGTTTATGCCGTCCAGCCATCTGAAAAGGACCGGAACGCGCTGCAATTATATAATCGCGCCGTGAAGCAGATCACCGATGACCTGCTGGCCGACAAAATTTTCTATCGGTGCGTGCGGCTCCATCCCTGGATCGCCAACCCTGAGATTGATGCCGGAGAGATCATCGCCGACCCGGAGATGGCGGCGGCGCTGCTGGTCTATCTCAAGGCTCGTGAAGTTGATCTTCCTAAGCACCTGCTGCGGCTGCTGGCTGTCAGAGAACAGGACATCCCGCGAATCAACCGGCGCTGGTGGCAGGTGATCGTAAAAGCCTACCTTTTCGACAAAAACTGGCAGCGCCCCGAAAAGTATCAACAGCACCGCGACGACCTGGCAACCCTGCTCCGTAAAGAATCGATCCTGTATCGCCAGGAACTAAGCCTGGACGAGTCCCGCAAGGTGAAGGCGCAGTTATCGCTGACCGCTACCAAGATCGATGCCTGCCAGGAAATATACTGGCTCGAACGTAAAGTTCGCGGGGATGACCTGCGGATGGTCGTCCTCACCGATTTTATCCGCGACGATAATTTTGTCGATGGCACCGGCCCCAAGAACCCTGAATTAGGAGCCTGGCCGATTTTCCATCGATTGGCAAGCACGGCAGGTAAAGAAGAAGCCGCCCACATCGGGCTGTTGACCGGGCGTTTAGCCATCGTCCACACGGATAGACTCCCGGCACTTGAAGCCGAACTTCCCCCCGAAACCCTGTCGCATACGCCGCTTGCCGGTCTGCCCGGTTTCTGCCAGATCACCGTATCGGGGACGCGCCGCCTGACCGGTGCTTTCACCGAGTTACTCACCCAGGGGGAGCTACATGCGCTGGTTGGGACACGAGCCCTGCTTGGTGAAGGTTGGGATGCCCCGGTGATTAATTCGCTGGTGCTGGCAAGTTTCGTGGGTTCGTTTATGCTCACCAACCAGATGCGTGGGCGGGCCATCCGCATTGATCGCAGCCACCCGGATAAAGCCGCCAGCATCTGGCACATTGTCGCCATTGACGTGGTCCAACCAAATGGCATCGATGACTACATCGATATGAAGCGCCGGTTCGGTACTTTTGTCGGGTTAAGTGAAAACCAACCCATCATCGAGAGCGGGTTGGAACGACTCCACCTGCGCGCCCTTGAATCGATGAAGCCTTCCATGATCCTGCCTGACCAACCCCTGGGTATTTCCGCTGGCGTCATCGAACGGAACAACAAGGAGATGGTTCGACGACTGGCCGACATTGGTTCGATTGGCCCACGCTGGCAGGAGGCTATCGATACCGCTGATGAAGGCCGGGTGATCCCCAGCGTCCTGACCCCCAAGCCGCCGTCGATGCGGGCCATGTATTTCACAAAGACGCTGCGCTACTTATTGACGGAAATCGCCATCTCGTTTATGGCAGTCTTCTCTCAATTCATCGCCAATGGCGAGGCTTACCGCGATCTGGGAGTCTGCCTGACAATCGTGACGATTGGTGCCGTGCTGGGATTTCTTGTTGTTCTGCCCAGGTTAATCCGCGCCACAATCGTCCTGATCCGTCACCTGCCTGTTGATGGCAGCCTGCGTGCTATTGGGAAGGCCGTCCGTGATGCCTTACACGATCAGGGCTTGCTGGAGACGGATCACTTCCGCCTGAAGGTGATCACCGAAGAAGGCGAGTCGGGTGAGTATTTCATTATGCTGGCCGGGGGGACTTTCCGGGAGCAGTCGCTATTTGCCGATTGCATGGGAGAAGTGCTGGGCGAGATCGGCAATCCGCGTTATCTCATCACCCGTGAGGGGAAAAAACTGGGCACGAAGCGGCGAGATTATCACGCCGTGCCGCAGATATTGGGCATCAATAAGGAACGTGCCGAGTCACTGCTTACAAGCTGGCATCACTGGGTTGGCCCCGCCGATTTGCTCTACACGCGCGTGCCGGAAGGGCGTGCCCTGTTACTCAAAGCACGGGCGGCGGCTTTTTCAACCATTATGGAACGGCGATCCGAACGCCGGGATCAATGGCAATAGGGACACGTTATGCACGTGTCCCTACAAACGGACTGTAAGACTAAGCATGTTTTCCTGCAAGCTGGTAAAGTCCCATCAGGGTGAGGGTTGGGACGACATCCTCCGGCGCGTCAGAATGAACCCGGAGCAAAAAGCTGGGATCGTCCAGGGCGCTGCGATGTGACCAATCAAACTTGACAACCTGCCTGTTGCTGTTCCCATTGGTGGACGAGAAAAAGGCCGCGTTGGGTTTCTGGTGCCATTGATAAACCCGGCTGTTACCGATAGTAACCCGTCTCCCCAGGCGGTTCATGGTTGCCACCGTCATGCCGGAATTAACATCTACGGCGAAGATGGTGCCACCTTTAGAATATAATGTCAGCAGTTGATCGCTAACCTGGGCAATGGCGCGTTCGGTTAAGTTGACCTGATGCCACTCGACCGTCGCGGCGACCGGCCCCCCGTCCACCGGGCGCAGATCATAGCGCACCCCAAGCTCCGGCTCACGGAACACCCGTCCCCATAACAGATCCTGTCTATCCACCTCACACAGAGGAGTCAGGATCTCCGGCGGGTGAATCGGTTCGACAGTATCCCACGACCGTCTACGGAGCGCGGTCAGGTCATAGTTGAATGACTTTAATCGCAGTCCATAAGGTATAGTCTCTGCGACTTTCTGCCTTGGCCGTGAACGGACAACGGTTATATCGTTGTTCTGCTGCTTCTGAAAAGCACGTTCCCGCTGACCTCTCTTCAGATCAACATAGTTCCAGATTCCATACATGACGGAAGCGGACACGACAATGCCAAATACGCCCTTAAGAATCAATAATACGCTGCCATCCATATTGATACCTCTTAATCAGGCACGACAATACGACTCAGGTTTAACAGAATAACTGGGACATATAGTACGCAATAGATGTTAAGTCTATTGCCATGCTGTGTTAAGCAAGCGTTAAGGCAGTATCGCTCATCCCTTTTGTGTGCTACACTGCCCCCCATGACTGAACGTAACACAACTCGCAATTCTACCCTCTCTGTCCGGCAGATGCACATCATCTGGCGTGATACTTTTGTACTAGATCAACCGGTCGAAAATTTCCTGGAAGCAGGGCTGGAATATCTGCGGGGACTGCCCTGCACCGTCGCTGATCGGTTTACCTCCCGCGACCAAAAGCCAATCAGCTTGCAGGTGATCGAACGTGCCTCGCGCAATGTGGCCCGCTCCGGTTATAACGATCTGCTGCATCTGGAACTGGCCCCCCTGGCAATCACCGACCTGCAACCAACGTTGCGTCGCTTGCGGCGCTCTCCCCAATCACTCACCGATGAGAATATTTTCCAGGTAATCGATGATGCCAATCACTATAGAGACTGGGTGAGCATTACCCCGGTTGTAACCCTGTACCGGGCTGGTGCGGGATTGGTGGATTATCACGCCACGTTTCGCGCGCCTAAATCCGGCGGCTATCCGGTCAAGCAAGCGATTGACCGTGTGCGGATGGGGATCAATCCCCAGTTACTCCGCCTGCCCCCGGCCTGGTGCGAGGTACTGCCCGAACAGCCGGAAGACTGGCATATTGACCGCGTCCTCGATCTGGGGGGCGGTCAATGCGCGGCGATCTGTATGCTGCGCCATCTGTCCCACAGCGTGATCGTTGACGGGCTGGATTCGCTCGGCCACCGGGAGCGCAAGCGCCGGAAGAAGAAACAGCAGCGTGACCGCCCTCAACCCAAAATGCCAACCGGATCAACCACCGTCATCCTGAGTGAGGTTGATCCCACTCCGCCGAGGGATTTTTCTTCCTACGTGGAGAAACATGCTCCGGCCTTACACGGTATCGGGGCAATGGACGCTTATTACGAGGAGCGTTCCCCCTGGTTGATTGACCGTGACTTCGAGCATAACCTGAGCACGGACAGCGAGTCAGCCGTCTATCTGCTGGGCAACAGCGAACTGCTGTTGTTCAATGAGCAGTTACCCCCTATCCTGTCAGGCACTACCAGGCGGCTCCGGCTTCCCAATGATGACCATGCCCTGACCTATCTGTACATGCACTATGTCACACTGATTGAGTGGGTCTACTTGCAAGAAGCCCTGTTGAGAGTCTATTTGCAGCGGCTTGAACGGATGTCCATGCTCAATCCGCCGCCCCGTCGCCAGATGCTCCGCACCTTGAAAGGAGCACTCGGCGACCTGATCCAGTACCAGGAGCGGATCACGCCGTTTGCCACCCGGATCGAATTTCTAGAGCGGGTGCGGGAATATCACAAGCTGCCGGAACTGGTCGAGCGTTTTGAGCGCAAGCAGGATTTACTGCTGGAATACGCCTCAGAGTTTCATGATTACCGTGAAGCGCGGGCGTCGGAGTTCCTCAATTGGCTGGCCGGAATCCTGACCGGGGCCGCCCTGGCCGAGTTGATCACCGGGCTGGCGGGGATCACCCCGGCGCAACCTGCCTTATATCTCGGCGTGACTGGGGCCTGTATCGGCCTGGTGTTGATCGTGCTGATCGGGCTTCAATTACTCAGGGCGCGTTGACACCACACCACTCTTCTTGAAACCGCCGAAAGCCTTGTGCGTAAAAGGGCTTTAGGGTGGAGCCTACAACAAGAAGAGGATGGTCAATGTCGAAGTTTTGGATTCTATTCCTATCCTGTGCAGGGTTGGTTTTTGGCTGCACGGTAAACTCCCCTACGATTAATGCAGAAGCTGCCAACTCCCGGCTTGATGCGATACTTGATGCTGCTGTCCGGGATGAGAATGGTGACGTGTATCGCAATGCCGCGATTCAGATCTCGATGCCGGGATATGAATACAGCGGCGCAGCTGGTATCGCCCGTGAGGATACCGGCGAGCTCATGACCGTTGATCATCAATTCGCGATTGCCAGCGTTGGCAAGCCGATGACCTCGGTGATCATCTACCAACTGTGGGAAGAGGGCGCTTTTGGCCCCGCTGGACTTGATACAACACTCGCCGAATTGGGTGTGTTCCCCCCGGAAGTTATCAAAGAACTGCACAAAATCGACGGTATCAGCTATGGCGATCAGATCACAATCCGGCATTTACTGGTTCAGACATCGGGCTTGAAGGATGTCCTATACGACGATGAAAACGGCCTGGGAGAAGACTACGATCTACCCTTAGGTTCTGCCCCCAACTCTTTGAACGGTGTGATCATTCTTGATGAGAATTCCGGCGCAGATGCCCTGCTGGACTGTGTTAAGAATGGGGTACCGGCTGGCTGCACTGTCGAGGATTATTATCTTGGGAAGACCTGGAAACCCTGGGATTATGAAGCCTGGCAAGCTGACCCAACAGACCGGATGGCCGGGCTGATCAACTTTTACCTGTCCGGCATGAACGAAAGCGCCATCGCGCCACCCGGTGAACAGTTTCACTACGCCGACACCAACTATATGATCCTCGGCCTGGTGATCGAACACGTCACCGGAAACAGCCTGCATCACGAATTAAGGGCCCGCATTTTTGATCCAGTGGGCATGGATGATACCTATCTGCGCCATGCGACCGACCCGGCCTACGAAGACTACGAACACGCGTTAGCGGATCAATGGGGCATGGGCGAGCCTATGTTCAGCCTGGGAATGAACATTTCAATGGATTGGGGCGGGGGTGGTGAGGTTTCCACCTTAGCTGACCTGACAACCTTTATCCGGGCATTAGGCAAGGGTGAGTTATTCCAGGATGAAGCCACCCTGACCGAGATGTTCAAAGTCCCGGAGGTTAATACCGAAGGCCCTTATGGATCAGGCATCCTGGTCCAACAAACCCCTGACGGATTCGTGATCCATCACAATGGCTCGAATGGTACCTGGGCCGAATACAACAGCGCCTATGATCTGGCATTTGTCGGCACGATCGATGATCTCGATCAATCCATGAAGTTACAGGCCGTCCGCGGAGATGTCTATGATGCACTGGCTAAGAGCGGCCTATCAACCGGTGACATTCGAGGGACGGCCCGCGGCCTGCGCACCATGTCGATTCTATCCGGGGTTGGCAGCCCACTTCCAATCCTGATCTTGCTGCCGGGACTCCTGTTCCTGCTGGTGACCGGCATCATCTGGAGCGTGAAGGCAGGCAGAAATCACCGCGACCACGATACAGCTCGAGGGGCGTGGCTGTTGGGTATCATCACCGTACTTGCCACATTCCTGTTTGTGGTGCTGTACGTGGTCATTGTGCTCAATAACCCGGTGCAGTTGATGATCGGTTTAACCCCGCCCGTCAGAATGTTGGCCCTGATCCCCTATGGCCTGATCGTTTTGGTCGCTGTGATGCTGGTCTTTGCCTTTAGCCTGTGGCGCAGGGCCGGTATTCCTTCCCGGTCACGTGTGTACTATTCGCTGGCAGTGCTGGTAAATGCCATCACATTGTGGGCAATGAGCGCGATGGGCATCTTCTGACCATCCCCTGATTTTTAAGAGTTGACTCCTGGCTGTCTAACACCTTATCCTATCTTTATATGGGGTATCTTCTTTTTCCTTGCTTAGTAAAAAGAAGATATTCCAACCCACCATCACAGTCACCTCAGTATCTACACTAAGAAACGCTGTTTTCAAATGCCTTTGGGGGGGTGTTTTTTTGTGTTTCCCCCGTGCTCACTGCCAAACTCCGCTTATGACGACAGGTGAGAAATGGAGGTGTCTATTGAGCTAGCATAAAGCATCAGAGGATTTCTTCCATTCATATGTGGAAGAAAAACCTTGAGATGTGAGCAACAAATTAGCTTGATTTGAAGTGAATAGGAATGATCGTGATGAGAAAGTTGGTTATTATTTCGTTAGCAATAATGTTGATTGCCTGCACACTCCCTTCCGCACTGACTACACCAGCACCAACCCCCACTTCTGTACTACCTGCTGCATCCCCAACAGCAACAGAGGTCTCGCCAACAGCAACAGAAATCCCACCGACAGCGACCAGTCTTCCACCAACCGAAATACCAGAACCTGTCTGGCTAGATTTATGTACTTTGCTCACCGTTGAAGAGGCAGAAGCGGCTATAGGCAGTCCGGTTGAAGTTCAACCATATCAGGAATTAGGTAATTGCACATATGTCAACCAGCCCGATCCAACAACACTCACACAGTTGATAGTTGGGGCTTCATCTGGTGAAGAAGCGAAGACCTTAATGTCAACAGGTGTAGGACTTGCTGTTGCCATGACCGGCGACGAAGCAGGCATGGCGACTCTTCAAGAAATAGAAGCCAACATTGATGACTTGTCGGTCAAAGAAATGCTCGATCTGCTTCTGGAATTTTTTGAAAATTTTGGTTCCGATGTCACCCCCCTGCCAGATCTGGCTGATGGCGGATTCTGGTTATGGCATAATGACATTGGAGGAGGGCTTACATTTGGCGAGATTCTGATGGTTAGGGGCGATGCCTACATCAACATAGGTTTGATTGGGATGGAAGAAGAGACGGCTTTTGATGCGGCTCAATCAATCGCCCCGGTGGTGCTGGAACGCCTGCCTCCGGCATTTACCATCATCCCTGAAGAATAGATATTGTCCGGTCATTAGAGGGTCCCCCTAATGGCCGGACACCTTCTTTGTGATAACAACAGTCTTTAAGGTGCAACGATTGTCACACCCTCTACTGACACATTGGACACCGTCACGCTGATCTTATCTCCCTCCTGTCGAGGGTCGAAGCGAACGGCATAGACCACCCACGTTCCGTCAATGACAGGTAGCGTGAAGGCCGCATATTCGTTGCTATTGCCAAATACCTGCATACCGTCCGGGCGTTTGGCCACCACCCGGACATTTACCGCCGGTTTTCCGTTGGTGTCAAACACCATCCCGCTGATGGTGGCGGTGGCTTTTTCATAGACAAATTCAATCGGGGCCGTCAGGGGCAGATCAATCGTCTGGATGGGGGGCGGGCCGACATAACCAGTTAACTGGCAGTCGTCGTCCATGATATGGCTGTCGCAGCCCAGCCCGACAATATCTACCACCCAGTTTGCCCTTTGATTGGAGGGGATATAAGCATAGAACATGCCCTGATCATTGGTATGCACGTCGGTGCGGGTGCTGGAATCATCGAGCGGGTAAATGGCTAGGTTGATCGCTTCTACCGGCACATCTTCTGAGTCGATCACCCTGCCGGAAACCAGCCAGCTGTCCGGTACATCGACTTCGGGAATATCGGCCAGGGGGGTGCTCATCTCGATGTACTGTACGCTCAACCACCCCTTTTTCCCATCGGCGGCCTGCACCTGTACCCACTCTTCACCAACCGATTTACCCAACACCGCCACATAGGAATCTTCCGGATACACACCATAAATCGAGAAGAGGCTGCTCGGCCCAGTGCGTAAGTTGATACTCAGGACAGTCACTTTAGCCGTGGGCAGATCGGGTGTTGGCTCTGGCTCTTCGGTCTCTTCCGTTGCTTCCGTCTCCTGATTGGTATCAGTCGGCTCCTCGGTTGGTTCCGGTGTGGTCGTATCCATTGCCGGAATCGTGATAACAGGAATGGTTTCGGGGGTGGAAGAGGGCGTTTTTTCGTTCGCCGTTTCGGGCGTCGTGTTTGCCACCGACGAGGCCGTGCAGGCCAGTGCCGGAATTACGATCACTAAAGCTAACAGTCCCCAGATGTTATGGAATCGTACAGACATATTCTTCTCCAATACAAGGGGCGAGTGGCAGCGTGGATCAGAGTTTGCTCGCCGGTATGGTTATCAACCATCCCCATAATAGCATGGGGTCGGCAGGCGGGAAACTAAAAACGCCCCCGTTGTTGGGGGCGTAGTGCGCCAGACAGGATTCGAACCTGTAGCCTTTGGTTTCGTAGACCAACGCTCTGTCCATTGAGCTACTGGCGCTAGCAAGACGGGAGTCTACCGCAAGCTACTTATTTGGGCAAGACCTAATTCAATCGTTTATATGACGGAACAATCGTGACTCGACCAGGTCGCACAGAATATGCTCAATGACCAGGTGAGCTTCCTGGATGTGTTGGGAATTGGGGCTGGGAATACAAATCGCGACCGCCGCCATCTCTTTCAGTTGCCCCCGATTACCGGTCAGCGCGATAGTCTGGATATCCATCGCTTTGGCCTGCTCGACAGCCCGCACCACGTTAATGGAACTGCCGCTCGTACTGATGCCGATGAGCACGTCATCTGCCTGACCTAAGACCTCCACCTGCCGCGCAAAGATGCCTTCAAACGAATAATCATTGGAATAGGCCGTTAAAAAAGAAGTATCAGTGGTCAGGGCAAGTGCAGGCAGCCCCGGACGTTCTAATTCCGAGGACAGCCTGTTTGTAAATTCGGCGGCGAGATGCTGGCAGTCGGCAGCGCTGCCCCCGTTGCCACATAGAAGCAGCTTCCCTCCGGCCTGAAAAGACCTGGCTAACATATCGGCAGCGGCCAGTATATCCCCCATACAAGAGTCGATAACCTGCCCGATCACCTTTGCACTCTCAGATAGATGGGTGTGTGCCCGCCGATAAAACCAATCCTGATTCTCCATTTATCCCTTCCGATCTCGTGATACAATCGCCATCCCAAAATTGTGCTGTATCCAGCATATCACAGTTTATCCCAAAGCCCGATTTTATTTCGGGGGTTGACAACTCGCGATCAGGTCGGTATCATCGGGCATAATATGTGCAATTTAAACCTGACCCTGATTGTTGATACTAATACCACTACTACTAACCGCCGCCAGTGGCCTGGAGCGGTTATCGGGGTTGGAGCACTTCGCTGAACAGAAGTTGACGCGCATCTAACAAAACGGTAAACCTGAAAGCCCTCCAGACAGACTACTGGAGGGCTTTTGTTGTATCAGGGCAAATATAATCTCAGGAGGAATTTATGGCAGCCCAATCGCAAGAAGCACCCGCTTTTGTTGTGCCGGAGGAAAATCTCGTTCCCGTGCAGGGATACCCGTCCAATATGGCAGAGATACCCCCCTCACGGATGTTCCTGATCAAAAAGGGACTGAAAGTCTACCAGGACAATAATCCAGGCAGCGCCATCTATGATGCTTCCCAGGGAGACGGGGGGGCCAGTCTGCCGGGTGTTCCGGTAGAAATATTGGAGCGGGCACACCAGCTCCAGGTCGATCAGGGCACCGGCTACAACATGCCCTACGGCACCGACCAGTTCCGCAAGGCGGTGATCGAGCAGTATTGGAAGCTCGACGCCGAGACAGGCATTGAACCGGCCAACGTGCTGGCTGCTGTCGGTGGTCGGGATGCGCTGATCAAGGCTTACGGCGCGATGCTGAATCTGGGCTATGGCCGGATCGGTGATGCGATTGTGGTGAGCCGTGTCCCCTGGATTAGCTACAACTGGGGGCCCTACGGTATCGGCGCAAACGTCGTGCTGGCTCCTGGCGATCCGGAAGATGGTTGGGCCTATACCCCGGAGTCGATCCAGGCCACCTGCCAGTTTGTTGAGAAGGCCGGGCGCAAAGTCGCCGGGATCGTCATCACCTCGCCGGATAATCCCACCGGCAACACGATCTCAGCAGAGCGGCAGGTGTCGTTAGCACGGGCAGCCCTTGAAGCGGGCGCGGCCTTCGTGCTGTTCGATTGGATGTACCGCTCCATCACCGATGAAGAACCGATTGATCTGAACGTATTCCTCAAGATGTTTTCCGCCGAAGAACGTGCCCGGCTGATGTTCCTGGAAGGGATCACCAAGTCGCTGGGGGCCTCAAACATCCGCAACTCCCACCTGATCGCATCACAGGAAGTGATCAAATTTATCCAGGCGCGGGCTTCACACTCTGTGATTCCGAGCTTCCATTCGCAGGCCGTCGCTATCGCCGCTTACGAGATGGGCTTCGAAAAGGCCGCCGCTACCATCATTGGGCCGACCAATGACAGCCGGAAGGTGCTTCAGCAGAAACTCGTTGAGAACAACTGGCGGCACATCATCGGCAAGGGTTATTACGCCTTTATCGATGTAGGTCCCTGGCTCAAACAGGCGGGCATGGCTGATAGTTCGGAACTGGGTGAATACCTGGCCCGTGATTGGGGTGTCGCCGTGGTGCCCGGTGCGTACTTCTCACGGTTTGGTAATGATTGGATCCGCTTCTCATATGCAACCCCGGTCGAGCGGACCCTCGGCGCATTTGATCGATTGAGCGCAGCCTTAGATGCGCTTAAAAAATAGAGCCGGGTAATTTTGGAGAGAACAAGGAGAGGCGGCAATGGGCTTTGATCTGGTAAGCTTTGTTGATAAATACCAGTTGGCGCTGGAGGAAGAGCAGAAGGTACGACCGGATAACGGGACTACCGGGCTTGAGTTGGAGTGGAATCTATATGACAGCCAGTTTCGTCCGTTATGGTATGCGCACAGGGATGATACACAATTAAGCTTTGTGGATTATCTTCGGCAGTATTATCTACCGGACTGGCTGAATGATCACAGCAAGCTCGAGGTATTCCACTGGATGACCGAGTGGGTCACCAATCCGCATTATTCGGCGGTACACACTGTTTATGAAGGATGGGTGCTCGAAGCCTGCTTGCTCAATGCCCTTGCCGCTGCTGGTGCGGGTAACGGTGGCCGCTGCTACATCCATCATGGGAACCTGCTGTCCTATGTTAATGTCGGGCACGACTCGATCCCTGGCAGCTGGCATATCGCCAAGCGGCGCTACCTCGAACGCTGTGTCGATCTGTACGGCAGGAGTCTGGCAACGGCGGGAACGCATATCAACCTTTCCCTGCCGGAGACCATGTTAAGCTGGGATTACATGCATCTCCCGGCCAGCGAGCGGGTCACCCAACGCTTTGACCACTACAAGAGCGAAGCCTATGTGGCAGGGGCCCGTCTCATGAGGGCTTTCACCGCCCTTTCCATCGCGCTGACCGCCAGCACCCCGATGCGCCCCACCCGGCGAAATGGTCAGCCCGTCGTCCTGCTGACTGACGTTGACTCGAACCGCAACCTGACCTTCCCGAATGATTCTAACCTTGACGTACCGAACCTGTACCGGAGCTATGAGGATTACATCCGGCTTTCCTACGACCTGATCAGGCGTGGGGTTCGCTTCGGCAACAACAACTGGACACCCGTCCGGGCGCGGTCTTCGGCGGACCCGGTTGAGCGTATCATGATGGTGACCAGTGAGCAGCTTCAGGCCGTCTACGATAAGCAGTTGTACACCAATGGAACCAGTGTTGAAGATATCGCCCGGCAGATCGAACAGGAGAACCTGATCGCCCGGATCGATCTTCCCATGAGCCGGATCGAACTGCGGACGGACGAGGGCGGACACGAGGCTGAACTGGATATCGCCCACCTGACCCTGATGGAACTGCTGCTGGTTAATTTCTACGCCGACCCACTTTTTGCGCGGGCTTTCCGCTACGATGTGGAAGACCTCGCACGGGCACGGCGCAACGAATCGGTAGCGGCCACCTACGGCATGAGGGCCGATATCGAAGATCCCTTCACCGGTAAGCTGATCCAGATGCGGCAGTTCCTCGGCTGGACGCTGGAACAAATCCGGCCACTGGCCCAGGCGCTTGGCCGTTGGGGGCTGCTCGAACCACTGGTTGATATCCAGCGCGGCGGGCCAAACACCGCCGAAAAGATTCGGGCCCGTATCCAGCAGGAGATCGGCGAGTCTCAGGTTGTCCCTCCCGAAGTCCTGGTGAACCTGGCTCAGGAACGGGAAGCCGCCGTCAAGCGCCAGGTCGAGGCTATTGCCACCGAGATTCACGCCGCCCCGGAAAAGAACCTGAAGATCGCCGCCCTGATCGATAGAGCCAGCCACGAAGCCCATCGTCAGACCACCGCCCAGATCGATTTTCACCCTGTTCACACTGCCCAGATAAAGGTTACCTACCCAGATAAAACCAGTGAGATCATCGCGTTGGCCGAGGAGTTGATCCGTATCCCTTCGGTCACAAACTGCCCCGAAGAACGCCTGGACGAAGTCGCCCATGCCGCCCAGACCATCCATCATTACCTTGATGCAGCAGGCGTGCCGATGCGGTATTTCAATGAGGGGAAATATCCGGCGATCTTCGCCTATTTCCCGGATCAGTTGGCCGCTCCGATCATGCTCGGTGGTCACTTTGATGTGGTATCACCGATGCCGGATGACTCGCAGTTTGAACCCCGTATCGAAGGTGATTATCTATGGGGACGTGGCAGTGCCGATATGAAGACCGTCGTCGCGACTTATCTGGTCTGGATGAAAGACCAGATGAAACAGCCCGGCCCGAAGCCTGCCATCAATCTACTGTTGGTCGGCAACGAGGAAAACGGCGAAGCAGAGCCTTTCGGGACGCCGCATGTACTCGAAGCGCTGTGGGCAGAGCACAGCTACCGGCCAGAATTGTATATCGCCGGGGAGCGAACCGGTGAAAATGGCGTTGAACAGTTCGGCGAGGTCTGTGTTGAAAATCGGGGAGTGGTGCGCTTCCGGCTGATCGCGACTGGTGAGGCCGGTCATACCGGTACTGCCAAAGCCAAAGCCACGGGCGATCTTTCCCTGGTGCTGAACCGTGCTTATGATACCCTCTCGGAGATGATGGAAGCGGCCCTTAGCACCGACCGCACCGAGGGTTGGTTCTCTGCCCATCGCATCCCATTTGTAAATGTGGGCGTGCCAGGGGTCTATAACATCACCGCCACACGCGGCGAACTGGGAGTCGAAATCCGACCTATCCCACAGGATGATATCGCCACACTGCTCGACGATATCCGGCAGTATGCGGACAGTGTTGGCTTAGAACTGGTCGTTGAGATCAACGAGGTGGGCGTCCGCTGCTCACCCGATAATCCCTACCTGGCTCATGTGCTGGCTGCTGTCGAGGAAGTCAGTGGAGAGAAGCCGGTGCCCGGTAAGAAACTGCCGGGAACCAGCGCCCGATTTGCTCCAGGCGGTCAGGGAATCGTCTGGGGACAGTCAGGCTTGGGACCACATTCCCTCAACGAGCGGCACTATATTCCGAGCATCCAGCCTTACTACAGTATGCTCGACGCACTGGCAAAGCGTTCCACGTAACCTGTCACCATTCTGTGGCGGCAGGGAGTATGACTTAGGGGCGACCGGTTTGGTCGCCCCGTAACTTTCAAGTTGTGGCAAAAATCTGCTGTTGTAGGGGCGATTGGTCAATCGCCCTGGGCACGGCACGCCGTGCCCCTACCCGTAGATCATGTCAATTTGAATTGGTTTCTCCATGAGTGTGGGGATCACATAAGGTTGATGATCCCCAAAACCTTGTCAACAACCTCATCGAGGCTTGATTCCACCACCGCCGACAACCCATCGTTATCAAATGTCTCAGCCCCAACCCCAACCAGAACCATCGAAGGACTGTGCTCGTAAAGGGTCTGGGTGGCTAAGAGCAGTTCACCCGGCGAGACATAATGACTCATACCCGGCGTGCTGTTCACGGGTTGAACGTCCACGGTCTCGATAATGCCCGGTTCCACATCTGCCAGTGCATCGATCAGGATGACCCGCTCAAACTCGGTCAATTGAACAGCCAGATCAATAGTCAGTTGGTGAACGGACAGAACCGTGACACCGGGCAGACCAAGCCGGGCCAGGTGATCGGCGACCACCCGACCCAGCCCATCATCTCCGCGTAGGGTATTCCCATACCCGATGATCAATGTAGGTTTGCTAGGCTCCGCGCCTGGCTTCATCTAACAGTTCTCCCTGGGGGCCGCGCAGTTGAACATGCAGCGCCAGTTGATTCTGAGCATGGGTTGAGCAGCTCAGGCAGGGATCAAAGGTGCGGATCACCGCCTCGACACGGTTGAGCATTCCTTCTGTCAGATTGTCGCTGTCGATGTAGCGGCGGGCGACTTGCAGTACGCCCCGATTCATCGCCAGGTTGTTATGGGTTGTCGAGACCACCAGGTTAGCCCAGTTGACCCGCCCCATCTCATCAACCTTGTAGTGATGGATCAGCGTGCCACGCGGGGCTTCGGTCGCGCCGACACCCTCTTCGACGTTAGCCCCGGCTTTCGCCAGGACGCGCTTGCCGAGAATCTCCGGGTCGGAGAGCAGGTCTTCGATCCGCTCAATCGTGAACATGATCTCGATCAGGCGGGCATAATGGAAGTAGAACGAACTTGCCGTCGCTCCTTCCAATCCCTTATATTCGAGCAGTTCTTGGTCGGCTTCAGGTGTGCCCAGCGTCTCACGCATGTTGAGCCGCGCCAACGGCCCAACCCGGTAAATCCCATCCGGGTAACCCATCGGGCGGTAGTAGGGCGACTTGAGATAGCTCCAGGGTTCGACCTTCTCCGCGATATAGTTCTGATAATCATCCCGGTGGAAGTTTGCCAGTTCCCTGTGCGATGAGTCAATGATGCGCAGGCGGCCACGGTACAACTCCAGGATATCCTCATGCTCGTTGACCAGGGCCATATAGGCGGTCGGGAAATTCCCGAAGACCCTGATCTCGTCATGATACTCATCCATCGCCCGCTTGAACCAGTCCAGCGTTCGCCGGATCACCTTCTTGGCCTCCGGTATCTCGGCCAGGATTTCTTCACGAACAGTTGGATCTAAGGGCGAAGCGACACCACCGGCCAGGATCCAGTTGGGGTGGATGCGGCGGCCCGCTAACCGTTCGATGATGCTCTGCCCAAACCGCCGCAGGAACACGCCATCGCGGGCAATTTCTGGGTGAGTCTCAAGCAGCCCAAACAGGCTTCGCTTCGATACATCCGACTCCATCCCCAGGAGAAAATCAGGGGACGAGAGGTAGAAAAAGCTGAGCGCATGCGATTGCATCACCGAGGCGAGATTCACAATCCGCCGCAGTTTAGCCGCCGTCCCCATCACGCGGATCGACATGATCGCCTCACATGCCTGGGCAGAAGCCAGTTCATGGCTGATCGTGCAGATGCCGCAGATCCGCCCCATGATGGCGGGGAGTTCGTAAAACGGTCGGCCTTCGATGAATTTCTCAAAGCCGCGATACTGTGTCACATGGAAGTGCGCATCGGCTACGCTGCCGTCTTCATCCAGTTGGATCGTTATTTTCGAGTGCCCTTCAATCCGGGTAACCGGATCAATGATGATATTCTGTCTCATGGTTGTCTCCTCATGCTCCAGGGCGCGTCTTGTCGGATAAATCCGGTATACGCCCCGCAACCAGCTCGGTCAGTAGGTAGTAGATGACATCCGCCGAGGGCGGGCAGCCCTGTAAGAAAACATCCACATCGACGATTTCCTGAACCGGGCGCACATAGGGCAGTAACGCCGGGATGATGTCCGTCGGCGGGCCATCCGTGATCTCTGCCGTTTCGATATAGCCGCGATCCAGAATCTCGCTGACCTTGAACGGGTTACGCATCGTCGGGACATTACCCGCCACAGCGCAGTCACCAAAGGCAACCAGGATGTCGGTTCTCTCCCGGATCATTTTGATTTTGTGTAGGTCTTCCTCACTGCTGATGGCTCCTTCAACCAGGGCCACGTTCACATGCTCTGGATAGTCTTTGTGATCGACCAGCGGGCTGTACACAATTTCAATCTGGGCAGCCAGGTCAAGCAGACGTTCGTCCATATCCAGCAGGGACATGTGACAGCCAGAACAGCCATCCAGCCAAACAGTTGCAACAGTAGGTTTGGTCATTGTCTCCTCCTTATCAACCGCGCATCCTGGTCAGATAGGCCAGGAACTCGCGGCGCTTTTGCATTTCACCCTGGGGTTTACCCTTCTCAACCAGGGCACCGGTCGGACAAACGTTGACGCATTTGCCACAGCTTGTGCAGGACATCGAATTACCCCAGGGTTCGAGTAGATCGGTGATCACCCTGGCATTGGTTCCACGTCCCAGGACATCCCAGGTATGCGCCCCCTCGATCTCATCGCAAACCCGCACACAACGTGTGCACAGGACACAGCGATTACGGTCGAGGACAAAGCGCTCATGGGACATATCCACTTCACGGACCGGGTTGAGGTATGGGTAACGCACATAATCCATCCCCAGCGTAAGGGCCATATCCTGAAGATCACAGTTGCCGTTGGAAACGCAAACTGAACAGACATGGTTACCCTCTGCAAACAGCATTTCGAGGATTTGACGGCGATATTTTTGTATGCGTTCGGTATTCGTTTCGATCTCCAACCCCTCGTCGATATAGGTGGCGCAGGCCGGAACCAGTTTATTCCAGTTCTTCACCTCGACGATACACAGACGGCAGGCTCCGGCAATCGATAGGCCGTCTAGCTGGCAAAGGGTCGGGATGTAGATTCCGTTTTCACGGGCGACGTCCAGTATGCTTTGATCCTCGTGCCCACCAACGTCACGCCCGTCGATTTTTAATGTTTTGATCGTGGTACGTTTAGGCATGAGTTTCCCCCTGTGCGGCATCTACCGCGAGTAGTTCGTCATATTCTTCGCGGAAATACTTTAAGGTAGCCAGTACGGGATTTGGAGCCGCCTGCCCCAACCCGCATAGGCTCGTGTTTCTCACGACATCACACAGTTCTTCCAGCATGACCATGTCGCTTGGATCGGCTTCGCCCTTGAGTATTTTCCCCAGCAGGTTGTAGATCAGCGAGGTGCCGACCCGGCAGGGGATACACTTGCCGCACGATTCGTCTTTGGAGAATTCCATAAAGTATTGGGCTACGTCCACCATCGATGAGGTCTCATCCATAACGATCATGCCGCCCGATCCCATGATCGACCCCAATTGACGGAGCGAGTCGTAATCGACCGGCGTATCCAGGTATTCTGCCGGAATGCAGCCGCCGGACGGCCCACCGGTCTGAACAGCCTTGAAGGTTCGGCCTTCTGGCATCCCGCCGCCGATCTCAAAGATGATATCCCGCAGGGTCATCCCCATCGGGACTTCGATCAGGCCCACGTTGTTGACCTGCCCGGCCAGCGCGAAAACTTTGGTTCCCTTGCTCTTTTCCGAGCCGATACCGGCATACCATGCGCCGCCGTTCAGGATGATCGGTGCGACGTTTGCCAGCGTCTCAACGTTGTTGATCGTCGTTGGCTGCCCCCATAGGCCAAAGTCAGCCGGATAGGGTGGGCGTGGACGTGGGTTGCCGCGTTTACCTTCAATCGAGGCCATCAGCGCGGTTTCCTCACCGCAGACAAACGCCCCGGCCCCCAACCGTATTTCGATGCTGAAGCTAAAGGAGGTGTTAAAAATGTCGTTGCCTAACAGGCCAAGCCGCTGCGCCCGTCTAATCGCATTGGTGAGGCGCTCGATAGCCAGCGGGTACTCGGCCCGCACATAGATATAACCCTTGCGTGCACCGACTGCATACCCGGCAATTGCCATACCTTCGATCACGCGGTGGGGGTCGCTTTCAAGAACCGCCCGATCCATAAAGGCCCCTGGATCACCCTCGTCGCCGTTGCAGATAACGTACTTCTCGTTGCTCTCTGCTTTCGCGACCGTGACCCATTTCAGCCCGGTTGGATAACCACCACCACCGCGCCCGCGCAGGCCGCTGTCCATGATCTCCCGGATGACATCTTCGGGAGACATCATCGTCAGGGCTTTCGAAAGGGCTTCATAACCCCCGGCGGCGATATATTCTTCGATCCGGTCGGGGTCGATAGTCCCGGAATTTCCCAGGACGATCTTCTGCTGACGGGAGAAAAACGGGAGGCTGGTATCAACCTTCAGACGCTCGACCGATTCTTTGTCCTTGTCCAGGCTGGCAACGATTTCTTCCGCATCCGATTCCTTAACCTCGGCATACAGAACGTCGTCCGGTTGGACGGTTACCAACGGTCCGGCGGAACACAGACCCAGGCAGCCAACCCCTTTGACCTTGCATTTCTTATCATCACCGGCAGCCGCAGTCAGTGCATCCAGAACTTTGTCACTGCCCATCGAAAGGCAGCTTGCTGCCGTACAGACACAGATATGTTTGTCGTAGGCGGCTTGTTGTTCGCGTTCTTCATCGCCGATTTCAACAAGTTCATCATGCGTTATCATATTGTCTCACCCTTTCCAGCTGCTCATCAAGCACCTCAGGTGTCACCTCAGCGATCACTTTGTCATCCACTACAACAGCCGGAGCCAGGCTGCAAGCTCCAATGCAGCGAACCGTAAGCAGCGACAGGCGCTTATCTTCGGTTGTCTCGCCGGGGCGCAGATCAAACTCATCCTCAAGATGCTTGAGCAGGTTTTTAGAGCCTTTGATATAACAGGCCGTACCGGTGCAGACTGAACAAACATGTTCGCCAGCCGGTTTGAGTTGAAAGAAGTGATAGAATGTCGCCACACCCATCACGCGGCTGGGGGCCACGTTCAGCGCGTTGGCTACAAACATCAAAGATTCCTTGTCCAGATATCCAAAAGCCTCCTGCACCGTATGCAGCGTTTCGATCAGGGCATCCTGTCGAAATCCGTTCCGGCGCATGGTGCCCTGGACGATTTTCCAACGTTTGTCGTCCGAAGGTAGTTCTAGTGTCTTATGTGTCGTCATGTGTGTTTCCTCTCACGGAATTTCCTGATTTTTTGATAACGGAAAACCTCCAAGTGCGGAATAATAAAGCGCATTCCTATGACCGACTAGTTGCAAATAACATGGTATTTGTGACAAATGTCACAAATAAGACGAGGTTCGGTGAGTGACTTACAACATCAGTGACTTGACTCAAGTTCAGGGGACTAAGAATAAGTTACCGAAGATAGCTGCCGGAACGACCTTCGGTCGTCATAAACTTCGCGGCTAAGTCGGGCGCGGAGCCACGAAGTTTATTCGTGGACTGTGCCCGACGTGACAGGCCGTTCGTACATTCAGCTTCAGACCCGGACAATATTCCTCAAAAGTATCACCCGCTGTATCTCTCCCCTGTGATACAATAGTGAGGAATGCTAAAGGATTTCATGATGCCAGATCAACAAGAGATTGAGACCAAGTTCATACTTACCAATCCAGAGGAAATCCGTAACCGGCTCATTAAACTGGGAGCAATCTCACATGGGCGGCACATGGAGTTAAACCTGCGTCTGGATGACAACGCCCGCAGCCTTTCATCTAATGATCAGGTGCTTCGTTTGCGCACGACCCAGTCGAACGGAGAAACCAGACATCTCCTTACGCTCAAGATACCCACCGGCCAACCTGATCAAACTTTTCGCGTGCGGCGGGAGATTGAAACGTATTGCAGTGACCGGGAAGCCATGCTGTCTGCGTTAGCTGTGTTGGGATACACTCCCTTCTGGCGATACGAGAAACGGCGCGAGGCATTCTCTTGGGCAGGGGTAGAAGCCGTGATCGATGAACTACCCTACGGCTGGTTCCTGGAACTTGAAGGACCACAGCCTGACATTCAATCTTTAGCCGGTCAGTTGGGACTGGATATCAAAGACGGACTGGCATTGAGTTATGCAGAGATTTTTTCTAATATATGTTTAGCCCTTGGGCTTGATATTGCCGACCTGACCTTTGAGGCTTTTAAGGGGATTCACGTACCACCGGACAGCTTTCGAGGTAAACACTATTAGGAGGAGCACATGGCATCGTTACCTGATGGAACCGTTCTACCTGGTAAATTGATTATTGTTGAAGGAATCGACGGATCGGGCAAAAGTACACAGCTCGACCTGATCAAAAAGTGGTTGATGGGTGAAGGCTATTGTGTGGCTTTCAGTGAGTGGAACTCTTCAACCATTGTCGGTGGCGTGACCCGGCGCGGCAAGCGGAAGCAGTTGTTAACCCCGCTGTCGTTCAGTCTGGTCCACGCCGCAGATTTCGCCGACCGGATGGAGCGGCAGATGCTGCCCGCATTGAGAGCAGGCGCAATCGTTCTGGCCGACCGGTATGTTTACACAGCCTTTGCCCGCGATGTTGCCCGCGGACTCGATCCGCAGTTCGTCCGGGACACCTACAGCTTCGCTATTCGACCCACAATTGCTTTTTACTTCCGGGTTTCTCTGGAGGAGTCGCTCAGGCGAATCCTGCATGGGCGGCCTCAACTCAAATACTACGAAGCCGGGCTGGATATCGGCTTAAGCGACGATCCCTACGAGAGCTTTAAGATCTTCCAGGGTCGGATATTGGAAGAGTACAGCAAAATGGTGGATGAGTTTGACCTGACCGTGATCGATGCCTCAAAGCCGCTCCTTGAGCAGCAGGAAATCGTGCGGCAGATCGTACAGCCTCACCTGAACAACGTGCTGAGAGCCGACACCAGTGGATGGCGGGCGGTGCTTTCCACAGAAGGTCTGCATGGACGTTATCTGAAAGTTATGAACCCGGAGCAGAGTTAACGTGAGCAAGAGAAAAACCGAATTCTACGGATATGACCTCCTGGCGGATAGCGCCAAAAACCTGAAGGGGCGGCTGATCGTTTTAGAGGGGGCTGACGGCGTAGGCCGTTCCAGCCAGATCGCCCTGTTACGCGAGTGGTTGGAGAATGAAGGTTACGCGGTAGCAACCAGTGGCTTGAAGCGGGGGAAGTTGGCAGGCAAGGGTCTGGGCAACGCGATGGAGGGGCACACCCTCGGCGACGCTACCATGAACCTGCTCTATGCAACCGACTTTGCCGATCAGCTAGAACGCGAGATCATCCCGGCATTGCGAGCCGGTTTCATCATGCTAACCGACCGCTACATCTACTCGATTATTGTCCGGGCTGTAGTACGTGGCATTGACCCGACCTGGGTACGGAACCTGCTGCGTTTCGCGCTGGTGCCCGATATCGTATTCTATTTGAGTGCCAATGTTGACGCCCTGGTTCCCCGCGTCCTGAACGCCCGTGGCTTCGATTACTGGGAGTCTGGCCTGGATTTCTTACCCGGTCGAGATTATTATCGAAACTTCGTTAAGTACCAGGAACTCGTCTTAAACGAATTCGATACGCTCTCCGGCGAATATGACTTCCACTGTATCGATGCCACCCGCTCCATGCATGAAGTCTTTAATGATCTACAAAGCGAGATCAGACGGGTGATCGTTGGGATGAAACCCATCAAGGAACCGGGCAGCACGGAAGATTAAGTCTATCAAGGAAGGCCACATGTCCGACCGCTTATCGACTGAAGACCGGCGCATTTTACGCCTGATTGCGGACGGAGATCAGGCCGCCCTGATGCGGCGTGCACAGATCCTACTGGGATGGGGAGAGGGTCTCGATCCGGAGCAAATCGCTGAACAGGTTGGGTTAACAACCCGTACCGTTAACCGCTGGCTCAAAGCCTTTGAGGAAGAAGGACTTGACATCTTTCCCCCTGAGGCCCTGCCAGATGCCGAAATAGACTACCCCCACCACCTGACGGTTGCTGACCTGTGTTATCGCTTCCAGGTCGATCTGGCACACGGCGGCCATGTAGGGCGGCTGGCGGCGGAACTGTTCAACCTGACTCAGCCTGTTCACCGGCTTGATCCATCTTACGCCAACCTGATCTACAATGCCGGGCTGCTGCATAATGTGGGGTTATCCGGCGGCGCAGCTAAACATCATAAACGCGGACGCGACATCCTGCTTGATCACCCCCTTAGCGATCTGGACGATGACGACCGGGCGCTGTTGGCCGTGACCACAGTCTTCCACCGCAAGAAGTGGAAGCCCTCACGCCTGGAATCGGAGAGCAGTTACACCGCCCTTCCCCAGCAGGATGCCCAACCCATCGCCCTGATCCTTGCGGCTTTGATTCGCATGGCGGACGGCCTGGACTATTCGCAAAGCCAGACCACCCAGTTGGGTGCAGCCAGCGTTGGCAGTGAAGGCATAAGAATCTCCCTGACCGGGCCATATATCGAAGTTGATGGTGCACGCGCCAATCATAAGGCCGATTTGTGGCAGGCAATCTTCAACACGCCGGTCATTTTCCTTTCTTCCGGTGAAGCGCTTACACCTCGGCCCGCCTCCCCCGGCATTCTCCCCGATGACCTGATGAGCGAGGCCGGGCGTAAAATAATGAAGTTCCACTTCGGGCGGATGTTACGCAGCGAAGCCGGTACTCGCATCGGAGAGGATATCGAAGCGCTGCATGATATGCGGGTAGCAACCCGCCGGATGCGCACCGCCTTGCGTCTGTTTGGCCCATACTATACCGAAAAGACCTTTCGCCGGATCAGGCAGGGCTTACGGTTAACCGGGCAGGCATTGGGCAGCGTCCGCGACCTGGATGTCTTCATGGAGAATATGCAGCGTTATCTCGATGAACTCCCTCCTGACCGCCAACCTGACCTCGACATCATCCGCGATCAATGGGGGCGGCAGTATAAGCGAGAGCGGCAAAAGATGCTGGCTTACCTGGACAGCGACGCTTATCAGAAATTTGTCACTTTCATGAGTAAGTTTGTCGATACGCCTCACATGGGAGCCAACAAATCAGAAGGCGAAGGCCGGTATGTCAGGTATGCTGCTCCTCGCCTGGTATACACCCACTATGAGACTGTCCGGGCCTACGAGGCGACATTAGACAAACCCTCACTGCGCACCCTTCATCGCCTGCGCATCGATGGTAAGCGGCTGCGCTACACCCTGGAATTTTTCCGCGAGGTGCTGGGCGAAGAGGCCGGAGACGTGATCCGGTGCATGGTTGCCATGCAGGATCACCTCGGTGCGTTGAACGATGCCGAAGTCGCACAGGAATCGCTCCGGCATTATATGGAACGCATCGTCAAGCGGGCCCGCAAAAAACAGAAAAAAGCCAAGACCACTGAGGCTGATTTACCCGACCTGCCCGAAGCAATCGCTTACCTGGATCACTGCGAACAGGCTATCGAGCAGTTGACAGAAACCTTCCCGCCGGTCTGGGGTGCTGTCATATCGCCGGAAACGCGCCACAAGCTGGCTTTGGCCGTCAGTATTTTGTAGGCCATATGCTAGAATAGGTTGATCTGAGTCAGAAGCTCTCACAGAAGGAATATGATCACTTGCTGCCTGATTTACAGCAGCGCAGATCGAAGCCCTTAGCCTCCTGGTAGATACAGGGAATCAGATCGCCAGCCGGGTAAAAAGAAGAAGAAACGTAAGCGGAAATCTAAGAGCAAAACGAAAAAGAAGAAGTAGCCACCCTCTTGAAAGCTAACCTTCCTGAACGCCAATCATCCGACCTGGCCCGCCTGTTCAGAGCTCTGGCGGTTGGTGGTCGTCGACCGATCATCACGCTGGAGGATTGGGAAGACCACCTCAACAGCCAGCCGGATTTACGCCAGACCGCGGTCAAACGCTGGTTTCTATCAGCCCTTCGCCACGAGTGGCCGTCACACGAACCACCCAGTTCGCTCTGTGCCGTATTAAGCGAAGAAGTCGAAGCCTACCTGGAAGCCCGCCCTGGCCCCTGGGCAACCGTCTTAGGTCACATCTTGCGAGTTGCCGGTAACACGGTCTGGTTAGCTGAACGCAGCCGCATTGACCCCGAAGCAGCTTACATCGCCGCACTGTTCCATGACGTGGGCAAGCTTGATGAGTGGGATACCGGGCGGCCACACGCCGTATTAGGTGCTCGATACGCCGCCCAACAACTTAATGGCGAACTACCGCGCCACACCGTCCGGACGATCTGCGAGGCAGTAGCCGATCACGGATACCGCCCGGCATTGTCTCAAAAGGTTGCCAGGGTGCTGCATGATGCCGATAAGTTGGATAAGATTGGTGCCACCGGCCTGATCCGGCGAGTTAGCAAAACCGACAATCTGGAAGATGCCTGCCTGAATGCCGAGCGCACCGTTTATGAAGCGATAGATTTTCCGCTCCCCTGTCTGGCTGCAACAGATGATCTGCTTCGGCCCAGGCTGGCCTTTACGCGCACTATCGAGCGTCACCTTGATTCGGTCTGTCCCTAGGGGTAAACATGCGCAATCATCTCCGAACTTTTTACATCCTGACCGTCTCGCAAATCATCTCCCTGATCGGCAGCCGAATGAGCGGTCTGGCCCTGGGTATCTGGGTTTTCAACGAGACTGGCGACGCAACCCCGCCCTTGTTAGTGATGTTCTTTGCCCACCTGCCGATGGTGATCGGAGGGAGTTTTGCCGGGGTATTGGCCGACCGTTGGAACCGCCGCCGGATGATGCTCTTCGGAGATGCAGGGCAGGCACTCGGAACGCTGCTCTTATTGTTGAGCTTCCTGTCCGGGCGCTTTGAACTGTGGCAGTTGTACACCATCACTCTTTTACAGGGGGTGCTGGGAATGCTTCAGGCTCCCGCTATGGAAGCCTCGGTGACTATGCTGGTACCGGAGGATCACCGCGACCGGGCCAACACCCTCCGCCAGTTGAACTGGGCGATATCAGGTATGGTTGCCCCCGCCTTAACCGGTATGCTCTACGCGCTGATCAACGTGACTGGCGTCATCGCAATCGACCTCGCCACTTTTGTTATTGCAGCAAGTGTTCTGGCCGTAGTTCATGTCCCCCAACCGGCCCAATCGGCAGAGGGGCAGACCTCACAGGGATCGCTCTGGCAGGAGATGCTCGTCAGTATCCGTTTTCTCTGGGAGCGCCGGGTGCTGTTCAACCTGATGATCTATGCCGCCGTGTTGAACTTCCTGCTGGCCGGGCCCATTTCCCTGGCAACCCCGTACATTCTGACCCTGACAGGCAGCGAGGCTACATTGGGCATTATCCTGACGGTAACTAATATCGGGGTATTGGCAGGGGGAATCATCATGATGATCTGGGGCGGCACGCGGCCCCGGATTCATGGCATCATGATCGGCATTTTGTTACGGGCCTTGAGCCTGGTTATCTACGGCATTGTGCGAACACCACTCAGCCTGGGGATTGCATCTTTCTTTATGCTCTTTGCCAACCCGCTGATCGACGCCTCGTTCATGTCCGTCATGCAGATCAAAACGCCGCCGGATATGCAGGGGCGTATCTTTGCTCTGCTCAACCAGTTGATGTACATTGCGATGCCCTTATCGCTCTTGCTGACTGGCCCCTTCATTGACCGTGTCATGGAGCCTGCGGTCGAGTCTCCGTGGTGGTCAGTTGTTGCGCCATTAGTCGGTGATCAGCCGGGGAGCGGCATGGGACTGTTGTTGGTCATCACCGGGGCGCTCATGCTGATCATGACGGTGGTGGTCTATGCCATCCCCGCGACTCGCAGCCTGGAAGATGATTTGCCGGACTATGCCGTGCAAGAAGAAGGCATGGAGACGCAGCCAGCTCCCGCCCTGTAAGATATTATTTTTCCGATCTTTCCATACTGACCAGCTTGCCGCGCTCTTTCTTGCTCAACTTTGCGGCCACCAGATCGTAGGAATTGTCGATCATCTCCAGGATTTCCTGGTCGGAGATCGTGCCATCGACCAGCACTGTATTCCAATGTCGCTTATTAAGATGGTAGCCCGGCTGCACGGCAGGATAGGTATCGCGCAGGATATGGGCCAGGGTCGGATCGCATTTCAAGCTGATCCGAACCTCTCCCCCTACCGGGATCAAAGCGAACATCTTCCCCATCACTTTGTAGACGCGGGCATCCGGCCCGAACGGAAACTCTTCAACTGCCCCGGTTTGTTTTAGACAATGTTGTATCAGATCGTGTTCATTCAGCATATTCTCACCCCTGACAGAAAAGATAAACAAGACCCAGCCATATTAACAAAAATTTGGGGGCGGGGGGTAATGAATATCTGCCAATGGTGGGATGGTGGGGGCTGCACTTTCGGGAACTGAATAACTTATGTAGACTCAAGTGGGCAGATAATAGTGTTATGGGAGGATATGGAGATCATGTCTACCGATCCAGAAGAGATGTTTCGGGAAGATACCGAAGAGAAAAATAAGCGTCCATCGGTGCTCTGGTTAATCGCCATTATTCTGATCGTATTTGCATTTGGAATCATTGCCGTATTCCTTTATTTCAATCCCGATTCGCCGGAGGACCCCTTTGTCATTGTCACCCAGGTTGTGACTGAAGAAGCAACCGAGGAAGCGACCGAAGAAGCGACTGAGGAGGTTGAAGAGACCGAAGAAGCAACTGAGGAGGCGACTGAAGAAGCGACCGAGGAGGCAACCGAAGAAGCGACCGAGGAGGTTGAAGAGACCGAAGAAGCAACTGAGGAGGCGACTGAAGAAGCGACCGAGGAAGCAACTGAAGAAGCAACCGAAGAAGTCGTTGAAACCGAAGAAGCCTCCTGTGGAGATGGAGTCTGTAATCCGGAAGTCGAGAACAGCGACCTTTGTCCGGCAGACTGCGGATGTACGGATGATGGAGTTTGCCAACCCGGAGAAGGCTCAGGCTGCCGGGACTGCGGGGCAACTGCCGGAGGGTGTGGTAATCCCTGCTCCAATTCATCCCAATGCTCTGATGGCCTGACCTGTTCAGGTGGGGTATGCTGGGATGCCTGCGAATGCGGCGATGACTGCGGCAGCGATGGCGTTTACGGGGCAATTCTGTATCCCGATCAATTTGTCAACGACCGGCAGCACCGCGAGACTCAACGCACTCACATCCTGACTGTCTTATCAACTTTCCTGACCGGGCTGGGGCTGATCACGTTGCTGGCGGTTCTGCTTGAAAAGTACCGGCTGTTGAATCGGGTTGGCAGATTGGCCAAACGCACCCTACGCCTGGTACTGAATACACTGCTTGGCATTGTCCGCATTATCGATTGAAATATCCCGATCCAGGCTGACCTCCCCCTTTGAAAAGGGGGAGGCAATTTAAAACAAGCCATTTGGCTTCTTGCAACGCTCCGCCGAGTGATGTATTATGTTCGCCGCAACCTGCGTTATAGTCGATTAACTTATTAGAAACCTTTTTTGAATAACCATCTAGAGAATTAACCTCACTATAGCGCTTCTTTCAGTGTTTCCATAGAGTGGAGAGGCACCATGATCCAGGTTGAAGGACTTACTAAGTATTACGGCCAGTTCAAAGCCGTTGACCGCTTGTCTTTTCATGCTGAGGCAGGCGAGATTGTCGGCTTTCTAGGTCGTAATGGCGCAGGGAAAACAACCACCATGCGCATGCTAACTGGCTATATGCCCCCGACAGAGGGTAAGGCAACTATAGCCGGTTATGATATTTTTGAAGATTCGGTACAGGTTCGCCAGCACATTGGCTACCTACCGGAGACGGTTCCGTTGTATCGCGAGATGACCGTCTGGCAGTACGTAGACTATATGGCAAGCCTGCATGGGATGCGTAGGGCTGGCCGTGCCGAGCAGGTGGATGAGGCTCTCAAGAGAGTCGATCTGCTGGACAGAGCTGATAGCATGATCAGCAGCCTGTCTAAGGGTATGCGCCAGCGGGTCGGATTGGCCCAGGCGATGGTTCACCAGCCGGACGTGTTGATCCTGGATGAGCCAACCATCGGCCTCGACCCGGAGCAGGTGATCGAGGTACGCGAACTGATCCGCAGCCTGGGTCAGGATCGTACCGTCTTGCTCAGCAGCCATAACCTCGATGAAGTCGAACGTTTATGCACCCGCATCCTGGTGATCCATGAAGGCAAGATTGTTGCCGAGGACACCCCATCGGCGCTGGCTACCAGTATGCAGGGGCGGAACCGCTTCCTCGTTCAGGTAGGTAATGCCGAACCGGAAGCTGTGGCGGCTATGTTGAGCGACCTGGAAAACGTCCTCAGCGCAGTCGTTTCGCCCAGAGGAATCGAAGTAGAATCGGAGCAGGATTACGATGCCCGCCCGGCGGTTGCCTCGGCGATTGTCGGTCACTCGTGGGATTTGCTCGAATTGCGGCCTATCCAGATGCAGCTTGAGGAAATCTTCCTGCAACTGACCACCGATAAAGTAGAGGAGGTAGCCTGATGGAAAGTATAGGACGCTCCTTGCGCAATGTATGGGTCATTGCCAAACAAGAGTTCACCCTGTTCTTTGCCTCACCCCTGGTTTATTTCCTGGGGGCAGCCTGGATGTTTTTCGCCGGGTTGTTCTTTTTACCCTGGTTAATACAGGGTTTCAACCAGGGTAATCCACTCTCAGTCGGCGGGATGCTTCAAACGCTGGCTTTCCTATCGATTTTCCTGGCCCCGGCCCTGACTATGCGGCTGGTCTCGGAGGAAATCCGAACCGGCACGCACGAGCTGCTGTTTACCTCGCCGGTACGCGATTGGGAAATCATCACCGGGAAGTGGCTGGGAGCCTGGGGCGTGACGATTGCCTTCACTTTGCTGACGGCAATTTACCCGCTGTACCTGTTTACATTGGGTTCCCCCGACCCCGGAATGATCATTGCAGCTTACATTGGGTTCCTGCTGATGTGGGGGATGGTCCTTGCCCTGGGCATGTTGACTTCCGCCCTGACCCAATACCAACTGGTATCCTTTGTGATTGGTTTCGTTTCCCTGATTTTCATGTGGGTGGCGGGCAGTTTTGTTCCGGCTGTTTCAACCTTGTTCTCCAGCCAATTCCTACAGGATCTCTTGAACGGGATCACGATCCAATCACATTTCCAGAACACCATGCTTTCCAAGGGGATCGTTCAACCGGTTGATATAGCGTACTTTGTCGGACTAATAGCAATCTTCCTCTTCCTGGCAACCCAGGTACTCGGTTCAAGGAGATGGCGAGCATGACTGAAATTCGAATCGACCGCAACCTGGCCCGCTGGGTACTGCTTGGGGTGGGAGTGGTCGCCTTAATCGTAATGGTGATAGCCCTGTTGGTTGCCCCAGGAAACAAATTTGGCACCGTCAGTATTGTTGCCGCGGTTGTCGCGGTTCTGGGTATTGCGGGCTTCCTGTTTGTTGACCCAGAAGCGACCGCTGCCGCCATCACCGGGCGTGCCGGTAGATATGCATTTACGGCAATCGGAATGAGTATCGTCTTCGTGATTTTCATTACGATGCTCTATATCCTGATCCAGCAGGCGGACCTGCCTTTCTGGGACTTGACCGAAGCTCAGAAATATAAACTCTCAGACCAGACGATTGAAATTCTCCAGGACCTGGAGAATGATGTTCACGTCATTGGCTTTTACAGCGCCAGCCAGCAGAGTGCACAGAGTGAAACCAAGTTCTGGCTGGATGAATATCAGCGCTACAGCGACGGCAAGTTCACCTATGAATTTATTGACCCTGACCGTGATCCGCTGAACGCCGCACAGTATGAAGCGACGACAGGTACTCTGGTTTTCATCCAGGGGGATCGCAACCAGAACGTGACCTATGCCAGTGAACGGAACCTGACCTCTGCATTGGTACAGGTTCAGCTTGGCGAACCCCAGAAGTTGTACGTGATCACCGGGCATGGCGAACGCAGCTCGGATGACCTCGCCGGGACCGGCCTCTCTCAGATGGCCCAATCCCTGCAAAACGTGAATTACGAAGTAGCTACCCTGAACCTGTTGGCAGAAGATGGAGTTCCCGCTGACGCCGATATGGTTCTGATCGCCGGGCCAACGGCCCTTTTCTCCGCCCCGGAGATCGAATTCCTGGACGAGTATCTGTCCGGTGGCGGGGGCTTGATGTTCCTGGTTGATCCGAGCATCGGGCCGGGGACTGGCTCCAGCGCCGGGGTTCTGGGCATCGACTACAGCCCGGATGGTAAAAAGCTGGCGACTGCCGGTTCGGATGGCACTGCCCGCATATGGGATGCCTCATCGGGTGACGAACTGTTAACCCTGCATGGACATACCAGCAATGTGTTGGATGTGAAGTTCTCTACTGATGGTAGCCAGATCGCGACTGCCGGAGCCGATGGCACGGTGCGCGTCTGGGATGCCGAAACCGGCGAGGAACTGCTCCAACCGGTCGGCCAGACCGACCTGGTGCAGCGCGTGGCTTATTCGCCGGATGGTAAACTGTTAGTCAGCGTCGGCCATGACCAGCTTGTCAACGTGTGGGATGCCAAAACCTACGAGCCGGTCAGCTATTCGCCCCTGACGGCGACCGTTCCGCTGTTCGGCCTGGCTATCTCCCCGGATAGTTCTATGATTGCCGCCGGTGGTGCACGCGAGTCGGGCAGCAATGGCGTGGTGTTTGTGTGGGATACCGAGACGGGTGAAGAACTGTATAACGAAGTCATGCACACCGATATTGTGTATGACCTGGCGTTTGACCCGGATGGTGAAACCCTGCATAGTATGGCCATCGATGGCACAGAAGGCACGCTTGATCTGGAGACCGGCGATTCCAACACCCTGACTCTATACCCCGACCTGGGCGCTACCGTCATCAAGATCGCACAGGATGGTACGCAGGTTATCGGGTTGATTGGAGATGGCAGCGTCCGCCAGCATGATGCCGGATCAAGTTCTTCTGACGACGATTTGATCCTCGGCCAGCATGACGACCTGATCTATGCACTGGCCCTCTCACCTGATGGTAAGCATGTCGCCAGCGCCAGCACCGATGGCACTGCCCGTGTCTGGCTCCTGGGCGAACCAGGGGAAGTACTCACCCTCAGCGGCCATATGGCAGACGACCCTCTGCTGACTTACATGGCTGATACCTGGGGCGTTCAGGTCGATGATGACATCGTGATTGACCAGATGACCGCGCAGGTTTCCGGCTCAGTGACCAACCCGATTGTCTATAACTTTGCTTCATCATCGCCGGTTACCCGCTCGCTCTATGAATCTGCCGGACAGGTAACTTTCTTCCTGGCCCGGAGTCTTCAATCTGTCGCATCTCCTCCCTCTGGCCTGACCATCACCGATCTGGCTTTCACTTCAAGCGGTGAGGGCGCTTCATGGGGAGAAACCGACCTGACAGTCGCTCAATTTGACGAACTGGACGTTCCTGGGCCGGTGACCCTGGCGGTTGGTGTTGAAGACCTCGTTTCAGATGCGCGGGTGATCGTTGTTGGCGATACGGACTTTGCCTCAAATGATGCTTTGCGAAACGCGCCGCCCTATAGCAATATCGATTTCTTTGTATCGGCTGCTAACTGGCTGACCGAGAACGAAATTAATCTACCTGCCAATCCGCAGCAGTTTGCTGACCGGACCATCGAGGAACCAATCCAGACGGCGGAAATGATCATTGTCGGTGCGATCAGTGTATGCATTCTCCCGATGGTGCTGATAGTCATTGGACTGGCTGTCTGGCGGCAGAGGCGGATGCGGCGCTAATCAATCAGGGAGGTACCTCCATGAAACTTGATAAACAACTGATCGTTATCGGGGTTTTGGCTGTTCTGTCTATTGGGCTGTTCCTGGTCATCCGCCTGGTCGATTTCGACAAGGAGGAGGAGACCGCAGAGGTAGAGGTCGAACAGATAGAACCACTTTTCCCGGATGAGCTTGGCAATGTGACGGCGGTGGAAGTCATCGACAACCAGACCGGAGAATCCTTCCAGGCCCGCCGCACCGAAGGCGAAACCTGGGATATCGTAGAAGCTAAGGAAGGGAGTGACACCGGGCTGGGTATCGATGAATATAACCTTGTGTCGCCGCTGTATTCACTGCCAGGGCTGACGCCAATCCGTGTTCTGGATGACGTTGAGCGTCTTTCCGACTTCGGCCTGGAAGACGTTCACTATACAGTCAACTTTGAAACCACCAGCGGCGCATCTCATACGTTCTACGTGGGTTCGCTTAATCCTGGCGGTACTGCCTACTACGTGCAGCTTCCGAATGACTCGCAGGTTTATCTGGTATCGAACTATAACCTGGGGCCCCTGGTTGGATTTGTAGATTTTCCGCCTTATATCCGGCCCACACCCGACCCGGAAGCAACACCGGCAGAGGATGAAACCGTATCCGGCTAGTAGAGGCCAGGTTGGTGGCTGTTTAGTCTCGAATCATCTATACTGAGGGCGGCCTTTTGGCTGCCCTTTTTCTCTTTTCTTTTTTCTTTTTTCTTTTCAGAAGGGAACCATGAAAGACACCATTCGCCGTATCACACAAATATTATGGTGGGCCGGGCTGGCCGGGCTGGTAGTTGGCCTACTTGGTTTCCTGCTGCCGGTTCGAATACCGGCAGGGCTGTTGATAGGTATTGGCCTGATGCTCCTGGCTGTAAATATGCTGCTGGGCGGGGACCTGACCGTCGGGGCGGATGTGCGCACCTTCACGGTGCGGGGGCAGGTGGTGCGCGGTCAACTGCTGATTAATGCGGGTTTATCAGATGTCACCATCGGAACCTGTGAGCGTGGACGGATTGCTTCTGTCCAGCATGGCCCAATCGGCAAACCGGCCTTTGAAGTCCTGAGTGATGTTGCTACGCTCCGGTTGGGCTATCCGATCAACATCAGCCAATGGCGAACCGATCTTGCCAATAACCTTTTGTGGGATATCAAAGCCAGCAGCCTGACCGGGCACTACACCGTCAATCTGGCCCCCCTGCGGGTTGACCATTTTCGAGCCAGCACAGCTTTAGGACAGCTGCGTGTCAACTGCCCAACACGCGGTTATAGCCAACTCGAATTAAAAACGGCGATGGGGGAAATTGACCTGAGACTGCCACCGGAAGTAGGGGCTCGTATTCAGATACAAAAAGGTCAACTAGCAACGTTGACCATTCATAATGAGCGATTGTTGGCACTGGGTTCGCGCCGTTATGCCACCCCTGACTATGACGATGCACAGGCGCAGATGGATATCCTGATTGAAACCGCCGCCGGGGACATTATCTTGCGATAACCGGCGATCACTAGAAGGAGCCTTGTGCTGTCCTCCGCTTGCGTGACGACCCCGGTCGGATCGGGATTTCAGCCATTAAGATACTTTCACGGTCCTCGCTGGTCAGGTCGATGCGGACGGCCTCGCGGTCAAAATCGACGTAGCGTGCAATAACCTCCAGGATTTCATCTTTCATTGCAGCAACCTGTTCCGGTGATAGATTACTGCGATCATGTACGAGAACTAACTGCAACCGTTCTTTTGCAGTTTGTCCACTGGGCGGCTTGCGCCCACCAAAAAACCGATCTATTATGCTGCTCACGCTGACTTCTCCCGCTGCCTAGCTTTTACTTGCGACTTTTTCTGCTTCCCGGCTCTTATCATTGCGATTCTTGCCCGGATTCAGGCCAAAGGCCCGCAGGAGTCGCTGCACGAAGGGAATTTCCTCGTCCATATCTTCAAAGGGGACATCTTCACCTGTCAACCGCCGTGCGATATTGGTGAATGCCCGCCCTGCCGGGGATTCGTCAGGATTGAAGGTTACCGGCGTCCCCCGGTTGCTGGAGATCACGATACCTTCATCTTCGGGAACCAGGCCGACTAATTTGATCGCCAGGATGTCTATAATATCTTCGTGACTGAGCATATCGCCACGTTTAACCATATCGTTTTTGATCCGGTTCACGATCAGCTTGCCCGGCCCTTTTTGCTCGGCCTCGATCAAGCCGATGATCCGGTCAGCATCACGCACGGAAGAAACCTCCGGGTTGGTGACGATCACAACCTCGTCAGCCGGAGCAACTGCGTTGCGGAACCCGCGCTCGATCCCCGCCGGGGAATCGATCAGGATATAGTCAACCAGCGGCTTGAGTTCGTCACACAGCCGCACCATATCGCTGGGACTGATGGCGGTCTTATCCCGGGTTTGAGCTGCCGGGATCAGGTACAATTCCTCTTTGAGCCGCTTGTCTTTGATCATCGCCTGTCGGAGCTTGGCTCGTCCTTCGACCACATCAACAATATCGTAGACAATCCGGTTTTCTAATCCCATTACGACATCCAGATTCCTCAATCCGATGTCAGCATCTATACAGGCGACTTTATTACCCAGAGTAGCCAGGGCAACGCCTAAATTTGCGGTGGCCGTTGTCTTCCCAACCCCACCTTTTCCAGAGGTCACCGTAATGACACGAGCGGTCATGCTTACCTTCCTGCAAATAACATAATCAATAAGTGCTACGTAAAATCAACTTGCCTGGGTACCCCTGTTTTATTGCCCCCACTCCTCTGAAACGATCTGCCCGTTTTTTACGGAGGCAATTTCCGGGTGAGGCCGCTGCTTTCCATCGTCTGATGCAATCGCAACATGGCTGGCGATCCGGAGCTGGATTGGGCGCATATCCAGGGCACACACAATCGAGTTTTCGTCCCCGGTTGCCCCGGCATGAACCGTCCCCCGCAGCCGTCCCCAGACCAACACGTGTCCCCCGGCGATCACCTGTGACCCCGGATTAACATCCCCCAGAATCACCACGTGCCCGGCATGCCGGACTATCCGCCCGGATCGCAGCGTTTGCTGCACCAGGACGGCGGCGTCGCCATGTTCACTTGAGTCGATGGGCGGTAGTTCCCCCTGATCACTCTGTGTAGGGGAGACGTCCTGTATTTCCGTTTCAAGGTCCATGCGGCGGGCTGACCGAAGAGTCTCCGCCGATTTGCCAAGAATAGCCCACAACTCTACATCATGCTCAGACAGTTTATCACGTAGTTTGCGGATGTCATCGTTGTTCAATACCCGCTCTCCCACCTGCAATGCGACACGGGCTCCCTGGAAGAACTCTGTCTCAGTCGCTATTTTTTGCAGCAGCGCTGCTTCGACTGGAGGCCAGGGGCCATCTTCAAGGGTTATCAATAACCCATCTCGAATACCTTTGATCGTTATCGTGTCCACGCGGTTACCTGCGATTGTAGTCTAGCGCCACAGACGGCGCAACCACGCTACAATAGAGTGGCTTTTTTACCCGGACGTGGGTCATAGTTACTGGCAAATTGTTCCAACGTGGTCCGTTCGATCAACCACGTATTGGAGAATTTTCGAGCCGGGAGTTTCCCAGCGCGGATTAATCGCCTTACCGACTCGGGGTGAATATTGAGTCGTTTAGCTGCCTCGGCTACGGTTAGATAATTTTCGAAACCTTCACTCACACGCTGTCCCCAGAAATTTGTTGTACAATGCAACACCACATCAAAAGTATAGAGTATTTAGCAGGTCTGTCAAGTACAACTTCGGGGATTGGTATTCAAGTACTGGGGGGATTGATGAATTCAAAGCCGCGCCGAAAATGGCTGGCGATTCTCATGCTGTCGATTTGGATCATAATCGTCATCTGGTGGGGCTGGGTACCTGACGATCCCGGCTGTTATCGAACCACTAACGCCGCCTGGATTGCCGTCGATTGGGTCGATCAGCCGCCCGACCAACCGGCCATCCAATCCCTGACCCGCAGCGCAGCAGAACGCGACATCCGCTATCTGTACGTCTACACTTCCTACCTGACCACCGATGGCACATTCAACCCGACTTATGATCATGCAGCAGCGTTCATTGAGCAGGTTCGGCAGGCTGACCAGGGCATTCTCCTCCTGGCCTGGATCGGAATCCCCCTGGCAAACGAACGGTCTATCGGGGTGCAGGGTTGGGTTGATCTCGCCGATCAGGAAACCCGCCAGCAGATCGTCGATTTTGCTGTGACGATGGTCGATGACCTGGGCTTTGATGGCATCCACCTGAACGCTGAAACCGTCTACAACCACAACCCGGATTATCTCCTGCTGCTTCAAGAATTGGATAAAGCATTGGAGCCAGATACCATCTTGAGCATCGCGGGCAGCCAATGGATGCCGGATGTACTCAATCACCTGCCGCTTATCCACGATTTCCGCTGGACGGGCGATTACTATCGCCAGGTATCCTCGAATGTTGACCAGATTGCCACCATGACCTACGATAGCTATGCCATACACCCGGCCCTGTACCGGCTGTGGATGCGTGAGGAAGTCCGCGGATTGCAGCGCAGTCTGGCTGATTACGAGGACGACCTGCTGATCGGCATCTCGGTATCTACCGAGCAAACCCGATCCCACCGGCCCCGCGCCGAAAACCTGTCATCCGGGCTGGCCGGTCTGTGTGCTGCTGCCGATCCGGTATTCGGTGTGGCCGTCTACGCCGACTGGGATTTCTCCGAACAAGACCGCCAGACCTGGAACTCCTGGCGTGGGGAATAACCCGCGGAATCTGGGAACCTAAACCACACATCAACCGTCGTAATAATACGACCCATTTAGAAAGGCTGTTTTATGACGAAAATCCGGTGGATGATTACCCTGCTGCCCTTGAGCATATTGCTGTCTGGTTGTGGGATGACGGGAAATTTCCCAGATGAAGAACCCAGTCTCATACCGACGGAACCAACCGCCGTAGAGCCTACACAGGTCCCCACAGAGACAGAAGCACCCGATTTAGAACCTGCTGCCCCGCTGGGGGAAGAACCACCAGCGCTCTACGTGCTGCTTGGTGACATCGCCTCGCCGATGGAGCGGGGGAGCTACTGCTGGTCGATCACGGATGAGGGGGGCATCTGCGTTGATGTTTTTGCCTTCCCGATTTTCTATCCGGAGGACAGGTACACGGAGGTGATCGGTAATACGCTTGAACTGCTGTTTGACGCGCCGTTTCCCGATACGGTGAATGCCAGTTTGTACCCGGACCCCGGCCTGATGCCTGATGCTTCCATTGTGGATGTGGAGGCGGTGATGGACGAAAATGGCGGGGTTCTGGTGACGGTTCCCGGTGAGGTGAATGGCTATTATGCGCTGGCGATTTTTGCCACCTGGGCGGAAGGAAGTTTGCCGTATGGTGATGCGTCCTATTCCGCGCCTGTCCGTTTTGGGCAATGATGTGATCGGCGGAAGTATTATCCTATTCAATTGACCCTGCGGGGCGACGAGTGCGGCGACGCGCACGTCGCTCAGGCGGAATTTGCCAATAGCGCGCAGCCCGGTGATGAACAGCGCATGCGCAGAGTCATGCGGCTGTTCTGGTGGCAGCTGAGTGCGGGAAAACACCAGCTTCCAGGCCCAGCCGTGAAGATCACCGCCTGCCTTTCCCGGATTATGCCG